>NZ_CP087203.1:1535408-1842490 GCF_026016325.1 Pseudomonas sp. B21-056
ACAATTGAGGCTCAGGGTGTATTCCATGCGAAACACGCCGGCCAACGACAAGTGACGGGCCCGGGCGATCTGCTCCCAGACCAGATGAGCGGTCAGCGGTGAGCCTTCGGTCATGGTCCTGGCGGCCCGGGCGATCAGCGGATCCGCATGGTCGACCAGCAGGCTGAGGGCTTTCCAGGCGCAACGCACGTCGCTGACATCCAGCCATTCGTCGATTTGTCGACGACGTGGGAGCCATTGGGCTTCGGGTAACCGGTCGAGCGCTTCCTGCTGCAAGGCCTTGAGCAGGCTGTTGAGTTGCATGTCGGTCTGTTCCTGCCAGTTGAGCTGCAGCAGGCCCTCGATCAGGTCGTCTTGTTGCTCGTCCAGCAAAAAACGGTCGGCCAGGCCCAGGTCGATGGCATCCCGGGCGTTCATGTGGGCGCCGGTCAGGCCGAGAAACAGCCCGAGCTTGCCCGGCAAGCGTGACAGGAACCAACTGGCGCCGACATCCGGGTACAGGCCGATACTGATTTCCGGCATCGCCAGGCGACTGCTTGGTGTGACGATCCGGGTGCTTGCGCCTTGCAGCAAACCCATGCCGCCGCCGAGCACATAGCCGTGGCCCCAGCACACCAAGGGCTTGGGGTAGGTGTGCAAGTTGAAGTCCAGGCGATATTCCGCCGCAAAGAATTGCGCCGCCAACGCTGGGACTTCGCCGGGATGGGCGCGGCAGGCTTCCACCAGGCTGCGGACTTCGCCTCCCGCGCAGAAGGCCTTGGCGCCGTTGCCTCGCAGTAATACACAAACCACTTGCGGTTCCCGGGCCCAGGCATCGAGACGTTCGCGCAACGCGTTGATCATCGGCAGGGACAAGGCGTTCAAGGATTTTTCGGCGTCCAGGGTGGCAATGCCGATACGGGCCCCAGTGATGCCCGTGAGTTCTTCGAAGTGCAGATTCATCGTGACCTCGATCAGAAATTGAATGTTCAGTATGAACGCTGCGTGGGAAAGTGCCGGTTCTGCGTCAGATCAATTGACAAGCCATGTAGGCTTTCCTAGGGTGCGCCCATTGTTTTTACCGGGTGCAATCATGACTGCTGACGACCGTATCAAACTCGAACCGAGCTGGAAGCAGGCGCTGCGTGCCGAGTTCGACCAGCCCTACATGGCAGAGTTGCGCGAATTCCTGCGCCAGGAATACGCCGCCGGCAAGGAGATTTACCCACCGGCCTCGCTGATTTTCAACGCCCTCAACTCCACGCCGCTGGACAAGGTCAAGGTGGTGATCCTGGGGCAAGACCCATATCACGGCCCGGGCCAGGCCCATGGCCTGTGCTTTTCGGTGCAGCCGGGCGTACCGGCGCCGCCGTCGCTGGTGAATATCTTCAAGGAATTGAAGCGCGACCTGAACATCGACATCCCCAACCACGGCTACCTGCAAAGCTGGGCCGATCAGGGTGTGTTGCTGCTCAATACCACCATGACCGTGGAACGTGCCAATGCCAACGCTCATGCAGGCAAGGGCTGGCAACATTTTACCGACCGGGTCATCGAGGTGGTCAGCGCGCATCAACCGAATCTGGTGTTCCTGCTGTGGGGCGCTCATGCCCAGAGCAAGCAGAAGCTGATCGACGCCACCAAACACCTGGTGCTGACCTCGGTCCACCCATCGCCGCTGTCGGCTTATCGTGGCTTCCTGGGGTGCGGGCATTTTGGCCGGACGAACAAGTTTCTCGAGCAGCATGGCGAGGCGCCGATCGATTGGCGGTTGCCGCCGGTTTAAATGTTCGGCAATGCGGGCCTCATCGCGAGCAGGCTCGCTCCCACAGAGGATCTGCGGTGCAGGCACGGATCAATGTGGGAGCGAGCCTGCTCGCGATGAGGGCGACACGAACGATCAGGCGGAACCCGGTCGTCGCATCCAATACCTGAACAACGGCTCCGCCAGAAACAACACGAACAACAGCCGCATCACCTGCAACGCCGTCACCAGCGGCACCGACAGTTGCAGCGTCTCCGCCGTCAGGCTCATTTCTGCGATGCCGCCGGGCATCATGCCGAGGGTCAGTGAGCGCAGGTCCAGATGGGTCAGCGTGCTCAGGCCCAGGGCCGCGAGGGTGGCGATCAGCATCGTCAACACCGTGCCGATCAGGGTGCGCCCCATGAACGAGGGCGCCCGGCGAAAGAACTGCCGGTTGAAGTGACAACCCAAGCCGCTGCCGATCAGCCACTGGCCGATCTGGCTGCCGCCGTTGGGCAGGCCGATGTGCAGGTCCCAACCGATACTGACCGCCGCACTCACCAGCAGCGGCCCGAACAACCACGGGTTGGGTTGACGCAGGCGCTCCCAGATCCAGGCGAGCAGGGCGCCCGCCGGGAACAACAGCGCCAGCCACAGCCAGTCCACAGTGGTGGCGTGCTGCACCGGGGCGCCTTCGCCCAGCAGGTATTTGAACGCCGCCGGCACACACAGCACGACCACCAGCACCCGCAGGCTCTGGCCCGCGGCGACACGGCTGAGATCCGCGCCGTTCCGAGCGCCAAGGTTGACCATTTCGCCGGAACCGCCCGGCATGCTGGAGAAGAAAGCGGTGGCGCGGTCTTCGCCGGTGCGGCGCATCAGCCACACACTGACCACGCTGGACACGCTGGTGATCAGCGCGCCGAAGAAGATCAGGCCGAAGTGGCCCAGGACCTGTTCCATCACCACGGGGGTGAAGTGCAGGCCGATGCCGATGCCCACCACCCATTGGCCGCATTTACGGCCGCCGGGGATTTCCATCAGTTGCCACGGGGTCAGGCAGCGCACCAGGATGATCGCCAGCAACGAGCCGACCATCCAGGGCAAAGGCCAGCCGATCAGGCTGGCCAGATAACCGCCGGCCAGGCCGACCAGCGGTGTTCCCCACCATTGTCTGAAGGTCGTTTCAGACATCGGCCACGGCGCGTCGTTGGGCTGCGCGGCGACGCCAGATCCGCAGCAGTGGCATGAACAGCATGATCGCCGTCAGGATCCAGCAGCCAAAGGTGATCGGGCTCGACCAGAGGATTTCCAGTGCGCCGTTGGAGATCGACAACGCACGCCGCAGGTTCTGCTCCATCAGGCCGCCGAGGATGAAACCCAGCAGCACCGGCGACAACGGAAAGTCCAGCTTGCGCAGGATGTAGCCGAAGATGCCGATACCGATCATCAGGAACAGGTCGAACGTGGTGGCGTGCACCGCGTAGACACCGATGCCGGTGATGATGGCGATGACCGGCACCAGCGCCCAGTTCGGCACGGCCAGGATGCGGGTGAAGACGCGGATCATCGGGATGTTGAGGATCACCAGCATGACGTTGGCGATGAACAGGGAGGCGATCAGGCCCCAGACGATGTCCGGCTGTTGTTGGAACAACAGTGGGCCCGGGGTGATGTTGTACAGCGACAGCGCGCCGATCATCACCGCCGTGGTGCCCGAGCCGGGAACGCCGAGGGTCAGCATCGGCACCAGCGCACCACAGGCTGCGCCACCGATGGCGGTTTCCGGGGCGGCTAGGCCGCGCTTGTCGCCCTGGCCGAAGGTGCCGCTGGCACCGGCCATGCGTTTCTCGGTCATGTAGGCCACGGCACTGGCCAGGGTTGCTCCGGCACCTGGCAACACGCCCATGATGAAACCGAGCAGGCCGCAACGCAGGTTCACGACGAACACCGACGCGGCTTCCTTGAAGTTGAACATCATCCGCCCGGTGGCTTTCACCGCTTCCTGGCCGCGATGGGTTTTTTCCAGCAGCAACAGGATTTCGCTGATGGAGAACAGGCCCAGCACCAGCACGACGAACTGGATGCCGTCGGTCAAGTGGATGTTGTCACCGGTGAAGCGGTACACGCCGCTGTTGGCGTCGATCCCCACAGACGACAGGAATAACCCGATCAACGCCGCGATGAACGTCTTCAGCGGGCGGTCGCCGGCCATGCCGCCGAGGCAGACAATGGCGAATACCATCAGGACGAAATATTCCGCCGGCCCGAAGGCAATCGCCCATTTGGCCAGCAGCGGAGCGAATAGCACCATGCCGCACGTGGCAATGAACGCACCGATGAACGAACTCCACGCCGATAACGACAGCGCCACCCCGGCCAGGCCCTGGCGGGCCATCGGGTAGCCGTCGAGGGTTGTCATCACGGTGGAGGCTTCCCCCGGGATGTTGAGCAGGATCGAACTGATGCGCCCGCCGTATTCGCAACCCAGGTACACCGCTGCCAACAGGATCAGCGCCGATTCCGGCGGCAGGCCCAGGGCGAAGGCGATCGGGATCAGCAACGCCACGCCGTTGATCGGACCGAGGCCGGGCAGCAGGCCGACCACGGTGCCGATCAGGGTGCCGGTCAGAGCTGTGACGAGGTTATAAGGCGTCAGCGCGACACCGAAACCCTGGCCGAGATAATTCAGGGTATCCATATCAATTCTCCAGGACGTCGAGCAGGCCCAGGGGCAGCGGCACGTCCATCAGCTTGTCGAACAACAGATAAAGACCGATGGCCATCAGGCTGATGATCACCACGCTCGGCACCCAGCGACCGCCATACAGGCGCGCCATCGGCACCCCGATCAGGATGCTGGAGACGATGAAGCCCAGGGGCTCGAAGGTTCCGGCGAATACCAGCAACAGCGCGACGCAGATGCCGATCTTCTGCAAGGTTTCACGGTCCAGTTGCGGATCGTCTTCGCTGTGCACGATGGGGGCCGGGCGGAACACCATGTACAGCAGCGCCAGGCCCATCAGACCCAGCATCAGCAAGGGAAAGGCCCGTGGGCCGACCGGTTCGTAGGAAAAAGCGGCCTGGTAAGGCCAGGCCATCAGTGCCAGGCCGATACAGACCAGCAACAACACCGCGGCAAAAATACGTTGGAGGGTGAGCATGACTAACTCCTGGGCAGCGCCGGGGGAGCCGACGCCGCCGCGCGAACAGAGACGGTTACTGGATCAGGCCGAACTCTTTGGCCAACACCTTGTAGTCGGCTACTTGCTTCTTCACGTAGGTGTCCAGTTCCGGGCCGGTCATGGCGAACGGGAACAGTTCGCGCTGGTCACGTAGCTTGGCGAACTCTTCGGAAGCCAGCAGTTTGTCGAACGCGTCTTTCCACCAGGCGTAGTCTTCGTCGCTGACTTTCGGCCCGAGGTAGAAACCGCGTACCACCGGCCAGACGATGTCGTAGCCTTGTTCCTTGGCGGTCGGGATATCTTTCATTTCCGGCTCGTCGAGGCGCTTCTCGGCGAACACGGCCAGCAGGCGCATGTCGCCGCTCTGAATGTGGGGCATGGAGTCGGAGATGTCGGTACTGCCGACCTGGATGTGGCCGCCGAGCAGGGCGGTAGCGATTTCACCGCCGCCTTCGAGGGCCACGTAGCGCAGGTCACGGGGGTTGATGCCGGCGGCTTTGGCGATGAGTGCGGTTTGCATCCAGTCCTGGCTGCCGACGGTGCCGCCGGAGCCGATCACCACCGAACCAGGATCTTTCTTCAGGGCCTGTACCAGATCGTCCAGGGTCTTGTAGGGCGAGTCGCTCTTCACTGCAATGGCGCCATAGCTGGTGCCAACGGCGGCCAGCCAGCGCACGGCGCTCTCATCGAAACGACCGAACTTGCCCTGGGCCAGGTTCAACAGCGAACCACTGGACCAGGCCACCAGCGTACCGGCATCGGCGGGGCGTTGGGCGACCACCGCGTTGTAGGCCACCGCGCCGACGCCGCCCGGCATGTAGGTAACGCGCATCGGCTTGGTCAGCAGCTTTTCGTTGACCAGCGCGCTTTGCGCCAGTTTGCAGGTCAGGTCGAAACCGCCACCAGGGGAGGCCGGGGCAATGCATTCGGGGCGCTTCGGTTCGGCGAGCAACTGCCCGGCGAATATCAGGCAGCCAGCGGCCAGGGCTACTTTACGCAGTGAAAGGCTCATACTTGTCTCCACAGGAGTTGTTGTTGTGTGTATTGCAAATGCAAGAGGCCAGACCGGGGAACGGCCTGATGGAAGCGGGAGGGGTGGGCAGGCATCGTGGCCTGGAGCTGTATGGACAGCATGGTGGATACTCCGCTTTATTCTTATTCTTACGAAAACGCTTCGAGGCGTTTTTCATTCGCGAGGGGTTTCGCGACCGACAGTCAAAACTGTCCGTGAGAGGACTCTAATAGCCCAACCTTTCGCTAACCTTTCAAAAGCTTTCAGGATGTTTTCAGGCTTCACAGCAGCGGATGCGGCTGTAAACTCCGCGCCAGTGAATGGCGCCGACCGTTCCTGAATCGAGGAAAAACCCATGCGTGTTCTGCTCGTCGAAGACCATCTGCAGCTCGCCGAAAGCGTCGCCCAAGCGCTCAAGAGCACTGGTTTGACTGTGGACGTGTTGCACGACGGCGTGGCCGCCGACCTGGCATTGAGCAGCGAGGAATACGCCGTGGCGGTACTCGACGTCGGGTTGCCGCGCATGGACGGTTTTGAAGTGCTGGCGCGCCTGCGGGCGCGGGGCAAGACCTTGCCGGTGTTGATGCTGACCGCTCGCAGCGACGTCAAGGACCGGGTGCATGGCCTCAACCTGGGGGCCGACGATTACCTGGCCAAGCCCTTCGAACTCACCGAGCTGGAAGCCCGGGTCAAGGCGCTGTTGCGGCGCAGTGTACTGGGCGGCGAACGCCAGCAGCGCTGTGGCGGGCTGATCTATGACCTGGACACCCGGCGCTTTACCCTCGACGACGAACTGTTGACCCTGACGTCCCGCGAGCAAGCCGTGCTGGAGGCGTTGATCGCGCGGCCGGGGCGGGTGATGAGCAAGGAGCAACTCGCCGCCCAGGTGTTCGGCCTGGATGAAGAAGCCAGTCCCGATGCGATTGAAATCTACGTCCATCGCCTGCGCAAGAAACTCGATGGGCACGCCGTGGCAATCGTGACGTTCAGGGGCTTGGGTTATCTGCTGGAAACCCGCGATGCATAGACCCGACAGCCTGCGCTGGCGACTGCTGCGCAACCTGGCGCTGCTGCTGGTGGTGCTGATGCTGGCCAGCGGCCTGAGCGCCTACTGGAACGGTCGTGAAGCCGCGGATACGGCTTATGACCGGACCTTGCTGGCCTCAGCCCGGACCATCGCCGCCGGCCTGTCGCAACGCGACGGCAGCCTCAGCGCGGATGTGCCCTACGTGGCCCTGGACACCTTCGCCTATGACAGCGCCGGGCGCATCTATTACCAGGTCAATGACATCAACAAGAAGCTGATCTCCGGCTACGAGAACCTCCCCGGCCCGCCACCCGGCACGCCGCGTACGGACGACTATCCAGCCCTGGCGCGCTTCTACAATGCCCGTTATCAGGGCCAGGATGTGCGGGTGGTAAGCCTGCTCAAGGCCGTGAGCGAGCCGAACATGAATGGCATGGCGGAAATCCGTGTGGCGGAAACCGAAGAGGCTCGCGTCAGCATGGCCCGCAGCCTGATGGCCGACACGCTGTTGCGCCTGGGCATGCTGGCGGTGGGCGCACTGCTGTTGGTGTGGTTCGCGGTCAGCGCGGCGTTGCGTCCATTGGAGCGCTTGCGTACGGCGGTGGAGGAGCGTCAATCGGACGATCTGCGGCCGTTGCCGCTGGTGGAAGTGCAGCACGAGTTATGGCCGCTGGTGCGAGCCCTCAACCACTTTACCGAGCGTTTGCGCGGGCAGTTCGAGCGCCAGGCGCAGTTCATCGCCGACGCCGCCCATGAACTGCGCACGCCCCTGGCTGCGCTCAAGGCGCGGCTTGAGCTGGGGCTGCGCGCCAGCGAACCGACGACCTGGCGGGAAACACTGGAGACTGCGGCCCAGGGCACCGATCGGTTGACGCATCTGGCCAACCAGTTGCTGTCCATGGCACGGGTGGAAAACGGTGCGCGGGCGATTGCCGAGGGGGGCGCGCAGTTGCTGGACCTCAGTCAGTTGGCCCGTGAGCTGGGTATGGCGATGGCGCCGCTGGCCCATGCGCGAGGCGTGGCATTGGCCCTTGAAGCCGACGAGCCGGTGTGGCTGCGAGGTGAACCGACCCTGTTGAATGAGCTGTTGAGCAACCTGGTGGACAATGCCCTGGCCCATACGCCCTCGGGCGGCAACGTGATTCTGCGGGTCGCCGCACCTGCGGTGCTGGAGGTCGAGGACGATGGTCCCGGCATTCCGTTGCACGAGCGTGACCGTGTCTTCGAACGCTTCTACCGACGCAACCAGCAGGTTGCAGGTTCTGGCCTGGGCTTGGCCATCGTCGGAGAAATCTGCCGCGCCCATCTGGCGCAGATCAGCCTGCATGACGGGCAAGAAGGTGGGTTGAAGGTGCGGGTGAGTTTTATCCCAGGCTCAGACTGACTCTGAGGCGAACCCGGTCTAGTAAAACATCGACCGCGCTTCTTCGAGATCCGCACAGCGTTCCTTGTCGTTCGGGTCGATGCCCAGCTTCTGGAACGCCGGCACCTTGGATACGTCGACCCTGCCGAGGGGATGGTCGCTGTCCTTGTAGCAATACAGCGCAGCGACCTGCACCAGGTCGACATAATCAAGCTGTCGGGATTCCCGGGCGAAATCCAGGTACAGGCCCGGCAGTTTCACCAGCCTCTCCGGAAACTCCCAGACGCTGAGCAACTTGTCCCCCAGCACCGGGTGAATCGTTTCGATGACATGGTTGAGGCTGACCGGGTCTGACAGCAGCTCATTATGGTCTTCGGCGTAGGTGAGGATCGGCAGCACGCCGATCTGGTGCACCAGCCCGCCCAGGGCGGCCTGATCGGGCTTGAGCTGTGTATAAGTCCTACACAACGCATAGCTGACGCCGGCGATCTCCAGGCTTTTGCGCCAGACGTCGCGCATCTTCTGTTCCACCACCTCGGAGCGGGCGTGGAAGATCTGCTCCATGACCAGGCCGATGGCCAGGTTACTGCTGTAATTGACGCCCAGCCGGGTAATGGCCGTGTGCAGGTCGGTGACTTCCTGAGTGGCGCGCAGCAATGGGCTGTTGACCACTTTTATCAGGCGCGCTGAAAGCGCCGTGTCGCGGCCGATCACCTTGCTCAGGTTGCTGACGCTGATTTCCGGGTCTTCGGCGGCCCGGCGAATCTGCAGGGCCACTTCCGGCAATGTCGGCAGAACCAAGTCATCGTTATCGATGGCTTCTACCAAATCCCGTTGGACCTTATCCGCCAAATCGCTCATTTCGATTCTCTAGGTATTGCGACAAATGCTGCGATCAGTGCTGGATTTCGCGGTCGCGGTCCAGTTCGTAAGGCAGGTCCAGCAATTTCAGTATCGGGCCTTCCGGCGTGCCGAGGTGCACGTTGCCTTCTTCTGCTGCTTCGGCCTGCAACACTGCCAGCAGTTCAATGTTTCGCTCGGCTTGCGCTGCAATCACCACCTCGCCGATGGCACTGCCATGGGCGGGGGAAAACAATGCGGTGCCGGGCTCCGGCAGTTCGCTGGCATCCAGTTGCAGGCGATACAGGCGACGCTTGAGTTTGCCCAGGTATTGCATGCGGGCCACGATTTCCTGGCCGGTGTAGCAGCCTTTCTTGAAACTCACGCCGCCGACCGCCTGCAGGTTGAGCATCTGCGGGATGAACAGCTCGCGCGTGGCCGGCATGACCTGGCCGATGCCTGCGCGGATCTGGCCCAGCAGCCACGGGTTCAGGTCCGCCTCGGCCAAGGTCGTGCCCAGGCGGATTTTCAACGCGTCGGCCTGTTCGGCCGGGGCCCACAGCTCGACTCGGCCGGGGGACACGCGGATGGCGATCAGGGCCTCGTTGCGCGCCACGCTGTCGATCTCGGCCGGCAGCGCCAGGCCCAGTTCAGTCAGCGCCGCGTCGGCGTTCTCCAGGCCGAAGCGAACCCAGGCTGCACTTTCGTCGGTGAGCCTGGATTTGGAGAACACAGCGTATTTCTTCAGGTCCGCCAATTGCGGCTCGAGCAATTCGGTGGCCATTGCCATCAGCACGCCATCGCCTTCGAGCAGGATCCGAAAGCTCGATTGCATCCGGCCCTTCTGGGTACAACGGGCGCCGAGGCTGGCACGGCTGTCGCTCAGGTAGTTGAGGTTGCAGGTCAATTGGCCCTGCAGGAATTTGCCGGCGTCCACGCCGCGAACCGCGAGAATGCCTTCGTGAGACAGGGTGCAGAAAAAAGCGGAATCAGCCATGAGTCATCGCAGGGTAAAAAGTCTGGTGGACATCATAAGGGCGCGCCCTTGAAATGGGTAGTTCACAAAGGATCGATGGCGACCGACCAAAGCCGTCTGTATCGCCGCAGCCGTGCCTGTATACTTGCGCTCTATTTGAGGAGCGCTCCATGGTCGAAGATGTAGAACTGAATCGCCTCTACTGGCACAGCCGCCGCGGCATGCTTGAGCTTGATGTACTGCTGGTGCCATTCGTGAAAGAGGTCTATCCCCACCTTGATGAAGTGGACCGTGCCTGTTACGTCCGCTTGCTCGAGTGCGAAGACCAGGACATGTTCGGCTGGTTCATGGAGCGCAGCGAATCCGAAGATCCGGAACTGCAACGCATGGTCCGGATGATCCTGGACCGTGTCCAGCCCAAGTAACCGCTTCGAATGCCGCTGGCAGGCCTCCGGGCAACTGCTGGCGGCCTATCTGCTGGCCCAGGCACTCGCGCTGGGCTCGTTGCTCCTGATGTCTGCCCCGTTCGGGTTCGCAGTGCTTGGCGTTGTGCTGTGCTTGGCCCACGGTGCCTGGACGATACCTCGACAGTTGTTGCTGACTCATCCCCAGGCGTTCTGCGGATTGCGCCGGGACGTTGATGGCTGGCAGCTCTGGAACAAGGCCAATGGTTGGCAGGCGGTGCAGTTGCGCCCCGACAGCCTGGCACTGCCGATGATCGTGATACTACGCTTTCGCTTGAAAGGTGAGGGGCGGATCCGCTCGCAGTGCGTGCCCCGCGACGCGCTGGCGCCGGATGTCCATCGGCGCCTGCGGGTGCGGCTCAGGTTCAGTCGGCGTAGGTGGGCGGCACCAGGATAGTGTCCAGTGCCTCGGGCAGCAGGTTCGGATAATCGAGAGTGTAATGCAGCCCCCGGCTTTCCTTGCGCTCCATGGCCGAGCGAATCATCAGCTCGGCCACCTGGGCCAGGTTGCGCAGTTCGATCAGGTCACGGCTGACCTTATAGTTGCTGTAGAACTCATCGATCTCATCCAGCAGCAGGCGCACCCGATGCTGGGCCCTTTGCAGGCGCTTGTTGGTACGCACGATACCCACGTAGTCCCACATGAACCGCCGTAGTTCGTCCCAGTTGTGGGCAATGATCACATCTTCGTCCGAGTCGGTAACCTGGCTGGCGTCCCACGACGGCAGGCCGGCCGGAATGGCAATCTGCGGCAACTGCTCGAGGATGTCCGCCGCGGCCGAGCGGGCATAGACGAAGCATTCCAGGAGCGAGTTGCTGGCCATGCGGTTGGCACCATGAAGGCCCGTGAAGCTGGTTTCGCCGATGGCATACAGGCCCGCTACGTCGGTGCGGCCGTGCTGGTCGACCATCACGCCGCCGCAGGTGTAATGCGCCGCCGGCACCACCGGGATCGGTTGTTGGGTGATGTCGATGGAAAATTCCAGGCAGCGCTCGTACACCGTCGGGAAATGGCTTTTGATGAACGCCTCGGGTTTATGGCTGATGTCCAGGTAAACGCAGTCGATGCCCAGGCGTTTCATTTCATGGTCGATGGCCCGGGCGACGATGTCCCGCGGGGCCAGCTCTGCGCGCGGGTCGAAGCGTTGCATGAAGCGTTCGCCATTGGGCAGCTTCAGGTGCGCGCCTTCGCCACGCAGGGCTTCGGTGACCAGGAAACTCTTCGCCAGCGGGTGATAAAGGCAGGTCGGGTGGAACTGATTGAATTCCAGGTTCGCTACCCGGCAACCCGAGCGCCAGGCCATGGCGATGCCGTCACCGCAGGCGCCGTCGGGGTTGCTGGTGTACAGATAGACCTTGGCTGCGCCACCTGACGCCAGGATCACGAAGCGTGCGCCATAGGTGTCGACTTCGCCGGTGCCGCGATTGAGCACGTAGGCCCCCAGACAGCGATCGCCGTCCAGGCCCAGGCGTTTTTCGGTGATCAGGTCGACGGCGACTCGCTGTTCCAGCAGCTCGATGTTCGGTCGCTGCTGTGCCTGGGCCAGCAGGGTCTTGAAAATCGCTGCCCCGGTGGCATCGGCTGCATGAATGATGCGCCGATGGCTGTGGCCGCCCTCACGGGTCAGGTGGAATTCAAATCCGCCGTCCTCGGTGCCGGATTGCTCGTCGCGGGTAAAAGGCACGCCCTGGTCGATCAGCCACTGGATGGCCTCGCGGCTATGCTCGACGGTGAAGCGCACGGCGTCAGGATTGCACAGCCCCCCGCCGGCGTTGAGGGTGTCGTCGACATGGGACTCGATGGTGTCGGTGTCATCCAGCACAGCGGCGACGCCGCCCTGTGCCCAGAATGTCGAGCCGTTGGCCAGGTCGCCTTTGCTCAGTACTGCGATGCGCAGGTGCTCCGGCAACGTCAGTGCAAGGCTCAATCCGGCGGCACCGCTGCCGATTACCAGAACATCATGTTGGAACTGTTGGCTCATTCGATAGGTTTCCGCTCAAGGCGACCCGGGTCGGGGTTGGCGCGAGACATCCGCTGCAGCGGGTCAGGCAGCCACGCAGCCCACTAGTATATAGAGGGGTGGAACGGCACAATAGCCGGGCATTCATGGCAATGTGAAACCAGCGTGACAGAAAAGCGACGCGCTTCGTCGGATCAAGATTTTCGCTGACGGGCGACAAGACCGCGTTTTCGAGGATGAAACGTGGTTTATCTCGTCACGGTTGCTCAATGTCTGCCTTGAATGGCTATAAATGGCGGGAACTTTTGCCAAGCGCCTACGTTCAATAGACGGTTGTCTGCAAAAGGGAACAGCGTCGGGTTGGTGCAGGACTTCGATTCGAGTCCTTGCCGGCAGGCCCGGTGACAGATTATTCGCGCAGCCGGGGAATCTCGTGCTGCGTTTTTCGTGCGTGCCGGGATCAGAGCACGCCGGAAACTTGCTTGAAAGGGGGAGAACTTTTGCGAAAAGCCCGAGTCTATGTTTGCAAGCCCGGTCAATTAGTCATGCAAGCCTCCTTCGAGCTTATCGAGGAGTGTTCATGCTAACCCAGGAAGAGGATCAGCAGCTGGTCGAACGTGTTCAGCGCGGCGACAAGCGAGCTTTCGATCTGCTAGTGCTGAAATACCAGCACAAAATTCTCGGGTTGATCGTGCGGTTCGTGCACGACACCCATGAAGCCCAGGATGTCGCCCAGGAAGCCTTCATCAAGGCCTACCGCGCACTTGGTAATTTTCGCGGGGATAGCGCGTTTTATACGTGGCTTTACCGCATCGCCATTAACACGGCGAAAAACTATCTGGTTTCACGCGGCCGCCGGCCGCCGGATAGCGATGTAAGTTCCGAAGATGCAGAGTTCTACGACGGCGATCACGGCCTCAAGGATCTCGAATCACCGGAGCGAGCGTTGCTGCGGGATGAGATCGAAGGCACCGTCCATCGAACCATCCAGCAACTGCCTGAAGATTTGCGTACGGCGTTAACTTTACGTGAATTCGACGGTCTGAGTTACGAGGACATTGCCAGCGTCATGCAATGTCCGGTAGGCACCGTGCGCTCCCGGATCTTCCGCGCCCGGGAGGCCATCGATAAAGCCCTGCAGCCGTTGTTGCAGGAAAACTAGAGACAGCGGCGACAGCCAAGAGAGGAACGCCATGAGTCGTGAAGCCCTGCAGGAATCGCTGTCCGCAGTGATGGATAACGAAGCGGACGAACTGGAATTACGTCGGGTA
Source organism: Pseudomonas sp. B21-056 (assembly GCF_026016325.1). NCBI lineage: Bacteria > Pseudomonadati > Pseudomonadota > Gammaproteobacteria > Pseudomonadales > Pseudomonadaceae > Pseudomonas > Pseudomonas sp. B21-056. The sequence continues at coordinate 1,549,231 of NZ_CP087203.1, forward strand.
TTGAATGCCTTTGACGATATTGAAACCCGTGAGACCTGGGCTCGTTACCAGATTGCCCGGGCCGTCATGCACAAGGACCTGCTGCTTCCGCGCCTGGATATCGCTGCGGCTGTTTCTGCTGCATTGGCTGACGAAGCTGTACCGGCAAAAGTTTCCCGCAGTCCATGGCGTAACCTGGGTCGTCTGGCAGTTGCCGCCTCGGTGACCGTCGCCGTTCTGGCCGGTGTACGCCTGTACAACCAAGATGAAATCGCCGGTGTGCAGATGGCGCAGCAGACCAACCAGCCAAGCCTGGTTGCTCCTCAGGTCAAGGGCCCAGCGGTATTGGCCGGTTACAGCGAAAGCTCGGAAGCCGCCGGTCCCATGGTCAACGGTGTTCTGCAGGGTCAGCCAGGCTGGCACGACCAGCGCCTGCCCAACTACCTGCGTCAGCATGCCCAACAGGCTGCCCTGAAAGGGACTGAAAGCGCATTGCCTTACGCCCGTGCAGCCAGTCTGGAAAACCGTTAAGGACAACCCTTGCGCGCCATACCTCTATTCACGCTGCTGCTGGGTGGCTGGTGTGCTGTCCCAGCCTACGCCGATGAGGCTCAGGACTGGTTGAATCGTTTGGGCCAGGCCGAGCAACAGCAAAGCTTCCAAGGCACTTTCGTTTACGAGCGCAACGGTAGTTTTTCTACCCATAACATCTGGCATCGTGTCCAGGATGGCAAAGTACGCGAGCGGTTGCTCCAGCAGGATGGCTCGGCACAGGAAGTCGTGCGCATTGATGGACATACTCAATGCGTCAGCGGCTCCCTGATCTCAGGGCTTGGCAACACCGAGGGCACGGCCCGTGCACTCGATCCGCAAAAACTCAAGAATTGGTACGACCTTGCCGTCATCGGCAAGTCGCGTGTGGCCGGGCGACCGGCTGTCATCGTTTCCCTGACACCCAGGGACCAGCATCGCTACGGCTTCGAGCTGCATCTGGACAAGGAAACCGGCCTGCCGCTCAAATCCCTGCTGCTCAACGACAAGGGGCAGTTGCTCGAGCGGTTCCAGTTCACTCGCCTGAACATTGCCGAGCCGGCGGACAGCGACCTGCAAGCCAGTACCGAATGCAAGGCAGTCGTCCAGGACGCCGGCAAGGCCGCTGTGGTGAAAACCAGCTGGCATTCCGATTGGCTCCCCCCGGCTTCGAGTTGACCAACAGCGCCGTGCGCAAGGATCCGGAGACCAACGTCCAGGTCAGCAGCCTGATGTACGACGATGGCCTGGCCCGTTTCTCGGTGTTCCTGGAGCCCCTGAACGGCGCGACCGTCACCGACACGCGCACCCAGCTCGGCCCTACGGCAGCCGTCTCTCGTCGCCTCACGACGCCCCAGGGCGAAATGATGGTGACCGTGGTCGGCGAAATCCCTATTGGTACGGCTGAGCGGATCGCGCTGTCCATGCGTTCCGACGCCACGGCAACACAGTAATATGCTGGCGCGGTGGTTCGGTCTTGATCGAAATGCCGAAACTTCCTGTCAGCATTTTCATTTGCAAAACTTCAAGTTTTTTTCTATTAGGTCAGAGCCGCTCGGCTCTGGCCTTGCCTGTTTTTCCGGAACGATAATACCGACGTGTCTTTCCACTGGTATTCCTTGTTCCATATCGCTTAACCCTGCTCGTCGTAACGGGAGCCGTATGTCGATACCAAGCTTGAAAACCTGTTTCTCCATCCTTGCCACCGTGCTGGTGCTCGGCCAGGCCGTTCCCGCCCTGGCGGACAGCTTGCCTGACTTCACTCAGTTGGTCGAAAACGCCTCGCCTGCGGTGGTGAACATCAGTACCACCCAGAAGCTGCCGGATCGCCGCGTCTCGGACCAGCAGATGCCGGATCTGGAGGGGTTGCCCCCCATGCTGCGCGAGTTCTTCGAACGCGGCATGCCGCAGCAACCGCGTTCGCCTGGCGGCGGTCGCCAGCGTGAAGCGCAATCCCTGGGCTCGGGTTTCATCATCTCGCCCGATGGCTACATCCTGACCAATAACCACGTAATCGCCGATGCCGACGAAATCCTGGTACGTCTGTCTGATCGCAGTGAGTTGAAGGCCAAGCTGATCGGTACCGACCCGCGTTCCGACGTGGCGCTGTTGAAAATCGACGGCAAGGACCTGCCGGTGCTCAAGCTCGGCAAGTCCCAGGACCTGAAGGCCGGTCAATGGGTTGTCGCTATTGGTTCGCCGTTCGGCTTCGACCACACCGTGACCCAGGGCATCGTCAGTGCGATCGGTCGCAGCCTGCCGAACGAAAACTACGTTCCGTTCATCCAGACCGACGTGCCGATCAACCCGGGTAACTCCGGTGGCCCATTGTTCAACCTGTCCGGTGAGGTGGTGGGCATCAACTCCCAGATCTACACCCGTTCGGGCGGTTTCATGGGCGTGTCCTTCGCGATTCCGATCGATGTGGCCATGGACGTATCCAACCAGTTGAAAAGCGAAGGCAAGGTCAGTCGCGGCTGGTTGGGGGTGGTCATCCAGGAGGTGAACAAGGATCTGGCCGAATCGTTCGGGCTGGAGAAACCAGCCGGTGCGCTGGTGGCGCAGATCCAGGAAGGTGGTCCGGCTGCCAAGGGTGGCCTGCAGGTTGGTGATGTGATTCTGAAGCTCAATGACCAGCCGATCATCATGTCCGCGGACCTGCCACACTTGGTGGGCGCGCTCAAGGCCGGTGCCAAGGCCAACCTGGAAGTGATTCGCGAGGGTAAGCGCAAGAACGTCGAGCTGACGGTCGGTGCCATTCCTGAAGAGGGCGCGGAGCTGGAATCGCAACCCAAGTCCGGCGTCGAGCGCAGCAGCAATCGCCTGGGTGTGGCGGTGGTCGAGCTGACGGCCGAGCAGAAGAAAGCCCTGGAACTGCAGGGTGGCGTGGTGATCAAGGAAGTGCAGGACGGTCCTGCTGCCCTGATCGGCCTGCAACCCGGCGACATCATCACGCACCTGAACAACCAGGCCATCGGCTCCACCAAGGAGTTCACCGATATCGCCAAGGCCCTGCCGAAGAATCGCTCGGTCTCGATGCGCGTTCTGCGTCAGGGACGTGCGAGCTTCATCACCTTCAAGCTGGCCGAATGACCGGTTAGTGGCTCAATGAAAAAACCGCCTCGGGAGAGGCGGTTTTTTTGTGCCTGGTGAAAGGACAGCCATTGGCGAATATATAGCCCCTGTGGGAGCGAGCCTGCTCGCGATAGCGGTGGGTCAGTCGAAAGAGATGTCGGATGTGCTTCCGTCATCGCGAGCAGGCCCGCTCCCACAGGGAAAGTGCCTGGCCGCGAATCCCTGTCTCACCCTCAACCCATCATGTCCTTGACCATGCGCTCCTGCTCCATGAGTTCCCGCTGCCGGGCATCGATACGTGACGACAGCGGGAAGTTGGTGCCGGCGCGGCGCTTGGCGAAGTCCAGTTGCTGGATGGCCTGGCGGTAATCACCCACCAGGGCGAAGTACTCGGCCCGGGCCTGGTGCAAGCCGATGATGTTGCCCGACAGCCCACGGGTCTCGGCCACCAGGTACCAGACATCCGGATCGTTCGGGCGGGTTTTGAGCAGCGCTTCCAGGGCCTTCTCGGCATCGGCGGCACGGTTCTGCTTGAGCAACAGGTCGACGCGCACCTGATTGAGTGGGTAATTGCCCGGGTATTGGGTCAGCATCCGGTCTACGCGAGATTGAGCGTCGGCCAGCTTGTTGCTGGTGATGTCCAGATCGACCTGGGCCAGGTTGTAGATGATTTCGTTGGGGGACTTGGCCAGCAGCGGCGCGAGGTTCTCCCGGGCTTCATTCAACTGGCCGCCCTTGATCTGCGCAATTGCCAGGCCATAGCGGGCGACGTCGTTCTTGGGGTTTTCATCCAGTTGTGCCCGGAAGCGCTTGGCGCCCAGGCCCGGGGTTTCCTCGTAGGTCAACTGGACGCGTGCGCGGATCAGTTGATAGCGCATGCTGTCCTCGATGCCCCCCGGCTTGGCCTGTTCGGCGCGGTTGCGGGTGTCGGCGATCCGGGACTCGGTGACCGGGTGAGTCAGCAGGAACTCCGGTGGCCTGGCATCGAAGCGGTACTGGCGCATCAGCCGTTCGAACATGGTCGGCATGGAGCGTGGATCGTAGCCGGCCTTTTCCAGGTTCTGGATACCGATGCGGTCGGCTTCCTGTTCATTCTGGCGCGAAAAACGCCGTTGTTCCTGGATGGCGGCCGCCTGGGTCCCGGCAATGGCCGCGATCCCGGCATCACCACCGCCGGCAGCGGCGATCACGATACCGGTCAGCAGCGCGGCCATCATCGGTACCTGCATGCGCTGCTGGGCTTCGACGCCGCGGGCGAAGTGGCGTTGCGACAGGTGAGCCAGTTCGTGGGCCATCACCGAGGCGTATTCGCCTTCGGTCTGGGCGTTGAGAAACAGACCGCCGTTGACCCCGACGATCCCGCCGGGTGCGGCGAAGGCGTTGAGCTGCGGGCTGTTGATCAGGATGAACTCCAGGCGCCGGTCGTTGACCTGGCTGGTTTCCACCAGTTTGTACACGCTGCTCTCGACGTAATCCTTGAGCTGTGGATCATTGAGCTGTGTGACCTGACTGCGCAGCAGGGCCAGCCAGGCGCGCCCCAGCTGGTGTTCCTGCTCCGGCGAGACAATGGCAGAACTGGCATCGCCAAGTGACGGCAGGTCGTCGGCGAAGCCTGGTGAGGCGAGCAGGCAAGCGAGCGTCAGCAGGGTGGGGCGCAGAAATGTCATGCACGGGGGCCTTAGTCGACAAAGACCCTACTGTAGCCGGACACCGGGCCCGGGACCAGATATTCTAGGCCGCTCTACGACCCGCTGCGGAGTGAACCGATGACCGATGCTGTAGCCCACGATGCCGAACTGGACGCCAGCGGCCTGAACTGTCCGTTGCCATTGCTCAAGGCCAAGCTTGTGCTCAACAGCCTGGCCAGTGGCGCCGTGCTCAAGGTCATCGCCACGGACGCGGGCTCCCAGCGTGATTTCCGCACCTTCGCCCGGTTGGCCGGTCATACGCTGCTGCATGAGGAAGACGACAATGGCGTCTTCCGTTATTGGCTGAAAAAAGCCTGAATAACCGATGGTGTTGCTTAAGGATTTTTAATGTTCAAAGTGTTACGCGACTGGATCCAGCGCTACTTCTCCGACGAAGAAGCGGTGGTCCTGGCAGTGCTGCTGTTCTTGGGGTTCGCGGCAGTCCTCACCTTGGGCGGTATGCTGGCACCGGTGTTGGCGGGGATGGTGCTGGCGTACCTGATGCAAGGCTTGGTCACCACGCTGGAGCGCCTGCGGCTGCCGGGCAGCGTCGCGGTGGCGCTGGTGTTCGCCCTGTTCATGGGGCTGTTGGTGGTGTTCATCGTGATGATCGTGCCGCTGCTCTGGCACCAGTTGGTGACGCTGTTCAACGAATTGCCGGGCATGCTCGCCAAGTGGCAGTCCCTGTTGTTGCTGCTGCCTGAGCGCTATCCGCACCTGGTGTCGGACGAGCAGGTGCTCCAGACCATCGAAGTGGTGCGCGGCCAGATCGGCAAGTTCGGCCAGTGGGCGCTGACGTTTTCGTTGTCGAGCCTGCCGCTGCTCGTGAACATCATGATTTACCTGGTGCTGGTGCCGATCCTGGTGTTTTTCTTTCTCAAGGATCGGGAAATGATCGGCCGTTGGGTCCGTGGCTACCTGCCCCGTGAGCGGGCGCTGATCACCCGGGTGGCCCAGGAGATGAATCGCCAGATTGCCAATTACATTCGCGGAAAGGTCATCGAGGTTTTCATCTGCGGCGGCGTGACCTACATCGGCTTCGTGGCTCTTGGGCTCAATTACGCCGCATTGCTGGCGCTGCTGGTGGGGGTTTCGGTGGTGGTGCCTTATGTCGGCACGGTGGTGGTGACCGTGCCGGTGGCCTTGATTGCGCTGTTCCAGTGGGGCTGGAGCGATCAGTTCATTTACCTGATGGCGGTCTACGGCATCATCCAGACGCTGGACGGCAACGTGCTGGTGCCGCTGCTGTTCTCCGAAGCGGTGAACCTGCATCCGGTGGCGATCATCTGCGCGGTGCTGTTGTTTGGCGGGTTGTGGGGGTTCTGGGGGGTGTTCTTTGCGATTCCCCTGGCGACGCTGTTCAAGGCTGTGCTGGATGCGTGGCCGAGCAAGGAGCCGGTTGTCGCGCCGCTGCTCTAGCTGATTTATCGGGTGGGGCTGATGGCTTCATCGCGAGCGGGCTCGCTCCCACAGGGATTTGTTAACGCCGAAAATCCAGTGTGGGAGCGAGCCTGCTCGCGATGGGGCCCGACTAGCAATAAAAAGTCTCAGATCTTGTCGAGCGCCTGAGCCGCCGCCAGCACCGCATCCACATGCCCGGGCACTTTCACCCCACGCCATTCCTGGCGCAGCACGCCGTTCTTGTCGATCAGGAACGTGCTGCGATCCACGCCCAGGTATTCCTTGCCATAGAGCTTTTTCAGCTTGATCACATCGAACAACTGGCAGACGGCTTCGTCCTTGTCGCTGATCAGCTCGAACGGAAACTCCTGCTTGCACTTGAAGTTTTCGTGGGACTTGAGGCTGTCCCGGGAGACGCCGAACACTTCGGTGTTGGCCGCCTGGAATTGTGCGTACTGGTCACGAAAGCCCTGGCCTTCGGTGGTGCAGCCTGGGGTGCTGTCCTTCGGATAGAAGTAGATCACCACCTGCTTGCCTTTCAAGGCCGCGAGGCTGACAGTCTGCCCGCTGGTGGCGGGTGCCTGGAAATCGGTAACCGGCTGGTCGATGGCAACGGCCATGAGCGCTTCCTTACATTGGGTTTTGTGGGCGCCACGGTTCGATCAGTGCGTCCAGGTTCATCGCGTCGGCGAAGTCCAGGAACTGATCGCGCAGCCAACTGATCTGGGTGCCGGCCGGCAGGGTCACGGTGAATGTGGCGTTGAGCATGGTGCCGCCGGTCTGCGGCGCCTGGTAGGTGTCGCAGGTGAGGTTTTCCAGCTCGACGTGGTGGTCCATGAAGAACTGGCACAGCTCGTTGATGATGTCCGGGCGGTAGGCCGAGCTCACATAGGCCACGTAGGGCAGGGCCTGTGGACGGTTTTCCAGCGCGGCGCTGCGCACCACATTGACGGTGAAGGTGTGTTTCTTGGCCAGCACCGGCAGGCTGCCTTCCAGGCGGGCCAGGGCGTCCCAGCTGCCGGAAACCTCAAGCACGAGCGCACTGCATTCGCCGTGGCGGGTCAGGCGTGAGGTCACGACGGCGCAGCGGTTCTCATGGCTGGCGCGGCACAGGACGTTGGTCAGCTCCATGGGGTTGGCGCCAAGGGCACTGATGACAAGGAATTGTTCGCGGACTGTGGGGGTGGACATGCAGCATTCCTAAAGCGATGAGCGGTCGATACCTACGCCATCCTGCACGGCGCCGGCCTGCGAAAACGAACGACTCAAGCCCTGTGCCTGGGGTTGCCCGGCATTCCGCAACAGAGGGGAAATACGCCGGGACAAACACAGGATCGGGGCTTGTGGCGACGAAAACGGAGGCTGGGAACCGGCCTGTGAGCGTGTCGGTACCGATCAAAGTCTGAAGGGTAGCGAAAACCATCGCCAAGGGGAATGGGAGTTCGCTTGTACAAGCATCTTGGCGCCAGTACCATTACGGCTCTCTTTTTCCGGCAGGAGCGGTTTCATGATTGCGGGCAGTATGGTGGCACTGGTCACACCCATGGATGCACAAGGGCGTCTTGACTGGGCCAGCCTCAGCAAACTCGTGGACTTCCACCTTGAAAACGGCACCCATGCCATTGTCGCCGTCGGTACCACCGGCGAGTCGGCGACTCTCGATGTCAACGAACACATCGAAGTCATCCGTGCCGTGGTCAAGCAGGTCAACGGCCGCATTCCGGTCATCGCCGGTACTGGCGCCAACTCGACCCGCGAAGCCGTCGAGCTGACCCGCAACGCCAAGGAAGCCGGTGCCGACGCCTGCCTGCTCGTTGTGCCTTACTACAACCGGCCGACCCAGGAAGGCTTGTACCAGCACTTCAAACACATCGCCGAAGCGGTCGACATCCCGCAGATCCTCTATAACGTTCCCGGCCGCACCTCCTGCGACATGCAGGCCGAGACCGTGATCCGCCTGTCCACCGTCCCGAACATCATCGGCATCAAGGAAGCCACCGGCGACCTGAAGCGCGCCAAGGCCATCCTTGATGGCGTGAGCAAGGACTTCATCGTGATGTCTGGTGACGATCCGACGGCGGTCGAGCTGATCCTGATGGGCGGCAAGGGCAATATCTCCGTCACCGCCAACGTCGCGCCGCGGGAAATGGCCGACCTGTGCGAGGCCGCGCTCAAGGGCGACGCCGAGACCGCACGGGCCATCAACGAAAAACTGATGCCGCTGCACAAGGACCTGTTCATCGAAGCCAACCCGATCCCGGTGAAGTGGGCGCTGGTGGAAATGGGCCTGATGCACGAAGGCATCCGTCTGCCGCTCACCTGGCTGAGCAACGCCTGTCACGAACCGCTGCGGCAGGCCATGCGCCAGTCCGGCGTCCTGGTTTAATTGAGGAAGTACACCGCATGAAGCGAATTGCCGGACTTTCCGCACTTGCCTTGATTATCTCCAGCACCAGTGGCTGTGGGTGGATCTGGGGCCCGGAAGGTTACTTCCGCGATCGTGGTAGCGATTACCTGAACGCGCAACAGACTGCACCGATGCAACTGCCGCCGGACGTCCACGTCGCCAAGCGCCTGGACCCGCTGCTGCCGATTCCGCGTAACGTGGCCGACGACACAGCCAAGGGTGAATACGTGGTTCCTCGTCCGCAGCCGCTGTCGGCCATCGCCGATGCCAGCGACTACACCCTGCAGAAGAGTGGCGATTCACGTTGGGTCATGGCCCAGCATCCGCCGGCCGAAGTCTGGCCGGTGGCGATCCAGTTCTTCCAGGACAACGGTTTCCGCATTGATGAGCAGCGCCCGCAGACCGGCGAGTTCACCACCACCTGGCAACACGCCGATGAACTGTCCGCCGCCATGGGCAAGCGCCTGAGTGCTGCCGGTGTCGCCAGCGACAGCGAATCCCGCGTGCGGGTGCGCATCGAGCCGGGCGTGCAGCGCAATACCAGTGAAGTCTATGTGGTCAGCGCCGAGCGTCCTGCTGGCAGCACCGCCGACGTGGCGTTCACCAACCGTTCGGTCAATACCGGCCTTGACGCTGCGCTGGTGGACGACATGCTCGCCAGCATGAGCCGTTCGGCAGAGCAGGGTGGTTCGGTTTCGATGCTGGCTTCCCGGGATTTCGACACGCCGAGCCGTGTCAGCCTGACCGAAGACGGCAGCGGTAACCCGGTGCTCAACGTCGGCTCCGACCTGGACCGTGCGTGGTCGAGCGTTGGTCGTGCGCTGGAGCAGGGCGAATGGCGGGTTGAGGACATCAACCGCAGCCTGGGCCTGTACTACATCAACCTCGCCGAAAAAGCCGAGAAGAAAGACGAGAAGCCAGGCTTCTTCAGTGGTCTGTTCGGCAGCAAGCCGAACAAGGAAGAAATCGAGGCGCGCGCCGAGCGTTATCAGGTTCGCCTGAGCAAGGTGGGCGACAACGTTCAGGTGACCGTCGAGAAAAACATCAATACCGTGGCGCCGGCCGAAGTGGCCCGCAAGGTATTGGGCGTGATTCAGGACAACCTGGGCTGATCCGATGCGTTTTGCCGTTCTCGGCAGCGGTAGCCAGGGGAACGGCACGCTGGTAGCCAGTGCCGGTACGTACGTGCTGGTCGATTGTGGTTTCTCCCTGCGGGAAACCGAGAAGCGCCTGCTGCGCCTGGGTGTGCATCCGGCGCAACTGAGCGCGATACTCGTGACCCATGAACATGCCGACCATGTGCATGGCGTGGGTCTGCTTTCTCGGCGCTACAATCTGCCGGTGTACCTGAGCCGTGGAACCTTAGGCGGCCTGCGCAAGCCCATTGAGCCGGCGGGTTTCGTCGCCGGTGGCGAGCAACTGCGCATCGGTTGTCTGGATATCAACGTGGTCAGTGTGGCGCATGACGCCCGTGAGCCGACGCAGTATGTATTCAGCGACGGCGAGCGGCGTTTCGGCTTGTTGACCGACCTGGGATCGTATTGCGACAGGGTCATGGACAGCTATCGGGATCTCGATGCCTTGATGATCGAGTCCAACCACTGCCGCGATATGCTGGCACGCGGGTACTACCCGTACTTCCTCAAGCAGCGGGTCGGCGGGGAACACGGACATTTGAACAACCACCAGGCGGCGTACCTGGTGGCCGAGTTGGGCTGGCAAGGCCTGCAACACCTGGTCCTGGCCCATCTGAGCAGCAAGAACAACCTGCCGCAGCTGGCCCGGCAATGTTTTGTCGACACCCTCGGGTGCGACCCGGACTGGCTGCAACTGGCCGATCAAGATTCAGGGCTCGACTGGCGACATATCGCCTAGCCCATCTACTTAGCAAGCGGAGCCCATCATGGAAAAACGTGAAGAACTCTACCGCGGCAAAGCCAAGTCGGTTTACAAGACCGACGACGCTGACCGCTTGGTCCTGCTGTTTCGCAACGACACCTCGGCGTTCGACGGCAAGCGCATCGAACAGCTCGACCGCAAGGGCATGGTGAACAACAAGTTCAACGCCTTCATCATGCAGAAGCTCGAAGCCGCCGGCGTGCCGACCCAGTTCGACAAGTTGCTGGGCGACAACGAATGCCTGGTCAAGAAACTGGACATGATCCCGGTCGAGTGCGTCGTGCGTAACTACGCCGCCGGCAGCCTGGTCAAGCGCCTGGGTGTGGAAGAGGGCATGAAGCTCAATCCCTACACCTTCGAACTATTCCTGAAGGACGACGCCAAGGGCGACCCGTTCATCAACGAATCCCACGTCGTGGCCTTCGGTTGGGGCACTGCCGAGCAACTGGTTCGCATGAAAGAGTTGTCCCTCAAGGTCAACGACGTGCTGAGCAAACTGTTCGACGACGCCGGCCTGCTGCTGGTGGACTTCAAGCTCGAATTCGGCGTATTCAGCGACGGTTCCATCGTCCTGGGTGACGAATTCAGCCCGGACGGCTGCCGCCTCTGGGACAAGGCCACCAAGAAGAAAATGGACAAAGACCGCTTCCGCCAGGGCCTCGGTGACGTCATCGAAGCCTACGAAGAAGTCGCCCAGCGTCTGGGCGTGCCGCTGTAATCGACGCAAGCATCTGATAGCACGGAAAAAAATTCGCTCGGGGGTTCGCTTCCGACGAATGTGCTGGTATGATGCGCGCCACTGGAGAGATGCCGGAGTGGCCGAACGGGACGGATTCGAAATCCGTTGTACTGGCGACAGTACCTAGGGTTCAAATCCCTATCTCTCCGCCATTATTGAATACGACTAAGCCCCTGAAATGGTTGAACATTTCAGGGGCTTTTTCGTTTCTGACGTTTGATTTTCAGGCGGTGATTTCGCTACAACGCCACGACTCGGGACTAGCGCGGATCGACGCTATCCAACGCCCGATTCGCCAACAACTCGCTCAGCTCAATCACCTGCTGAATTCCCAGCGCCACATGCCGGCGTGACCCTTCAAGGTCGAATGCCAGGTCGTTGATCATGGCGTTGGCTGAGGCCAGGCTTTCGCTGAGGTTGGCAAGCAGGCTTTCGGTGTCGATGCCATCGACGACGGTGAAGAGCTGACCTGGTGCGGGATCGCTTTTGGTATCTGCATCTTTGCGTTTCAAATAGAAATCCAGCGCCCGGTCGGTGGCTTCCTGGACTTTTTTCGGATCGAGGCGGGTGGCGGTTGGGTCCGTTTCCGGGGGATTGGGTGTGGCCTTGAACATGGTGAATCTCCTGAACCTGATTGAGCCACCATGACTTGTCGCTAAGCAAGTAAGGGTGGCGGCTGCACGCAGGTTAGCGAACCGGGGGTACAGGAGCCCGGCAGATCCGAAGATCTCCCGCGCACAGCCACCATTACAACCATTGCAGACATAAATACCTGCAACGAGATCAGGAGTGCTGATGCGTCCATACCCTTCGGGTCGCTAAACCCGATCACTGATGATCAGTGACGGGAACCAAGCTACCGGTGCGGGCCAAGGCACACAAGCGGGCGGATTCTGGCTTAGTTGTAGGCAAAGGCGCAAGGTGACGTAGCCTCGCTCCATGGGCCAGGTGTTTCTGCGTATGTTTGGTTACGGCCTCACGTCAAGCAGGACAATTCGCCTGAAAACACGATTGGCCAACAGCCCAACATCAACTCCCCCGCTCTATCTGCTCCAATATCTGACTGTCGGTGATATTCATGTCGTCCAGCAGCAGAAACATCTTGCTCAGTACTTCGGCCATTTTCCGGTCGGTGTCGGCGAACGGCAGGTAGAACTCGGGGGAGCTGCCGCCAACAGGCACGATGCACAGGTAGTTGCCGGGTTCGATATGGATGGCTGCGCTGCCCAGATGAATGCGGTAGTTCGCACGCTGGCCGGTAATGTGCAGGAAATGTCCCTCACATTTGACGTTTTGCAGTCCCAACCCTTCAACCAGTTCGCCGACCAGTTCGGCGCGTCGCTGCAGGGTTTCGTGACTGGTGCTGTAGCCGTCCGCGGCGTGGGCCACGGAGACCAGCAGGTCGGCATCACGCATGACTTCTGAAAACAGCAGTGGCGGTACCTGTTCAAGCGACAGGGCTTTCTGGTCGCGGTGGAACGCTATCGTGTCAAAGGTGAAGTGTTCGGTTTCTGACAGGTAATGGCCGGTCTCCAGAAAGTTGAACGTGGCGTGAATGCCGTGCTCCTTGCTCTCGTAATAGATGTCTTCGACGCTTGAGGTCGACCAGTTGCGGACCTGCAGCAACCGGGCGGCTACTTTGCCTTTGAGGCGGTGGCCGGCAAATCGATTGGACCACAAGCGCGTCTCTCGCTCGGCAGGTGTCAGCAGGTACAGCTCGCGAAAGGCCTGTTTGAACGGCTGCACGCGACGATGGCTGACGACTTCTTTCTGCCAGGCCGACAGTTGTCCTGCCGTGAACAGATGATAAGGGTGAGCAATGCGCAGGTTCTGTTCAATGGCGTGTTGGCGGCCTTCAAGGTCGGTCACCGTCAGCGTTGTGCTGTCGAGCCAACCCAGCGCCGCGTCATCGGCCTGCACGATCAGTTGTTCCAGCAGCAGGCGAACCGCGGGCATGTTCAACAGGGTTTTCAGGACATCCAGGACCAGGGTTTCGCCGCTGCTCATCATCGTTTCCAGGGTGCGGCAGAAGCGTGCGATCTGCTCCTGGAGTTGGATCTGCTGGGCTTTGAGGGCGACGAAGTCTGCGCTTTTGCGAATCGCCGGCGGTGCGGTCTTGAGTGTCTTTTCGGCTTTGCAGACGCGCAAGGTGGGCGACAAGCCGTCGATCACCAGCGTGACGTCATAGCCGTCGATGGAGGCGGCCATTAGGGTGGATTCGGCGATCTCCGACTCCATGGCCCATTCCAGGCGAATCGCTGAGGGATAACCGGCAACACGCGCCAGGTTTTCCAGCCCCGCCTGAATCGCTGCGTGGGAGTTGGCCTGCCGTTGAGCGCCGTACTTGCGCACCTCCTTGTGCAGTTTCTTCAGCGTCAGATAGCGCTGGCGTACGTCGTCCGGATGTGTGACGGGGAATACCCCATAGATGCGCATCGCCGACTGTGCGTGGCGGGTCAGCTTCTTTTCCAGTGCAGGTCTATCGATGCCCTGATAGGCATCGAGCAGCACGCGCGTTTCAGGAAATGCCCAGTGCGAAGGGGCGAGTGCGGCGAGATATTCGCGCAAGTGCTGTGGGTCGGCCTCGGACAACGCTTTGTCCAGCAGGTAGCGGTCCACCACACCTACGGTTTCATCCAATGAATTGGGCAGGTCGCGGGCCCAGCCGGACTGAGGTGCGAGGGCGATGTTCAGGTATTCACGCTGGAAGGCTTGCAGATCATGCCAGCCGAGCGCATCGAGTATCACTCGGCTGGCTTGCCCGGCGTAGGGCAGGGCGGTCAGCAGGGTATTTCTGGAAAAACCGGTCAGCGACGCGAGCAGCTCTGCCGATTGGTCCTTGGGTAATTCCTGGAGTAAGAGGAAACGTTCGAGCACCGCGGCCGTATCGCCGAAGCTGTCATGAAAGGTGTCGGGGGTCATGCCCAGCCGTTCAATGACCGCCAGGGCCTGCAGCATCCAGCGGGTCTGATAGACCTCTACCGAACGGAAGGTGTCAGCCAGTTTTCCGGCGTTATCGGGTAATCCGGCCAGGGCGTCCTCGACATAACGAACGGTGAAGTTCGCCAGTTCAGGTGGCACGTCGGTCGGTTCTTCAATCAGGGGATCTTCGCTCTGAGGTTGCTCTGCCTCGAATCCTTCATCGTCAGGGGCTTCATCATCCGGTTCGTCTTCGTCGAGCGCTTCATCGGCGTACCGATCCAGCTCCAAGTCATCGCTCGCGAGCCCGGCGTCGTCTGTATAGAACATCATGGCGCGCCCCCAGGTGTTGGCCGCCCGGACGAAGCGAGGGTAATCGAGCCGACCAGCTTCCATCAGGGCCAAAGCAATGCGCTCGATGTCCTTGTACACGTAGGTGTACGCGTCAGCGATTTTCCGTTGTTCTTCATCAGGCGAGGAGGAGGGTTGCACACGGTTCCAGCTGCCGTCCAGCAACCATTCGGCGAACGTTTGCCAGGCCGGGGTGGGCGGATAGTTGCTCAGGCGGTTGATGCAGGCCGGTACATCGGGGAAGGCCCAGGCATGTTCCGGGCGTCTGCGGTAATAGGCAGGATCGTCGTCCTCAGTGGGCAGTGGATAGTCGCTGTCCTCGAACGCAAATTGCAGCATGTGCTGCAGTCGTACACAGATCTGCTCCAGTGCGTAGGCATCGGGGTGAGCCGTGATCCACGCATCGCAGAGGCGATATTGCAGGCCATAGCGCTGCTGGTCGCGGCGATCCTCCAGGTCTTCCCAGACGGTCGGGAACACAAAGCCGTCAGCCAATGCCCGGGTGCCGTCCTGTGGATCCTGCCTGACCCAGTCATCGGCAATGCGCAGGAAGTCGAAGTCATCCCAGAAATTGAGCTCGAATAGCTCATCGCGGCTGAATTCGGGATAGGTATCCAGCGCTCTGTCACAGAAGGCTCTCAGTGCAGCGAGGCGTGTGGCTTGGTCGGGCAGGGGACGGCGTGATTGCATGAGGGTTTCCGAAGAAATGAACGACGGGTCAGCCGCCAATCAGCGGCATCAGACGGATAAACGCAAGCGTGGAAGGGGGGCTTAAATCGATGGGGTCATTCAGGCTTTGCAGCATGACGCCATTGTGCAGAACGCGGAAGGCGCGGTTTTCAAAGCCCTTCAAGGCTTGCTCGATCTCGACGTCGACATCCAGTCTGGGAGATTCGCTGGCTTGCGGCATCACGATTGCACCTTCACTGGCTTGCCGGCGGATGTCCCGCTCGCTCAGGTACTGGCGATCAAGCACCTCGCGCATGGATGCCTGTTCCAGCCAGTGCTGGACCGACAGCGCGGCGATCTGTTCGGCAACGGTGAGGCGAATGAGCTCGGCGACCGTCAGGGTCGACGAGGTCGGTGTCAGGGTGACGGGGGGAAGCAATGGCTCCTGGCGTGCGCCTTTCAGGCAATAGCTATGAACCACCAACTCCATAACGTACTCCTTGCAAGCCAGGCCAGTCGGGCGGAAGGCAGCTTAGCAAGCTTGCGGTCAGTGTGCCTGATGCGCGTTACGGTTTTGCCAAACCGTACGCATCGTTCAGAAGGTTCTCCCGCGCACAGCCACCATTACGACCATCGCAGAGATGAATACCTGCAACGAGATCAGGAGTGCTGATGCATCCATACCATTCGGGTCGCTAAACCCGATCACTGATGAGCATTGATGGGAACCAAGCTACCGTTACGGACCAAGGCACACAAGCTGGCGGATTCTGGATTAGTTGCAGGCAAAGAAGCAAAGCGATCAACAGGTTGTTCTCCGGCTGATATGCGTTTGCGACCAAAGATGTTACGGTTGTGAGTAAATGTTAGCTTGAGATGATTTCATGACATTCAGGACATCCATTTTGTTGGCGTAGAATGTATCGATCTCCCACTGTGCCAAACGACCAGATTCTTGGTATTCAAAGAAGCGCCGTTCAAATCGTTGTGCATCTAGTTCTTTTCCAAGGCCAAACAAAATTTGTGCCATAGACGCCAGTACCCACTTCTGATCAGATCGCTCTGTAAAGTTGGGCGATAGGATAATATCGTTTAAGATGGACTCAAGCTCTTCTCGTGTCTTGCGAGCGCTTACCCGATAGTAGCTCTGTTCGATCGGATCTGTTTCCAGCTCAGATCGATAGTTTAGGCAGATGGCTTGGTTTTCACCTGTATAGTAATCGCGGCGAATGTCGAATCCGCGCCCATAATATTTGATGGAAAGCTCCAGCTCTGCGGGATCTTTGGTGATTTTCCAGAGGCGCTTGTGAATGGCTCCTGCTATTCCCAATGTTTCGGGATCGTTGGATGAGTCCGGAGAGAGTTCGTTGATGATTTTTAGTGCATTGACCAGCGATGCGATCTGTGAGGGAGCTTGACTCTTGTATGTGGAAAGAGCCAGTCGTTGAGTTATGTAGGGGTCGCCAGGTTTTATTTGTGAAGCGGCAAAAAAATTTGCGACGGCCGTATCAAACTGATCACTACGTAAAGCCTCTTCGGCACACTCGAAGATATTAGAGAAATGCTCTTCGCTATCTTCACTTTGCTGTATGAGCGCTTCGATTTGCTCTTCCGACATTTGAGGTTGGATCAAGCGAGGGATGAACGTGTATACCGGGCTATCAGGTCGTGAGTGGGTAAGCACTTCACCAATCAAATTAGTCAGATCCAGGATGGCGCGTCGAGCCTCGCTGGCACCAATATCTTCACCCAAATGATCATAAGAAAATGTATTGGTGTGGTTTAAGTCGAAATGTAGTTTGCCTTTGCTCTCTTTCATAATAATTGTAGAGAACGGCTTGAGTGCATGTCGCACACCCAGTTCATACAGTGCATTTGGATTGCCGGTTGAGATGTCGGCAATGACAAGATCAGCCCGCAGAAGCATTTCATACATTGGCAAGTCAATGTGTCCCGAATGCATGACCTCGTCAGCCCGGATACACCGTAAACCTGCGGAAATGACTGCAGGCTTGATGATTTCTCTATAGGTTGCATTCAGATCAAGGGTGCGTCCTGTTTCATAGTCAGTTTTTTTGCCAAACCCCATTACTACAAAACAGAGTTTGGCATCGGCCGGATACATTACATCGCCGTGACTCATGAAGAGGTACCTTCTCAGTTGGCTATGATCGTTCTATTTAGAGCGCGTATTTTCGAATGGCGGTTACGATGCTATCAGTGTTCCAACGCACCATTTCTTTGGCAGCGGTCTGCACAATCAAAGGGGTACGCTGCTGTCCCCACGGAACGACGCCAATAATGGGCTTTTGATACTTTGCGGCAATGGCAATCTCTGCGCTAATCCAGTCGCTGTGAGCGGCATGCATGCCAGCTAGGATTAGAACAACATTCGTGATACGAATTTGCTCATCCAAGGCAGCAGTCAGTTTTGCGGTGGTAATTGGTGAGGGTATCGGATCGGTACGGGGTACGGAGGAGTTGCGGAACAAAAAATTGGGAGTTGCCGCTAACATTTTTGTTAAACGTTCATATTCATCGTGGTAGTCCCAAGCATGGGAAATAAAGCCGACATAGGTTTTCAGCGCGGGCATGTGCTCTCCGGCGACGCTTGTGATTGAGTACGGATGAGAATGTAGCACAGTGCCACTGCTGTGCGAAGGTTTGGATCCAATAAATTTCGTATGAAATCAGGCCCTCCTGAGCGCGAAGGTATCCGAGAGTTGGGATGGCTAACCACCATAAATCTATTGCTTGGCGACGCTCAGTTTGCGTTTCAAGTGCATGCTAGCCCGGCAATGTAGGTGTCACTCCTTTGTGACAATTAGACTAATGGTCTATAGCTCAAGGCATACCTGCCGATAGGTACATCAAACCCCGTAAAAGGAGTAGTTCCCATGCTGCGGTTCTTTGCCGACCTGGGCTTTCGCTGGAAAATCACCCTGCCAATCGCTTTCCTGGCGTTGCTGTTGGTGTTGATGGGCTGGTCGGGTGTGCGTGGAATCGATCAGGTGACTGACTCCAGTACGGAGCTGACCAAGCGCTATCTGCCGGCCATCAGTTTGCTGCTCAATGCCGACCGCGATCTCTACCAGGCGTTCGTGGCCGAGCGCAGCCTGCTGGTCGGTAATGCGGGCGATCATGTGCAGGCGTTGCGCACCAGTCACGCCGAGAATCTGAAGCAAGCCTATGATCGCGTGCACAAGTACGCGGCCATGCAGCCGGGGACCGAGGCGCTGGCGTTGGTCAAACAGTTCGATGACAGTTTTGCCCAGTGGGCGCAGCTTTCGCGGCAAGTGGTCGAGCAGGCCACGACCAATCCGCAGGCGGCCAGTGCCCTGAGCTTCGGCGACGGCGAAAAGCGGTTCGACACCATGCGCGATGCCATCGACAAGCTGGGTGAGCTGGAAGACCAGGCGTCGCTTCGCGAGGGGCAGGCGGCGATCGACCATGGCGAAGCTGTCGGACGGCAACAGGGCGGTATTCTGTTGATCGGTCTGCTCGGCTGCGCTCTGGTTGTTTTTGCCTTGCCGCTGGTGGTGCTGCATCCGATGCGTCGATTGCTCCACCGCGTCGAGCAGATTGCCGAGGGCGGCGGTGATTTGAAGGGCCGCCTCGAGGTGCGTTCGGCTGATGAGCTGGGGCAGCTTGGCAGTGCTTTCAACCGTTTCCTCGACAAACTCCAGCCGCTGATTGCCGAGGTGGGCCGGGTGACCGGGGAGGTCGATGCCGCGGCCCGCACCATGGCCAGTATGGCTGCGACCAATGATCAACTGATCAGCAGCGAACATGCGGCGCTGGATCAGGTCAGTACCGCCGCCACCCAGATGAGCGCGGCCGTGCATGAGGTGGCGCACAGTGCCGTGAATGCCTCCGACGCCGCCAAACAAGCCAGCAGCCAGTCCCGTGACGGCGCCGAAGTGGTCAGCAGCACCATCGACTCGATCCGCCAACTGGCCCAGGAAGTGGAAAGCGCCTCGGGTACCATCGGAGCGTTGGCCCAGGAAACCTCCAGCATCGGTGCCGTGCTCGA
The DNA here is from genome assembly GCF_026016325.1 of Pseudomonas sp. B21-056. Classification (NCBI taxonomy): domain Bacteria; kingdom Pseudomonadati; phylum Pseudomonadota; class Gammaproteobacteria; order Pseudomonadales; family Pseudomonadaceae; genus Pseudomonas; species Pseudomonas sp. B21-056. The sequence goes on from NZ_CP087203.1 coordinate 1,568,421, forward strand.
GGTGATTCGAGGCATCGCCGAGCAGACCAACCTGCTGGCGCTGAACGCCGCCATCGAGGCCGCGCGGGCCGGCGAACAGGGTCGCGGGTTTGCCGTGGTGGCCGACGAAGTCAGGGCCCTGGCGGCACGTACCCAGGACTCGACCAAGGACATCCAGGTGCGCATCGAACGGCTGCAGAGCGGGGTGGCAAAGGCGGTGCAGGCCATGCAGGTCGGCAGCGACAAGGCCCGCGACAGCGTCGAGCGCGCCGCGGGCGTCGATCAGGTCCTCAGCGGCACCAGTGGCTCGATACAGCGGATCAACGACATGGCCGCGCAGATCGCCAACGCTTGTGAAGAGCAGAGCAGCGTCACCGAGGAGATTGCCCGCAACATCTCCGACATCCGCGACCTGTCCAACGAAGCGGCAGAGAATTCCGCCCAGAGCATGCAGGCCAGCCGGCAGTTGTCCAATCTGTCGAAGAGCCTGGCGGAACTCACCGGCCGCTTCCGCACCTGAGTCGGGCACGGCCGTGTCCCGCAAGTCCCAGGCGGCGCTCACCCGCGACCGCCTGCGGGCCTTGCATCAGGAAGCCGGGTTCGACTGACTGCCCGGCGCCTCAACCCCCAGGCGTTTTCCAACCATCTGCAACAGGTGTTCCGCCACATTGCTCACCCCCTTGTTCTGGGCGACAACCTGGGCACCTTCGAGCAGGAACGTCAGCTCGCGGGCGACGTTCTGGGCATCGGGCAGCTTCGCCTCCTGGCACAGGCTGACCAGTCGCTGGAACTGACGTTGCTTATGCGCCTCGATCAGCTGCCGCGCCGGATGTTGCGGGTCGGCCAGTTCGGCCAGGCAATTGGTGAAGGAGCAGCCGCGATAGCCCGCCCGAGCCAGGTCTTGCGCAATGAACCGGGTAAACCCCAGTAACTGTTGAATTGGCTGGCCTGGCCATTGCGCCGCGAGGTCGTCGAGCACCCTGCTGTACTGGGCGGTGAGCAAGCGCAGCCATTGCAGCACCAGCACATCCTTGGTTTCGAAATGCCGATACAAGGTCATCTTGGTCGAGCCGGCGAGGGCGGCGATGGCATCCACGGTCACCCGGGTAATGCCCTGTTCAACGAACAGGGCATGGGCAGCATCAATGATGCGTTCACACGGTGGTAACTGCGCGATGCGTTCAGGGTGAATGAGCTTCAAAGGGTTCTCCGAGGGATTGAGATTTCTGCTTGACATGAATACTACATGGTATTGCATGATACTAAACAGTATCGTCCGATACTTTGTGGTATCTGTGTGGGTAGGAGGTCATATGAATCGCTTTGAATACGCCGAACAGGATGCTGTTGGTCTGGCGCAGTTGATCAGGGATCGCCAGGTCAGCCAGGAGCAAGTGCGCAGCGCCGCGTTAGCGGCCATCGATGCCGTCAATCCCAGCATCAACGCGGTCATCGAGGTCTGGAAGAATGAGCCGGAACCGCTGTCCGGGCCTTTCCTGGGCGTGCCATTGCTGGTCAAGGACCTGGGGTTGACCGTGCGCAATCGTCGTAATGAATTGGGCAGCCGTCTGGCCACAGGTTGCGTTGCCAGCGCGGATTCCGAACTGATGCTGCGGCTGCGTCGGGCAGGCCTGTTGCCCTTGGGGCGCACCACCACGCCGGAACTTGCCGCCAGCACCACCACCGAGAACCGGGTGGATGGGCCGACTCGTAATCCTTGGAATCTGGCTCGCAGTGCAGGTGGTTCAAGTGGCGGCTCGGCGGCTGCGGTAGCGGCCGGAGCGGTTCCCGTCGCCCATGCTACCGATGCCGGCGGCTCTATTCGCGTGCCCGCCGCGTCCAATGGGCTGTTCGGCCTCAAGCCCAGCCGTGGACGCCTGCCCATGGGGCCTGATGTAGACGAAGTGTGGTCCGGGCTGGCGGTGCACGGCGTGTTGAGCCGCACGGTGCGGGACACCGCCGCCTTGCTGGACTGTTTGCACGGGCCCGCCGCGGGCGATCCGTTCCATGTAGCACCTCCTGCCGAACGCTATGCGTCCTTACTTGACCGCGACCCCGGCCCCTTGCGCATTGCCGTGCAACATCAGGCCTTGAACGGCCGGTTGAACGCACCCGCAGTGGATGAAGCCCTCGACCGGGTGTGCAAGGTTCTTGAAACCCTTGGGCATCGGGTCACCCTCGTATCAACGGACATCGGACTGAGCTGGGAAGCATTCGTCGAACTCAATGCCTGCTTCTGGTCGAGCAATACCGCCGCCTGGATCGACGCCATCGCGAGCGCGACCGGACGCCCCATCGATGCCAGCACCCTGGAGCCGGCCACCCTTGCCTTGTACCGCATGGGCCAAGGGCTGAGCGCAATGCAGTTGTTGGGCGCGATGCACAATCGCAACCTGGTGACCCGGCGCATGGGGCAGGTCCTCACCGATTACGACGTGTTAGTCACTCCCACACTGCCGGACGTCGCCCCGTTGATCGGGGAGTACAACGCCGGCCAGGAGCTGCTCAACGGCCGCGAGTGGATGGCCCGGGTATTCAACTACTCGCCGTTCACCGCCGTGTACAACGTCAGCGGTTGTCCCGCCATGTCCGTGCCCCTGGCCCATGATACGCAGAGCGGCCTGCCCATCGGGCTGCAGTTTGGAGCGGGTTACGGTCGTGAAGACCTGCTGCTGCAACTGGCGGCACAGCTGGAGCGTGAGATGCCCTGGCGAGACCGGCGGCCAAAAGTGTGGGCTGGCGACCAGGATGCTCAAGCCCCAGCGGAGCACGCATCAGAAGGCTGATCCGCCATCCTCGCGATCCAATGAGCGCTCGGAGGGCGACCTCAGATCCAGACATCGTTGTCTGCCGTTCGCTCATGGGTTTCGCCCGTGTTGATGACCCCGCGAGGTTCGATCAACAGCACTTTCACTTCCTGGGCAGCCCAGGGCTTGTGTTCGATGCCTTTCTTGACGACGTACATCTCGCCAGGGCCGATCGTCACCGCGCCGTCGCGAAAATCGATACGAAGCTCGCCTTCCAGCACGATGAAGGTTTCGTCGGTGTCTGCATGGGAGTGCCAGACGAAATCGCCTTCGAGCCGGGCGACCTTGAACTGGTAGTCGTTCATTTCAGCCACGACCTTGGGGGCCCACTGATCCTGGAACAGGGCGTACTTCTGGGCAAAGTTGACAGGGGAATCATGGGTAGCCATCGCGCAGTGCTCGTTATGGGACTTGGATGAAGCCGCAACAAGCTGCTCGACAGGCAGGGCAGCCTGGCGGAGCAGCTTGTGGACAGTGTGGCGCGACGCTGTTTCAGATTTCCCTGACGGGCGTCTCACCCTGGACGTTTTTGATCAACCCGATGACGTGCAGGCAGTCAGCCTTGTTCACGTAGGATTCGCCGCTGGCGATCGTTTCGTGATTACCCGCTCTCAAGCGCCAGCGCCATTGGCCTTTTCCGCTGCTCTGGGTGCCTCGGGTCTGTCTGTAGATTTCAAAGTACATCGGTTCGCTCCCTGCGATTGACTCATTCAAGACATGTTTTTGAACATGTCGTCGAAAGCCTAGCCAAGCTGAAAGTTTTCGCTATCGGAAATACGTTTCCAATGGTTATGAAATATTGCCGATAATGACAGCGTTCGCTCGAACTGACTCGAACCGGGAGCAAGTGGATGAACCGCAACGAATTGCGCAAGGCCGACATCAACCTGATGGTGGTGTTCGAAACGCTGATGCTTGAGCGCAATGTGACACGGGCGGCGGAAAAGCTGTTCCTGGGCCAGCCGGCCATCAGTTCGGCCCTCAACCGGTTGCGTGCGCGGTTCAACGATCCGCTGTTCATCCGCGTCGGCCATCGCATGGAGCCCACGGCGCGGGCGGAGGAGATCATCCGGCACCTGTCGCCGGCACTGGACTCGCTGTCGGTGGCCCTGAGCCTGACCCACGATTTCGACCCGGCCAGCAGCAACATGACGTTTCGTATCGGCCTGTCCGACGACGTCGAGTTCGGCCTGTTGCCGCCGTTGTTGCGCAGCCTGCGCCAGGAAGCGCCGCAGGTGGTGTTCGTGGTCCAGCACGTCGATTACTGGCGGATTCCCGATTTGCTGGCGTCGGGCGACATCACCGTGGGAATCAGCCAGACCCGCGGGCTGCCGGCCAATGCCAAGCGCAAGCTGTTGCGACACATCCAGCCTTGCGTGTTGCGGGCTGATGCCTCGCAGACGCCGCTGACCCTGGATGAATACTGCTCGCGACCCCACGTGCTGGTGTCCCATACCGCGAACGTGGCCGGTTTCGCTGACGAATGGCTGGCCGAGATCGGTCGCAAGCGCCAAGTGGTGCTGTCCGTGCCGCAGTACAGCGCGTTGCCGGCGCTGCTGGCCGGCACCGATATGATCGCCAGCCTGCCGGACTATACCGCCGTCGCCATGGCCGCTTCGGGCCAGTTGTTCAACGAGCCCTTTCCGTTCAAGACACCGACCCTGGACCTGTCCATGGTCTGGCTGAGCCATGTCGACAGCGATCCGGCGGAACGCTGGTTGCGGTCTCGGCTGGAGGCGTTCATGAGTGAGCGCGGGGTTTCGGCGCAATTGCTCGGTTAGAGCAGTACATGGCTTTCTGTGGCGAGGGGATTTATCCCCGCTGGGGCGCGAAGCGGCCCTCTGCGTTGGACCTGACACGCCGCAGCGACAGTTGGATTTTTGGGTCTGCTTCGCAGCCCAGCGGGGATAAATCCCCTCGCCACAAAGTTCTGTGTTTATCCCTGGAATCTGGTTTAACCAAAAAGCTCTGCGCTTAGTCCCGCAGGGGGACTCAACCACAGGATTCTGTGCTTGAGCGATCCGGCGGAACGCTGGTTGCGGTCTCGGCTGGAGGCGTTCATGAGTGAGCGCGGGGTTTCGGCGCAATTGCTCGGTTAGAGCAGTACATGGCTTTCTGTGGCGAGGGGATTTATCCCCGCTGGGGCGCGAAGCGGCCCTCTGCGTTGGACCTGACACGCCGCAGCGACAGTTGGATTTTTGGGTCTGCTTCGCAGCCCAGCGGGGCGGTGCGACGTGAGGTGGTCAACTTTTTCCGGACACCTCAATCGGTGTTTTTCAGGCTGCTTGCCGCTCATACTGATTGGGCGGTAAATAGCCCAAGGATGAATGGATTCGCCTTCCGTTGTAGAACCGCACGATGTAGTCCGTGATGTCCTTGATCGCTTCGCCATGGTTGGCGTAATCCTTGCGCCAAACACGCTCCATCTTCAGATTCAAGAAGAAGCGCTCCATGACCGCATTGTCCCAGCAGTTGCCCTTGCGACTCATGCTGCAACGCATTCCATGCCGCTTCAGCAAGTCCTGGTAGTCCGTACCGGCATACTGGCTGCCTCGATCCGAGTGTGCGATCAGGCCCGGTTCTGGTTGCCTCTGCGCGATGGCCAGTTGCATCGCACTGCATACCAACTCTGCCCGCATGTGGGGTGCCATGGCCCAGCCCACGATCTTGCGTGAGTACAGGTCCATGACGGCCGCCAGGTACAGCCAGCCGCTGCGGGTGCGGATGTAAGTGATGTCAGCGACCCACGACTGGTTGATGCGCTCGGGGTTGAACTGGCGATTGAGCAGGTTTTCAGCCACCGGAAAATTGTGATTGCTGTCAGTGGTATGAACGAACTTGCGTTTCCAGATCGGGCGCAAATCCTGTTGTTTCATCAGGCGGCGGACCTTGTTCCGCCCAACGGAGACGCCAGTGTCACGCAGCGCTTTCACCAAACGACGACTGCCATAACAGTGTTCATTGGACACGAAGGCAGCCTTGAGCTGAGCGGCAACCGAGCACACAGGTTTTGGCTTCAAACGCCTCTGACGAGCTTCGTAAAACCCCGAACGACTGATCCGCAACACCCGGCAGATACGCGCCACCGGGTAGGCCTTGCATTGAATTTGGTGAACCAACTGGTGGATCACTTCAACTCGCGGGCAAAGAAGGCCGTAGCTTTTTTTAATATGTCATTATCCGTCTTCAGTTCGCGGACTTGCTGTTCAAGCTGGCGAATACGCTGCTGGTCGCTGGTCAATGGTTTGCCAATCCCCGTACCGCCCGACTGCTCGGTTTGATACTGCTGAACCCAGCGGCGCACGGCGGTGTCGCTCAGGCCTAAATCGGTACAAACCGAGTTCACGCTCAGACCTTGATCAACAATCATCTTGCAGACCTTCAGCTTGAACTCGGCGTCGAATTTTCTGTATTTCTTAGTCATGGAATATTCCTCAATGGGTGTAGTTTCACCCATTGAGGTGTCCGGGGCCATTAGACCAGCTCAACGTTTCGCTAAATCCCCTCGCCACAAAGTTCTGTGTTTATCCCTGGAATCTGGTTTAACCAAAAAGCTCTGTGCTTAGTCCCGGAGGGGGATTTAACCACAGGATTCTGTGCTTGAGCGCCAAGTAGGGGTATGGTTGCGTCGGCTGAATTTACCTCGTCACATTTCGAACCGGAGTCGAACCCATGCCTCACCTGCACATCGAATACACCGCCAACCTGCCCGAGCTGAACGCCGACGTCGCGTTGCTGCGCTTGAACAACGCGCTGGTGGCGTCCGGTCAGTTCGCGGAGACGGACATCAAGAGCCGGGCGGTGAAGGTCGAGCATTTCCGGGTGGGTACCGGTTTGGGCGAGCGTGGTTTCGTGCACGTGCAGTTGGCGTTGCTGAGCGGTCGCTCGCCGGAAATCAAGAAGCAACTGGGAGAAAGCCTGTTGACCGTGATTCAGGACCTGGGCCCGTGGCCGACCGGTCTCAGCGTGCAGTTCAGCGTTGAGATCGTCGATATGGATCGCGGCTGCTACGCTAAGGCTATCCTCGACAACTGAAGCTCAAGCGTCAGCCTGGTGCACGGCCAGGCAATCTGGCAGGGGTGAGCCTGCACCGGCATGGCACAGATTGATGCTTTGCAAGATGGTGCGCACATGGTCGTACATGCCTTCGGCTTTGAACGTGGGACGCATGCCGGTGCGGGTGTTGATGAACAGTTCGTCCTTGAAGCAGGTCCGCAGTTTCTTCAGGCAGTAACTCACCGTCGACTGGCTGACACACAATGCCTCGGACACGCTGCTGACACTGCTTTGCTCGTACACGGCGCTAAACACCATGAGGTCTTGCATATCGAGCTTTCTGAGGGAGTTACTGTTTAGCATCCGTTGCTTCTCGCTGTGCTCCTTGCGCGGATCTTGCGCAAACAAGATCCGTGATCCTAACGGAACGATGGTCCCAAGTGAATGCCGTCGGGACTGTTTCGCTGTCGGGAACGGGACAGATTCTGTAGGGAATACGACGAACAGAATGTCTTACGCGTACCGAGATTGTTTAGCGCATTCCCATCCATGCTCCATCAAATCCAGGTTTAACGACGCGGGTCGGCGTGGGACGCTCCCGGGGTGTGTTTCCTGTGATGCGCTTATGGACGGTCGGCCTGCAGCATGCCTGTACCCATCATCTGCCCCGGTCGGTCCGGTCGGTCGACTCACGCCTGTCTTCGCTCCGTCATTGTGTGCCTTGCCTTCTGAGCTGGCTTTCTGGGCCCTCTGGCATTGCCGTCACGCCCGTCCTCCAGATGTCCGTATTTCCTGTTGATCACTCACGGTGTCCGCTCATGGTGGGCACAGACTGACGGCGCCTAGGCGTTCGTCCGACATGGAAATACGAGCATTCTCATGAGCATTGCCAATCCTGTTTTTGCGCCCGTTGAACAAGCCCGGGCATTCCTAGCCCAGCACCCGGATATCGAACTGTTCGAACTGTTTATCCTCGACAACAATGGCGTGCCCAGGGGCAAGTTGTTGCACCGGGATGAATTGCTGGCGGTCTATGAAAGCGGCCGTCCGCTGCCGAGCACGATCCTCGGGTTGACCCTCAACGGTGATGATGTGGAAAACTCGGGGCTGGTGTGGGATGTCGGTGATATCGATTGCCGGGCCTACCCCATCAGCGGCAGTTTGCAACGCATGCCGTGGCGGTTGATTCCCACCGCTGCCGTGCAGGTCGCCATGCATCCCCAGGAAGGCATGCCGGCGGCCATCGCCGATCCGCGTTATCTGCTCAGCCGAGTGGTCGAGCGCTTGCAGGCCGACGGCTATTACCCGGTGATGGCGGCCGAGTTGGAGTTCTATCTGCTGGATGCGCAACGCGACAGCCAGGGCCGGCCGCAACCGGCGCGGGATGCCGATGGTGGCCGGCCGCGTGCCACCCAGGTCTACGGTCTGCGCGAGCTGGAGCAGATCGAGCCGTTCCTGGCGGACCTCTATGCGGCTTGCAAACTCCAGGGCATTCCGGCTCGCACGGCCATTTCCGAATACGCCCCGGGCCAGGTGGAAATCACCCTCGAACACCGCACCGATGCGTTGCAAGCCATGGATGAAGCCGTGCGCTACAAGCGACTGGTCAAGGGCGTGGCGCATAAACATGGCATGCTGGCGTGTTTCATGGCCAAGCCGTTCGATCATCTGGCGGGTTCCGGCATGCACATGCACGTCAGCCTGGCGGACCGCGAGGGCAATAACCTGTTTGCCAGCGAGGCCGCCGATGGCACGCCGTTGCTGCGCTGGGCGATAGGCGGAATGCTCGACACCCTGCTCGATTCGTTGCTGATGTTCTGCCCGAACGCCAACTCCTACCGGCGATTCCAGAGCAACAGTTACGCGCCCCTGACGGCGACCTGGGGCGTGGACAACCGCACCGTGAGCCTGCGGGTGCCAGGCGGTCCGGCCTTTTCCCGGCACATCGAGCATCGCGTCTGTGGCGCCGACGCCAACCCGTACCTCGCGGCCGCGGCGATACTGGCCGGCATTCACCGTGGCATACGGGAACAGTGCGATCCCGCTGCGCCCGTCGAAGGCAATGGATATGCGCAAGCGACCCGTTTATTGCCCACCGACTGGCTCACCGCCCTGCGCGCGCTCGAGGCCTCGGTCTGGGCACAAGAAGCCTTCGGTGGCGAATTCCTTGGTGTTTACCTGGCAGTCAAACGCGCCGAATACCGTCAGTTCATGGGCGAGGTGGGGGAGCAGGACTGGCGCTGGTACCTGAATCAAGCCTGACGACTGCGTCAGGTTTGTCACTTAAATAATAATTTAATAGCAACTTTTTCACGAAAAATTGATGGTGGGCTGCCTAAAGTTTGTGCTGCCGTAGGAAACGAATTTTTCACACTTTCCTTAGGCACTTCTTCTCCAAAGAGCAACTTTCAGGAAAACGCCCACCATCATGCTGACCATTAAAGCCGTGCGCCCCGAGTGGGTGACGCTGCTCGCCAGTGCCTTTTTATTAGTTGGTTTCAACGTCATTCTCTGGCAACACCTGCTGACGATCACGGCGGCTGACGGTCGGGGCCTGCTGATGTGCGCGGCCTTTGGCGTGATGATTTTCTGTGCATTCAACCTGGTACTGACCCTCGTGGCGTTCCGTCCGCTGCTCAAGCCCGTGCTGATGCTGATCTTCCTGATCAGCGCCGGCGTGGCGTATTTCATGGGCCAATACGGTGTCTTGATCGACGTCGGCATGTTGCGCAACTTTGCTGAAACCAATGCCACCGAAGTCCGTGATCTGTTGTCGCTGAAGTTATTTGCCTATCTCGGGTTACTTGGTGTCTTACCCTCCTGGTTATTGTTCAAGACACCAATCAAGTACCGTAGCTGGCCTAAAGAGTTGCTAAGTAAGCTGATGGTCGGCGTGGCCTCGGCCGCGATGATTGGCGTGGTCGCCCTGGCGAATTACCAGGGTCTGTCTTCCCTGTTTCGCAACCACCACGAATTGCGCCTGATGATCGTGCCAAGCAACTATATCGGTGCTTCGATCGGCTACCTGCGCGAGCAGGTCGTGTCGGCCAAGCAACCGTTCGTCAAGCTGGGCGAGGATGCGAGTCGCAATCCGACCTGGCAGACCCATACCCGCAAGTCCCTGACCGTACTGGTAGTAGGGGAGAGCGCCCGGGCCGAGAACTTCGGCATCCTCGGTTACAACCGTGATACCACGCCGAAGTTGAATCACGAGGCCGGCCTGATCGCCTTCACGGATGTGCATTCCTGCGGTACCGAAACCGCTGTGTCGGTGCCATGCATGTTTTCCAACATGGGCCGCAAGAACTACGACGCCAGCAAGGCCAAGCATGAGGAAGGCTTGCTGGATGTACTCCAGCGCGCGGGTCTGGAGGTGATCTGGCGGGATAACCAGTCTGGCTGCAAAGGTACCTGCGACCGGGTCACCCTGCAGGACGTGAGCAATCTCAAGGATCCGGCCCTGTGCGCCAACAGCGAGTGCCGGGACGAGATCCTGCTCCAGGGACTGCAGCATTTCATCGACACCCTGGACAGGGACACGGTGCTGGTCCTGCACCAGATGGGCAGCCACGGGCCTGAGTACTTCAAGCGTTATCCCAAGGAGTACGAACACTTCACGCCGGTGTGCGAAAGCAATGCGCTGAACAATTGCAGCCGCGAAAGCATCGTCAACGGCTACGACAATACGCTGGTGTACACCGATCATGTCCTGTCGACCCTGATCGATCTGCTGCGGGCCAACCAGGACAAGGTCGATACGGCCATGCTGTACCTGTCGGACCACGGTGAGTCCCTGGGCGAATACAACCTGTTTCTCCATGGCACGCCCTACATGCTGGCCCCGGAGCAACAGAAGCATGTGGCGATGCTCGCCTGGTTTTCCGACAGCTATCAGAAGTCCTTCGCCGTAGACACCCATTGCCTGCAGATGAGTCGGGAAAAGCCCTTGAGCCAGGACAACCTGTTTCACTCGATGCTCGGGTTGCTGGAGGTCAACAGCAAGGTCTATAACCGCGACCTGGATCTGTTCGCCGGCTGTCGCGGCTCAGTGATTGACGGTGTGTTGGCGCGGGAGTGATTGCCTACACCTTTTTTTCACGCCGCGCCGTTTAAGCTGTTATCTGTCCATTATCCAAGAGCCGTTCGTATGTCCGGGCTATCCCCCTCCACCGTCGAGCTTGAGTTCGCCAGGCATCACGACCAGGAGCATGCGCAAGTCTGCTCCCAGCCGGCGCCTCGACGGTTGCGCCTGGCGTTCTGGCGTGATGAGCACATGGTGCGCAACGCCCTGAAAGTGGCCGGTGAGCCGGGGTTGGTGCTGGACGTGGCGTGTGGGGCAGGGCGGTTCTGGCCGGTGCTGGCCGAACATGCCAACCGGGTGATCCTGGCGGCGGATCCATCGCAGGATATGCTTGACCACGCACTTACCCACCATGGCGGCGCGTTGCTCAACCGGGTCAAGACCTTTCCAAGTTCGGCGTTTACCATCGGGCTGTCGGAAAACGCGGTGGATTGTATTTGTTGCCTGCAATTGTTTCGCCACGTGAGTGCCAGTGAGCATCGCCTGGCGCTGCTGCGCGAGTTTCATCGGGTCAGTCGCGACACGGTCATCGTATCGGTGCAAATCGACGGACGTTTCAAGCTTGGCCATCCATCGCAACGAAACCTGGCGGACAAGGCTGATGTCGAGGCCGAGTTCCTCCAGGCGGGTTTCAACGTGCTGTGGCACCAGGACTTCCTGCCCGGTTTTGCGTTGACGCGGGTTTATGTGTTGCGTAAGACCAGTTAGCTTCCAATGTAGGACTATTCTTGCCGTTGCGCAGGCGATTTCTCTCAGGCTCATGCTCTATGGATGCTCGCAATCGCTGACGGCGATATATACTGCGCGCCATTCTTCAAGGGAGAGCCGTGTGGCCATCGATATTCACTGGATTCGCGACAACGATAGCCTCGGTCGGTTTTGCGCCGAATGGCAGCAGTTGCCCTTCGTCGCCCTCGACACCGAATTCATGCGGGTCGACACCTTTTACCCCATCGCCGGTTTGCTGCAGATCGGCGATGGCAAGCGTGCCTACCTGATCGACCCCTTGACCATCGACAACTGGCAGCCCCTGGCCGCGCTGCTGGAGAACCCGGCCGTGCTCAAGGTGCTGCACGCCTGCAGCGAAGACCTTGAAGTCCTGCTGCGCCTGACCCGCAGCCTGCCCGCGCCGCTGTTCGATACACAACTGGCTGCTGCGTACCTGAACCTGGGTTTCTCCATGGGGTACTCGCGTCTGGTTCAGGATGTACTGGGCATCGAGTTGCCCAAGGGCGAGACCCGCTCCGACTGGTTGCAACGGCCGCTGTCCGAAACGCAGATCAGCTACGCCGCGGAAGATGCGGTGCACCTGGCTGAAGTTTTCGTACAACTGCGTCCCAAACTTTCCGATGAGAAGTACGCCTGGGTGCTGGAGGACGGCGCTGAGCTGGTCGCCAACCTGCGCCGCGAAGTCGACCCTGATGAGGTGTACCGCGAAGCCAAGCTGGCCTGGAAACTGTCCCGTGCGCAATTGGCCGTGCTGCGTGAGCTCTGCGCCTGGCGCGAGCGAGAGGCGCGGGCCCGTGACCTGCCACGTAACCGCATCGTTCGCGAGCATTCGCTGTGGCCCCTGGCCCGTACCCAGCCGGATAACATCGGTGCGCTGGCGAAAATTGAAGACATGCATCCGCGTACCGTGCGCCAGGACGGCGAGTTCCTGCTGGATTTGATCAAGCGCGCTGCCAGCGTACCGCCCGAGCAATGGCCGCCGGCCGTGGCCGAGCCGTTGCCCATCGAGGCCGCGGCGCTGGTCAAGCGTCTGCGGGCCCTGGGGCAGGCTGAAGCCGAACGCCTGGGCATTGCCCCGGAACTGATGCTGCGCAAGAAAACCCTCGAAGCGCTGATCAAGAGCGGCTTCCCCGAGGGTCCTTACCAACTGCCTGATTCGCTGCGTGGCTGGCGCCGCGAACTGATGGGCCAGGCGCTGCTCGACAGCCTGGCCACTGCCGGAGAACAGCCTTGAAACGTATTTGCTCCATTTACCGCAGCTCGAAGAAAAACGAGATGTACCTGTATGTGCTCAAGAGCGATGCTTTGGCCCGTGTGCCTGAGCCGTTGATGAATGCCTTTGGCAAGGCGATCCATGCCTTCGACCTGGTCCTGAGCCCTGAGCGGCAGTTGTCCCGGGAGGACATCAACAAGGTACTGGAGAACCTCGACACCCAGGGTTATCACCTGCAGATGCCGCCGGCCGAAGACGAGTACATCGAACATTTGCCCGAAGAGTTGCTGCGACGCAACGACCCGGTCTGAGGCGATACCGAGGCACCCGTCCTGGGGCCTCTTGAGACACACTGGATTTTCTTGACGATCGCCGCATGGATGGAGCGACACTCTGTCGGCGTTCGTCTGCACTGTTTTTGAAAGGTTTGATTCATGCGCGTTCTGATTGCCGAACACGACCACGCGGTATATGCCCAACTGTTGCGCCAGGCTGCACCCGATATCGAAGTGCTGACCAGCGGCGACTCCGCCGAATTGTCGCGGCTGGCTGCCGATTGCACGGTCTGGCTGGGCCAGCCCGATCTGCTGGCCACCCTGTTGCGCCAGGGTCATCGACCCCGGTGGCTGCAATCGACCTGGGCGGGTATCACGCCGCTGCTGGCCGAGGGGCTGACACGTGACTACCGGCTGACCCGTGCGGTGGGCATTTTCGGCCAGTTGATGGCGGAGTACGTACTGACCTACATGCTCGGGCATGAGCGCGAAGTGCTGGCGCGGCTGGTCAGCCAGGTCGAACGCAAGTGGGACAACCGCCAGGGGCAGGGCCTGGCGGGGCGCAAGGCGCTGATCGTCGGGACCGGTGATATTGGTCAACGGATCGCGCAATTCCTGGTGCCGTTCGGGGTTCAGCTCTATGGCATTGCCAGCGAGGCACGGGAGCTGGCGCCTTTCGTCGAAGTCGGGGCGATGCAGGATCTGCCGCGCCTGGTCGGCGAAGTGGATTACGTCATCAACCTGCTGCCCAACACGCCCCACACCCATGATGTGTATGACGCGGCGCTGTTCAAGCAATTCAAGCCCACCGGACTGTTCATCAATGTTGGCCGCGGCGTGGCCGTGGTGGACGCGGACCTGGTGCAAGCCTTGAAAGACGGGCACCTGGCCGGCGCAGTGATCGACGTTTGCCGGCAGGAACCGTTACCGCAGCGTCATCCGTTCTGGACAGCCTGGGGCCTGCTGCTGACCGGGCACAGTTCGGCACCGACCTCGCCGCCGCTGATGATGCAGCTGTTCCTGGATAACCTGCGCGCCTACCAGGCCGGCGAAGCCTTGCGCGGAGAAGTGGACTTCACCCGAGGGTACTGACCCCACCAATCAAAACCTGTGGGAGCGAGCCTGCTCGCGATAGCGGTGTGTCAGTCAACATTGACGCTGGCTGATCCACCGCCATCGCGAGCGGGTTCGCTCCCACAGGGTGGCATTGCCCCCCTACCGACAGTCGCCAACGCTTGGCCTGAAGAAGTCCCGGCACTAGACTGTCGGCCTTTTCACCACCTGATGTTGATGCTCGAGCCATGGCCGCCAAAGTCGAACCCTTCTGGATCCGCAAGACCCTCGATCAGCTCGATGCGCAGGAGTGGGAATCGCTGTGCGACGGCTGTGGCCTGTGCTGCCTGCAAAAACTCGAAGACGAAGACGATAACAGCGTCTACTACACCCGCATCGCCTGCAAGCTGCTGGACCTGAAAACCTGCCAGTGCACCGATTACCCGCGCCGCCGCGAGTCCGTTCCCGATTGCATCCAGCTCACGCCGGGCAAGGCCGATGAGTTCAAGTGGCTGCCGCCGACCTGCGCTTACCGGCTGGTCAGCGAGGGCAAGAACCTGCCGCTGTGGCACCATCTGGTCTGTGGTGACCGCGATGCTGTGCACCACGAACGCATTTCCCAGTCCGGGCGCATGCTGGCCGAAGGCAGCGTGCCCGAAGACGATTGGGAAGATCATCTGATTTTTCGCGCCGGCTGAATCGTCGGGCGTTGCATCACCGGGGAGAGCCCATGGGCGCAGGATTGAAACGGATGCTGGCGGCCGTTGGGCTGCTGGCGGTGTGCGCACCGTTGTGGGCGGCGCAGAAAGTCGATCTGGATTATCACGTGCACCTGTTGCCGCAGAGCGATCAGGCCGAAGTGCGCATGACCCTGGCCCGAGGCTCGGCGGTGCGCAGCCTGGATTTCGACCTCGGCGACGGCAGTCGCTACAGCGATTTCAAGGCGGACGGTCAATGGCAGCTTACGCCGGGTAAGACCGCGCGAGGCCTCTGGCGCCCGAGCGCCGACAAGGCGAGCCTGACCTACCGCGTGCGCATCAGCCATGGGCGCAAGAACGGCACTTTCGAAACCCGCATGACGCCGGGCTGGGCCTTGTTGCGCGGTGATGACCTGGTGCCGTCGGCCCGGCTCGACCAGCAGGATGGCGTCGAACTGGTGGCACGTCTGGACGTTGAATTGCCCACCGGCTGGAAAAGCATCGAGACGCCTTGGCCGCGCATCGGCAAGCAACGTTTTCGCATCGACAACCCTTCGCGCCTGTTCGACCGTCCCACGGGCTGGATGCTGGCCGGTAAACTCGGCAGCCGCCGCACGCGCCTGGGCGAAACCGAAGTCACCGTAGCCTCACCCCGAGGCCAGGGCATGCGCCGGATGGACGTGCTGACACTGCTGACCTTTGTCTGGCCGCAGGTGCAGGCGCTGATACCGCGCCACCCCACCAAGTTGCTGATTGTCGGAGCCCAGGACCCGATGTGGCGGGGTGCCCAGGCGGGTCATGAGTCGATCTACCTGCACAGCCGCCCGCCACTGGTCAGCGAACGGGGCACCAGCCCGTTGCTGC
The DNA here is from genome assembly GCF_026016325.1 of Pseudomonas sp. B21-056. Classification (NCBI taxonomy): domain Bacteria; kingdom Pseudomonadati; phylum Pseudomonadota; class Gammaproteobacteria; order Pseudomonadales; family Pseudomonadaceae; genus Pseudomonas; species Pseudomonas sp. B21-056. The sequence goes on from NZ_CP087203.1 coordinate 1,584,116, forward strand.
GGGAGCTGGTGCAGACACTCGCCCGTGTCCACGACCGTGAACGCAGCGACTGGATCAGCGAAGGCCTGGCCGAGTACTACGCCATCGAACTGCTACGCCGCGCCGGCGGCATGAGCGACGAGCGTTACCAGACTCTGAATGAGCGCCTTGCCCGGGACAGCCAGGGCGTGACGACCCTGCGCGGCGAGCAGGTCAGCCCCGCGATGGAGGCCAAGGCGGTGCTGTTGCTGCAGGAGCTGGATCGGGAGATTCGTTTGAAAACCCGTAACAAGCGCTCCCTCGATGACGTCCTGCAGGCCGCGATGCGCCTGGAGACGGTCGACACCCGGGAGTTCGTGCAGCTCAGTGAGAGCATTCTGGGTGGTGCTTCTACTGTGCTGGATAACCGGTTACTCCAGTAATACCGCATCGCGAGCAGGCTCGCTCCCACAGGGAAGCGCATTCCAATGTGGGAGCGAGCCTGCTCGCGATGGGGCCATCAGCCCCAGCGCAGTTTTCCGCTCAAAGCCCAGCCTTCGGCGAATCCAACGAATCATTCCCCGTCACCGTAGCCGTGCCGGTGGCCGCCTCGGCGTTGGCCTTCATGCGGCTCAGTTCATCGCCGGCCTGCTCGATCCGGGCGCGGGCGCTGCTCAGGTTTTGGCGGCTCTTCTCCAGCAGCGTCTTGGCCGAGCAATGCCCGGTAATGCCCCGTGCCAGCGCCATGCCACCGATGGCCAGTTGAGCCAGACCAATGATGCCGCCACGCCGCAAGCCCTTGCCCATCATCAGCACGCCGCCGGCCAGGGAGCCCGCGCGTTCCCAGCCGTGCACGTTTTGCGCAGGGCGGGATTGGAACGGGGTGCTCTCGATCGGCTCGAACGGATTGTTATCGCTCATGGTCTGTCTCCAGTGTGGGGATTGGTATAAAGCTGACTGCCGGAGCGAATCCGTCGTTCCATGGAATTTCCCACCGGTCAGCGGAATTGCGGCCCCGAGCGGGTGTTGTTGCCTTTGGCCATGCGGTCGTACAGCACGACGTTGACCGTGGCTGCCAGGTTCATGCAACCGGTGGTGGGGATGTACACCACGTCTTCGCACCAATCCCGGATGTCTTTGTCCAGCGAGCCGTCTTCGGGGCCGAAGATATACAGCGCCCGGTCCGGGTGGGTGTATTCAGGCAGGGGGCGGGCGCCCTCCACCAGCTCCACGGCCACCGGCACGCAGCCCAGGGGCAGGATTTTCTTCAGGTCGTCGATGCCGATCAACGGAATGTCGTAGTGGACTTTCTTGGTGTCGGTGACGAAGTCGGCGGCGCGTTCATAGCGCTTGCCGGTGTAGAACACCGACGCCACGCCGTAGCAGCCGGCAGCACGCATGACCGAGCCGACGTTTTCCGGTGATTTGGGGTTGAACAGACCGATGCAGCTGTAGCGTTTGTTGGCCACGGGCGGGGTGCCTTTGGGAAAAGGCGCGATTATACGGGGAATGGGGGAGGGTGGTCAGTTTCGAGATTGGCGGTGAAGGGGGCTCCGCCATCGCGAGCAGGCTCGCTCCCACATTGGAATGCGATTTCCTGTGGGAGCGAGCCTGCTCGCGATGAGGGCCTGACAGGCGCTCAGTGCCCTACCGGTTACTCGTCTTTCTTCATCAACCCTGCCAGCGCGGCAAACGGGTTGTGAGTCGCCTTGGCGATTTTCGGGGTGCTCAGGGAGCCGTCGCCGAAGTACTGCTGGTCGGTGTAGCGCGAGTGCTCGTTGTCGTGGCAGTACAGGCACAGCAGTTCCCAGTTGGAACCGTCCTGCGGGTTGTTGTCGTGGTTGTGGTCGCGGTGGTGAACGGTCAGTTCGCTCAGGCGCTTGCCGGAGAATTCACGGGCGCAGCGGCCGCAGACGTGGGGGTACATTTTCAGCGCTTTGTCGCGGTAACCCATTTCCCGGTCACGCTGGGCGTCGGCGAGGATGCGGTCCAACTTCGCGGTATTGGAAGGAGGTGTTGACGAACTCATGGGTTCACCTTTGTAAAAAAGACTGATGACGGTTGTACGAAGTTTAGCTCAGCCCTTGAGCTTCTCGGCAATCCAGATGGTGTGGCGGGTGCCTTTGTTGCCATGGGCGAACACCTGCACCTCTTCGGCCTTGAAACCGGCCTTCTTCAGTTTGTCGGAAAACTGTCGGTCAGCGCTGGCCGACCAGACCGCCAACACACCCTTGGGTCGCAGGGCCTTGGCGCAGGCGGCCAGGCCGCCGGCCGAATACAGCCAACTGTTGGCCTTCTGGGTCAAGCCTTCGGGGCCATTGTCGACATCCAGCATGATCGCGTCGAAACCCTGGGGCTCGGCTTGCAGCACCTTGGCCACATCTTCCAGGCGGATCACCGTGCGCGGGTCCTCCAGCGGCCGCCCGGCCTTTTCGCCCAGGGGGCCACGATTCCACTCCACCACGCCGGGCACCAGCTCGGCCACCACCACTTCGGCGTTCTTACCCAGGTGCTTGAGGGCCGAGGCGAGGGTGAAACCCATGCCGAGGCCGCCGATCAGCACGCGAGAACCAGGACGACCGGCGACCTTGCGGCAGGGAATTTCCGCCAGGGCGTCTTCGGAGCCGTGCATGCGGGTGTTCATCAACTGCCCGCCGTCACCGCCCTGGATCTTGATGACGAAGTCTTCGCCGTACTCGAACAGGCACAGGGCACCGCCATTGTCAGGGATGGGAGTGGTGTCGAGCAGGACAAAACGTTTCATGGAAATCTCATGGACAAGGGCAGACCGGCCCGGTAAGGACTAGCCTGAAGACAGACAGTAGCCACGGAGCCATTGATGAAGTGCATCATTCTAACGGCCATTGCCCTGGCGGCGCTCTCAATAAGTTATGCACAGGCCCAGCAGCCGACGATTCCGGTCAACCCTCCGAGCATCCCCGGTTCGCCCGGTACCGCCACACCGATGCCCTACCCACCGGTCGCGCCCAGCAGTGTGCCCAGCGCCGGCCCCGGAAATGCCGGGCCGCCCTTGCTGCCGCCGATTGAAATGCCCAGGCCGCCGAAGGATCAGCCGTTGCCAGGGATGGAGGTGAAGCCGCCGAAGGTCAAGTCGCCGGGAGGCTGAACCCATGTCCCAGGTGAATGAAGAACCCTGTGGGAGCGAGCCTGCTCGCGATAGCGCCGGATCAATCAATATCCATGTGACTGACCCACCGCTATCGCGAGCAGGCTCGCTCCCACAGGGTTGATGTGCAGCTAGACCTGCTGCGACAACAACTGCCCATCAGCCATGCGCAGGCGCTTGGACAGGGAGACGGCGAGGGCGCGGATGATTTTTGCGGCGACCTTGGGGGCGTCGTTGAGCATTTTCTCCAGAGAGTCCTTGCCCAGGTTCAGCAGTTGGCAATCACTGGCCGCGATGCAACTGGCCGAGCGTCGTTCGCCATCCAGCACAGCCATTTCACCGAACGCCCGGCCGCTGCGCAGGGTGGCGATGGTCACCGGTTGCCCGTCGGGACCGGTCTTTTGCACGGCCACCTGGCCGGTGTGGATGATGCACATGAAACTGCCGGCGTCGCCCTCACGGAAAATCGCTTCGCCCTGGGCGATGGCGCTGATGCTGAAATAGCCCGACGCGGCGGCGAAGTCGACAGGCAGCAACTGATCGAACAGGCCGCAGTCCATCAGCCAGTCGCGGATTTCTGTGTTCAACAAGGTTGGTTCTGGCATGTCTTTACGGTCTGTTCGTATAGTTCAGGCGAATGAGGGCCTTTGTGGGAGCGAGCCTGCTCGCGATAGCGGTGGGTCACGCAGCATTGAAACCGGCTGATCCGCCGCCATCGCGAGCAGGCTCGCTCCCACATGGGGCCGTGTAGCATTAGAGTTTGCGCATGGAGCTAAGACCCGCCCGCCCCACAGAGTTCCTCAACCCCGGCCCAAAATCTTCAACACAAATGCATATTCGAGCGCTACGTCACGCAACCCCTGGTAGCGCCCGCTCATTCCACCGTGACCGGCACCCAGTTCGGTCTTGAGCAGCAATGGGTTGTCATCGGTCTTGGTGGCGCGCAACTTCGCCACCCACTTGGCCGCTTCCCAGTACTGCACGCGACTGTCGTTGTAGCCAGCGATCACCAACAGCGCCGGGTACGCCTGGGCGCGGACGTTTTCGTATGGCGCGTAGGCCCGGATCCGATCATAGACGTCCGGCTCCTCCGGATTGCCCCATTCGTCGTATTCGGTGACGGTCAGTGGCAGGTCCGGGTCGAGCATGGTGTTGAGCACATCGACGAACGGCACTTCGGCAATCGCCACCTTGAACAGTTCCGGGCGTTGATTGAGTACCGCGCCGATCAGCAGACCACCGGCGCTGCCGCCGCTGATCGCCAGTTGGTCGGCGCGGGTAAACCCCTTGGCGATCAGATGCTCGGCGCAAGCGATGAAGTCGCTGAAGGTGTTGTGCTTGTGTTCCTGCTTGCCGGCGCGATACCAGGCTTCCCCGAGCTCGCCACCGCCGCGCACATGGGCAATGGCAAATGCGACGCCACGGTCCAGCAGGCTCAGCCGCGCATGGGAAAACCACGGGTCGAGGCTCTCGCCATAGGCGCCGTAGCCATACAGATACAGCGGCACCGGTTGCCCGAGGGCCTCGCGCTTGACCACCAGGCTAATGGGCACCTGCGTGCCGTCCGGTGCCGTAGCCCAGAGCCGCTGGCTGACGTAGGCATCGGCGTCGAACGGACCCAGCACCGGGGTTTGCTTGAGCACCACCTGCTCGCCACTGGCGAGGTCCAACTGACGGATCTGCGCCGGGCGGTTCAGGGCTTCATAACGCAGGCGGATGCGCTCGCTGGCGAACTCCAGGCTGTTCTGCACATGCAGGCTGTAGGCTGCGTCCGGCAGTTGCACGCGATAAGCCGGCAAATCCTGTGGGTGAACTTCGATGATCGGCAGGCCGCCTTCGCGCAGGCTCAAGGTCATGGCGCCGGCGTTCAGGCTCAGACCATCGATCATCACCGTGTCGCTGTGGGGGATCAGGTTCCGCCAGTCAGCCTCGGTCGGCGCTACGCCGGCATCGAGGGCCTGGTACAGCGCGAAATTGATGCCGTCGCGGTTGCTGCGGATCAGCCAGGTCCACTGGCCGTCGAGCAGGCCGTGGTCGACGTCGTATTCATGGTTTTCCACCCGTGGCGCCAGGCAGGTGAAGGGCTGCTGCGGTTGGGTGGCATCGAGTACCCAGGCTTCGCTGGTGGTCTTGCTGCCCAGGGACAGAATCAACTGCCGTTCGGAGCTCGAGCGGTAGCAATGCAGGAAGAAACGGCCGTCCGGTTCATGGAAGACTTCTTCGGCGGCGGTGCCATCCAGGCGATAGCGCCAGAGTTTGTGCGGTCGGTGGGTGTCATCCAGTTCGCCGAAAAACAGCGTCAGGCTGTCGTTGGCCCAGGTCATGCTGCCGTCGCAGTCCTCGAAGGACAATTCGCTGACCTTGTCGTTGGACAACTCCTTGACGAACAGCGTGTAGATCTCGTCGCCCGTGGTGTCCAGGCTGTAGGCCAGGCGCTGGTGGTCGGGGCTGATGCTGAAGGCGCCGAGGGAAAAGAAGCCGCCACCTGCCAGTGCGTTGGGGTCGAGCAGCAGTTGCTCGTGGCTTTCGTCCACGGTCAGGCTGTCGTCCGCCGGGCGCGGGCAGCGGTAGTGGCGCGGGTATTCGTCACCAGCCGTGGTACGGGTGTAATACAGGTAAGGGCCCCAGGGCGAGGGCAGGGACAGATCGGTCTCGAGGATCCGCCCCTTGATTTCCTGGAACAGGGTTTCCCGGAGTTCGGCCTGGTCGGCGAGCTGGTCTTCCTGGAAGCGGTTTTCGGCCTTGAGGTAGTCGAGCACGGCGTCGGTATCGCGTTCCTGCAACCAGGCATACGGGTCGACACCGGCGTCCTTGCGGGCGACCGGGGCGTTGGAAACATGGGCGGATAAGGACATGAAAGGCTCTCGAACATAATCATGGCGCACGTCTGGGCAGCCTGACGAGCGAAAAGCCGTTACTATAAGCGCCTCTTTGCCTGCCTTGCCATGGACACCATGACCGAGAACGACTATCTGATCGCCTGGGGCCTCTACGCCTTCGCCGCACTGGGCTGCCTGCTGGTATGGATGCGCATGACCCGCTGGATGTGGCGCTGGTTGCGCGAGCCGCTGCGGTTGCTGATGGCGGTGTTGCTGTTCTGCCCCACCATTGTCGACCCGGTGAAGGACAAGTTTGCCCCGGCCGTGGCCATTGTTGCCCTGGACATCCTGTTCAAGGTCGGCAACAACGTCTGGCGGGCAGCGTCCGACCTGCTCATGTACGGCATGATTGCTTTCGGCGTCTACTTGATCTTCGCGTTGATCCGCTTCCCCATCGAGCGTGCCTCCAGCGCTCGCAAGGAAAGGGCTGCCGCCGCGAAAGCCGCTGCCGCCGCGGCTGATGCAGAGGATGACGAGCCGCCGTTCGGCGTGGCCGGTGATGACCGTTACGGTCGCCCGCCGGTGCCGAGCAATCCCCAGCGTTCGCGTATCGAGCCGCGTCTGTAATCCGGCCTGCCCCTTCAAGCGAGAGTCCGAGCATGTGTGAGTTACTGGGCATGAGTGCCAATGTGCCGACCGACATCGTGTTCAGCTTCACCGGGCTGATGCAGCGCGGTGGCAAGACCGGGCCGCACCGGGATGGCTGGGGCATCGCGTTCTATGAAGGCCGCGGCCTGCGCCTGTTCCAGGACCCGGCGGCCAGCAGCGAGTCGGAAGTGGCGAATCTGGTGCAGCGTTACCCGATCAAGAGTGAAGTGGTGATCGGGCATATCCGCCAGGCCAACGTCGGCAAGGTCTGCCTGTCCAACACCCACCCGTTCGTGCGTGAATTGTGGGGACGGAACTGGTGTTTTGCCCATAACGGCCAGCTTGCCGGTTTCCAGCCGGGAGTGAGTTTCTACCGTCCGGTGGGCGATACCGACAGCGAAGCGGCGTTCTGCGACCTGCTCAACCGCGTGCGCCAGGCTTTTCCGGAGCCGGTGGAGGTGGAACTGCTGCTGCCCTCGCTGATCCAGGCCTGTTCCGAGTACCGCAGCAAGGGCGTGTTCAATTGCCTGCTCAGCGATGGCGACTGGCTGTTCTGCTATTGCTCGACCAAACTGGCCCAGATCACCCGTCGCGCGCCGTTTGGCCCGGCGCGGCTCAAGGATGTGGATGTGATTGTGGATTTCCAGGCCGAAACCACGCCCAACGACGTGGTCACGGTGATCGCCACCGAACCCTTGACCGAAAACGAAACCTGGACCCGCTACGAACCGGGCCAATGGAGCCTGTGGCGACGCGGCGAATGCGTCAGCCATGGCCGTACCGAATAAGGACGTCACGTTATGTTGCTCAGTTATCTACGGCTGGTGTTGTTTGCGATTGGCCTGCTGGTCGGGGTCCAGGTGCCGGGTTTCATCAGCGATTACGCCAAGCGCGTCGAAGCGCACTTGATCGAGGCCCAGGCCGGCCTGCAGGGGTTCCAGGGCACTGCCAACCAGTTTTTCAAAGGTGACATGCAGGCCCTGGTGGCCCATTACCGTGCCAGCGAGGACCCTATCTTTCGCAGCGATGCCGACAGCCTGAACACCCTGCTGGTGCGCCAGCAGGCGTTGGACAAGCAATTCCAGGCAATGCAAGGCCCCTGGTATATCCGTTTGCTGCAAGTGGCGCTGGCCGCCGATCCGGATATTCGCAAAGAAACCTGGAACGGCTACAGCTACCAGATCCTGCTGACCCCCGAAGCGATGATCTGGGGCATCAGCGGCGCCATGCTGCTGTCGTTCGGCCTGGAATGCCTGTTCCGCCTGATCGACTGGGTGGTACTGGGCGGCAAACGCCTGCGTCAGAGCCGGCCGATTGAAGAGCGCGATTTGCGCGGGCTTTGACGCAACCCTGATAGCTTTTTTTGTGGCGAGGGGATTTATCCCCGCTGGGCTGCGTAGCAGCCCCAAATCAGCCAACTCAATCTGCCTGATACACCTGATTGCCTGGTTTCAGGGCTGCTGCGCAACCCAGCGGGGATAAATTCCCTCGCCACAACAGCATTCCAACCAGACACTCCACCGTTCCCCACCCAATCAACTTTTTCTTATGACCCGTCCGCAGTTTTATTCGTTGGACGCGCCGCGCCGTGGGCCCAAGAATCGGGGCAACCGGCCTCAGCGCTTCCAGCGTCGAGGCTTATAACAATAAAACCGTGGAGAACCACCATGAGTGCCCCTGACACACTCGGCGTCCCCCAATCCCAGGCCCGTTCCGGTCCGTTCGACTGGTATCGCAACATCAATCAGCAGGAACGCCGCACCTTCTGGAGCTGCAAGATCGGTTATGCCCTGGATGGCATGGACACGCAGATGCTCAGCTTCGTGGTGCCGACCCTGATCGCGATGTGGGGCATCACCACCGGCCAGGCGGGGCTGATCCACACCAGCACCCTGATCGCCTCGGCCATCGGCGGCTGGGTAGCCGGTATTCTCTCGGACCGCATCGGTCGGGTCCGCACCCTGCAACTGACAGTGCTGTGGTTCGCCTTCTTCACCTTCCTGTGTGGCCTGGCCCAGAGTTATGAACAACTGCTGATCGCTCGTACCCTGATGGGCTTCGGCTTCGGTGGCGAATGGACCGCCGGCGCGGTGCTGATGGGCGAGGTGATCCGCGCCAAGGACCGTGGCAAGGCGGTTGGCATGGTGCAAGCGGGTTGGGCGCTGGGCTGGGGCATGACGGCGATTCTGTATGCGCTGCTGTTTTCGGTGCTGGCACCGGAAGACGCCTGGCGCGCCCTGTTCATGCTTGGCCTGGTCCCGGCGATATTCGTGATTTTCGTCCGGCGCCTGGTCAAGGATCCGGACATCTATAACCAGACCAAGGCCCGCGAGGAACCGAGCAATCCGGCGAAGTTCTACGAGATTTTCGCCCCCGGCATTCTCTTCACCACGATTCGCGCCTCGTTGCTGACCACCGGTGCGTTGGGTGGCTACTACGCCATCACCTCATGGCTGCCGACCTTCCTGAAGAATGAACGTGGCTTGAGCGTGCTGAGTACCGGTGGCTACCTGGCGATGGTGATCGTCGGCTCCTATGTGGGTTATGTCATCAGCGCCTATTTGACCGATATCCTGGGCCGCAAGAAGAACTTCGTCCTGTTCGCCATCGGTTCGTTCGTCATCGTTCTGCTGTACACCCAACTGCCGGTGAGCAATAACGTGATGCTCTGGCTGGGCTTTCCCCTGGGGTTCTTCGCGTCGGGGATGTTCAGCGGCATGGGCTCGTTCCTCACCGAACTGTTTCCGACCCGCATCCGCGGTTCGGGCCAGGGTTTCTGCTACAACATCGGTCGGGCACTGGCGGCACTGTTCCCGCTGCTGATCGGCCTGCTGAGCCAGAAGGTGCCATTGAGTGTCGGCATCGGTGCATTCGCGGCAGTGTCCTACGGCGTGGTGATCCTGGCGGCCCTGAGCCTGCCGGAAACCCAGGGCAAACAGTTGGACGCCGAGTAACTGATAACCTGTGGGGCGCATGCCCCACGGCCAGAAAAAAGAAACAACCTACAGGAGCGTTCACTGTGAACCGCCTGCTACTGAACTGCGACATCGGCGAAAGCTTCGGCAACTGGACCATGGGTCTGGACGCCGAGGTGATGCCCTTCATCGATTGCGCCAACATCGCCTGCGGTTTCCACGCCGGTGACCCGAGCATCATGCGCAAGACCGTTGGCCTGGCCCTGAGCCATGGCGTGCGGATCGGCGCACACCCGGCCTATCAGGACCTGGTGGGTTTCGGCCGCCGCTCCATGGCCTACACCGCCCAGGAACTGCAGGACCTGCTGCACTACCAGATCGGCGCCCTCGATGGCATCTGCCGGGCCCAGGGCGGGCGGGTCAGCTACGTCAAACCCCATGGCGCGATGTACAACGACATGATGGCCAACCCGGCACAACTGCGTGCGGTGATCCAGGCCGTCGCGGCCTACGACGCGCAGTTGCCGCTGATGTTGATGGCGACCCGGGATAACACTGCCGCCCAGGCCCTGGGTGACGAGTATGGCCTGACGCTTTGGTTCGAAGCCTTCGCCGACCGTGCTTATGACAGCGCCGGCCGCCTGGTTTCGCGACAGTTGCCGGGCTCGGTGCACCACGATGCCGAGACCATCATCGGCCAGGCCCTGAGCATTGCCCGTGGCGACTCGCTGACCGCCAGCGATGGCAGTGCGTTGCTTCTGCACGCTAACACCTTGTGCGTGCACGGAGACAACGCCAGCTCCGTGGCGGCGGTGCAACGCATCCGCGAAGCGCTGGACCGGCAGAGTGCATCATGAAACTACGGGTGGAAGTGGTCGCGGTGGACGGCCTGATGGTGCGATTGTTCGATGATATCGCCGAGACCAACATGCCGTGGATGCTCGCCGCCAGTGAACGTCTGCGCGAGGTGTTCGCCGAGTACCTGATCGACTTGGTGCCGTCCTACACCACGCTGATGGTGCATTACGACATGTTGGCGCTGAACCCGGCGCAGGCTCGGGACCTGGTCAACGAGGCGCTGAACAATCTCTCCCCCGACGCCCGCTCGGTCGGCCAGCGCCATGTGCTGCCGGTGTGGTACGACCCCAGTGTCGGGCCGGAACTGAGCCTGTTGTCGAGCCGCAGCGGGTTGACGGTTGAGCAGGTGATCCGTCGCCACAGCGAGCATGAATACCAGGTGTTTGCCCTGGGCTTTGCACCAGGCTTTGCCTTCATGGGACTGGTGGACGAACTGTTGGCAGCGCCGCGCCTCGACACGCCGCGCAAGCGGGTGGCAGCGGGCAGTGTCGGCATTGCCGAGCGCCAGACCGCGGCGTATCCGCTGGTGTCGCCCGGTGGCTGGAACCTGATCGGCCGCACGCCGACGCGCTTGTTCGACCGCGAGCGTGACGGCTACAGCCTGATGCAACCCGGCGACACGGTGCGCTTTGTCGCCGTGGACCACGCCGAATTCATCGCATTGGGCGGCGACGACACCCCGCAGGAGGCCCTGGCATGAGCCGTTTATTGATCGAGGCCAGCACACCGCTGTGCCTGTTGCAGGACGGCGGCCGTTTCGGCGTCAGGCATTTGGGCGTGACTCAGGGCGGCGCGGCGGACTGGCTGTCGATGGCCTGGGCCAACTGGATGCTGGGCAATGCCCTGGACGCGGCGGTGGTGGAGATTACCCTCGGTGGCTTCACGGTGGTGGCCGAAGAGGATTGCGTACTGGCGCTGGCCGGGGCGGATCTCGGGGCGCGGCTGGACGGCCAGGCGGTGGCGTCGTGGCGCTACTTCAGCCTGCGCAAAGGCCAGACCCTGGCGTTGACCCAACCGGTACTCGGTGCCCGGGCCTACCTCGCGGCCCCCGGTGGGTTTGATGCACCGACGGTGCTGGGCAGCCGGGCGACGGTGGTGCGCGAAGCACTCGGTGGCCTGGATGGACTGGGGCGAGCGCTGAGTCGGGGCGAGCACTTGAGCTATTCAGGCCCGGTCACGCCTCGGCCGATGCCGGGCACGCTGATCCCGGATTTCCAGCAGACGCCACCGCTTGATCTGATCCTCGGCGCGCAGAATGGCGCATTCAGCGGGCGCAGCCTGTTCGATGCGTTCAATACGCCATGGACCTTGGACAGCCGCGCTGACCGCATGGGCATTCGTTTGCTCGGTACGTCGTTGGAATATCAGGGCTCGCCGATGATTTCCGAAGGCATCCCGCTCGGCGCCGTGCAGGTACCGCCGGACGGCCAGCCGATCGTGCTGCTCAACGACCGGCAGACCATCGGCGGCTATCCGCGCCTGGGTGCCTTGACGCCATTGGCCCTGGCCCGGTTGGCGCAATGCCTGCCGGGGACGCAGGTGCGGTTGCGGCCGGTGGTGCAGGAGGTTGCGCATCGGCAGCAGGTGGAGTGTTTGCGCCGATTCATGGACCGCTAGAAGCATCGCGAGCAGGCTCGCTCCCACAGGGGAACGCATTCCAAATGTGGGAGCGAGCCTGCTCGCGATGAGGCCCTGTCAGGCGGTAAAAATCTTACTTGGAAAGAAACCGCATCCCTTCCTCCAACCCCCGCAACGTCAGCGGATACATCCGGTCCTCCACCAATTCGCGCACGATGTTGGTCGAGGCGGTGTAGCCCCAGGTGTCCTTCGGGTAAGGGTTGATCCAGATGAGCTTCTTGTACTTCTCCATGAAACGCTGCATCCACACATAGCCCGCTTCCTCGTTCCAGTGCTCGACGCTGCCGCCGGCCTGGGTGATTTCATAGGGCGCCATCGCGGCGTCGCCGATGAAGATCACTTTGTAGTCGGCACCGTACTTGTGCAGCAGGTCCTGGGTCGAAGTGCGTTCCGAAGTGCGGCGCAGGTTGTTCTTCCATACCGACTCGTACACGAAGTTGTGGAAGTAGAAATACTCCAGGTGCTTGAACTCGGTCTTGCAGGCCGAGAACAGTTCTTCGCAGATTTTCACGTGGGCATCCATCGAACCGCCGATGTCGAACAGCAGCAACAGCTTGACGGTGTTGCGTCGCTCGGGGCGCATCTGGATGTTCAGCAGGCCGGCGTCCCGGGCGGTATGGTCGATGGTGCCGTCGATGTCCAGCTCTTCGGCCGCGCCCTGACGGGCGAACTTGCGCAGGCGGCGCAGGGCGATCTTGATGTTGCGGGTGCCCAGCTCCACCTGGTCGTCGAGGTTCTTGTACTCGCGCTGGTCCCAGACCTTCACGGCCTTGCCCTGGCGTTTGCCGGCGTCACCGACGCGGATGCCTTCGGGGTTGAAACCGCCGGAACCGAACGGGCTGGTGCCGCCGGTGCCGATCCACTTGTTGCCGCCGGCATGGCGTTCCTTCTGTTCTTCCAGGCGCTTCTTGAATTCCTCGATCAGCTTGTCGAGGCCACCGAGGGACTGGATCTGCGCGCGCTCTTCATCGGTCAGCGAGCGCTCGAATTCCTTGCGCAACCAGTCTTCGGGAATCAGCGCCTGGAGATGGTCGTCGAGTTTCTCCAGGCCATTGAAGTAAGCGGCGAACGCCCGGTCGAACTTGTCGAAATGGCGTTCGTCCTTCACCAGGATCGCCCGGGACAAGTAATAGAACTCATCCATGTCGGCGAAGATCACCCGCTGTTTCAACGCGTTGATCAGGTCCAGCAGTTCACGCACCGACACCGGCACCTTGGCGGCGCGCATTTCATTGAACAGGTTCAGCAGCATGGCAGTTGCCCTCGCGCTTGTTGACGAAGAGGGCTCAACGCGTGCCGCGACGGCTCATGAACGCCAGGCGCTCGAGCAACTGCACGTCCTGTTCGTTCTTGACCAGGGCACCGGCCAGCGGTGGGATGGCCTTGGTCGGATCACGCTCGCGCAGCACCGCTTCACCGATGTTGTCGGCCATCAGCAACTTGAGCCAGTCCACCAGTTCGGAGGTGGAAGGTTTCTTCTTCAGGCCCGGCACCTTGCGCACATCGAAGAACACGTCCAGCGCTTCGCTGACCAGGTCTTTCTTGATGTCCGGGTAGTGCACATCGACGATTTTCTGCAGGGTGACGCGGTCCGGGAAGGCGATGTAGTGGAAGAAGCAGCGGCGCAGGAACGCGTCCGGCAGCTCTTTTTCGTTGTTGGAGGTAATGATGATAATCGGGCGTTGCTTGGCCTTGATGGTTTCATCGGTCTCGTAGACATAGAACTCCATCTTGTCGAGTTCTTGCAGCAGGTCGTTGGGAAACTCGATGTCGGCCTTGTCGATTTCGTCGATCAGCAGGATGACCCGTTCTTCGGACTCGAACGCTTCCCAGAGCTTGCCCTTCTTCAGGTAGTTGCGCACGTCGTGGACCTTGTCCACGCCCAACTGCGAGTCCCGCAGGCGGCTGACCGCGTCGTACTCGTACAGGCCCTGGTGGGCCTTGGTGGTGGACTTGATGTGCCAGGTGATCAGGCGCGCGCCGAAGGACTGCGCCAGTTGTTCGGCCAGCATGGTCTTGCCGGTGCCCGGCTCGCCCTTGACCAGCAACGGCCGCTCCAGGGTAATGGCGGCGTTCACGGCCAGCTTCAGGTCATCGGTGGCCACGTAGGCGCGGGTGCCTTCGAACTTCATCTGCAATTCCTCAAGCGGTGTCGCCGGCCCGGTGAGGCGGGGCGCGCGAAATAATGTCGTGCCCGACTATAACGCGACGTCCCGCCGACTGTGAACGCAGACGCTGTATTCAGTCTCTGAATGGAGCGTCACATGTTGACTCAGTCTCGGCTGCTTGCCAGTATTGCATATCGCCAATTTGGCGATATGTTTGAGGCATGTCTACTAAATATCGATTCAAGAACACATATCGCATTCAACTGCGCGAACGGGACCACCCGCCGCCTCATGTCCACCTCACCGGTGGCGGGCTGGACGTGATGCTGAGCCTGGAAACCGTCGAAGTCATGATGGGCCGGGCGCCGCCGTTGATCATTAAGGAAGCACTGGACTGGGTCAGGGCCCACCAGGCGCAACTGCTGGAGGATTGGAAACGATGTTACCCATGAAGCGGCCCAGGCTGTTGGCCGTGCAAGCCGTGTTGCCATTCAGCCTGGAGCTGGTGTTCATCGACGGGCAGAGGCTGATGCTCGACTTGAGCGGCGATGTGCAACGTTACCCGGGGTTGCAGCCTTTGCTTGAGGAGGGTGCGTTTGCGGGCGCGACCCTGGGCGACGATGGCTGGAGCGTGGAATGGCCCGCGCTGGATATCCAGATCGGCGCCGATACCTTGTATCTGGACGCGCTGGCGCAAAACGCCGAGGACGAAAATACCCGTATCTTCATCGAGTGGCGCGCCCGCACTGGCCTGCCGTTGAACAAGGCCGCCGAAGCGTTGGGGGTCAGTGCACGCAGTATCAGCCGCTACAGCAGCGGTCGCGAGGCTGTTCCGCGTTCGCTGGCCCTGGCGTGCCTGGGCTGGGACTCGCTGCAGCGTGGAGCAGGGGTAGTGGCGGCAGAACCGACCGGCCGCTATACCGTCACCCGTAAACCGTAGTGGCCTGTGTGGCCACTAGTCCTTCGAGGGCGGTGGTTGTTCATAACGGGCGTTGAAGGCCTGGACGAAACCGTTGCGCAGGATCTGCAGGAAGGCTTCGAAGGCGCTGATGTCCTGTTGATGGACATTGCCGTTGAGTTCGACCCGGGTGGCGAACTGGTTCTTGCGCTGGTTCTTCAGGGCCGTTTCGCCTGCGCCGACCAATGCTTCCCAGATCGAGCGGAAAATGTTCTTTTTCTCGTTTTCCACGTCCTGCTGCCAATCGAACACGTCCACGTCCCGCAGGAGCGGTTTGATGTAGCCGCTGAGTCTGGCGTTGTTCGCCTCGGCCTCGATCACCAGGTCGCCATGGCCGGCGTTGAAGTCGAACTTGCCGTAGGCCGCGGCGAAATCGTTCAGGCGCTTGAGTTCGATGTTCCTGACCCGCAGGCGGAAATCGAAATCTTCGAAATTGCTCAGCGGGTCGAAGGTGGCCTGCATCTCCAGTGGAGCGTGTTCGGCCACCAGGGCCTTGCCCTCGAAGCGGGCGTCGCGCTTGCCTTCGGTGTCGACCACGTTGGTCAGGTTGTAGAAGCTGGCGTTGACGGCAGTGGCGCGCAGGTTGACCGGCGGCTGGGAGGTGAAATTGCGGAAAGTGACCTTGCCATCACTGATCCGCACTTCGTTGAGGGTGATGGGCAATAGCTTGCTCAGTTGCTCACGCCAGTTGGTGCCCTGGCCGGTCTGGGAGTTCTGCCGGTTGCCCCCGCCGTCGACGAAGTTCACTTCAGGGTGGGCGAATTCCACTTCGGCCACCACCGCGTGGTCGTACCACAGCGAGTGCCAGCTGACAGACAGGTCGACCAGCGGCGCGTCGACGAACGGTACCGGGACCTTGCCGTCGACCTTGACGATTTTCAGGCTGTTGATCCGGTAGGCCCCGCGCCACAGCGCCAGGTCTACGTCGGTGACCTGGCCGCGGTAATCGCCCATGTCGGCGAGTTTGTCGTTCAGGTAATTGCGCACCAGGTACGGCAACGTGAAATGCAGGGCCACCAGCACCGCAACAATGGCCGCGAGGGTCCACAGTGGCCAGCTGTATCGACGCTTCATGTCATTCAGTCTCCGGTGATATTAAAACCATTGACCGTTGCAGCAATGTGAACGTTCGGTGCAACTGGACGCCCTTGGGCAACAGGCATACCTTTAGGCGCTTGAATTCACGCAGCACTAAGGACCTAGTCATGAGCCGTATCTACGCTGACAACGCCCATTCCATCGGCAATACGCCACTGGTGCAGATCAATCGCATTGCCCCGCGGGGTGTGACCATCCTGGCCAAGATCGAAGGGCGTAACCCGGGTTATTCGGTCAAGTGCCGGATTGGCGCGAACATGATCTGGGACGCTGAAAGCACCGGCAGGCTCAAGCCGGGCATGACCATCGTCGAGCCGACCTCGGGCAACACCGGGATCGGCCTGGCGTTCGTCGCCGCTGCTCGTGGCTACAAGCTGATGCTGACCATGCCGGCCTCCATGAGCATCGAGCGGCGCAAGGTGCTCAAGGCCCTCGGTGCCGAACTGGTGCTGACCGAGCCGGCCAAGGGCATGAAAGGGGCCATCGAGAAAGCCGCCGAGATCGTCGCCAGCGACCCGTCCAGTTACTTCATGCCGCAACAGTTCGAGAACCCGGCGAACCCGGCGATCCACGAAAAGACCACCGGCCCGGAAATCTGGAACGACACCGATGGCGCGGTGGACGTGCTGGTGTCGGGCGTGGGGACCGGCGGAACCATCACCGGAGTCTCCCGCTATATCAAGAACACCTGCGGCAAGCCGATCCTGTCGGTGGCGGTGGAGCCTGAGAGCTCGCCGGTGATCACCCAGGCGCTGGCGGGCCAGGAAATCAAGCCCAGCCCTCACAAGATCCAGGGGATAGGTGCCGGGTTCGTACCGAAGAACCTGGATCTGTCGATGGTCGACCAGGTTGAGCGGGTGACGGACGACGAGTCCAAGGCCATGGCCCTGCGCCTGATGCAGGAAGAGGGAATCCTGTGTGGTATCTCCTGTGGTGCGGCGATGGCCGTGGCTGCACGCCTGGCGGAAAAGCCTGAGATGCAAGGCAAGACGATCGTGGTGATCCTGCCGGATTCGGGCGAGCGGTACTTGTCGAGCATGCTGTTCAGTGATCTGTTTACCGAACAGGAAAACCAGCAGTAACGGTGGCAGGACAGCTTCTGTGGCGAGGGGATTTATCCCCGCTGGACTGCGCAGCAGTCCCCAGTGCGTCTATCTGAAATACCGTGGCTGCGGACAAATTGGGGGTTGCTGCGCAACCCAGCGGGGATAAATCCCCTCGCCACAGAAGCCTTCAGCAGGATTGAAGGTGTTTTGACTGGCGTCAGCCGGGGTTCAGGTGACGCCTGTTAGGTTTGTTGCGTTCTACACAACAGTAAATATTGCGTCAGACGGTTTTTACCCGGGCCACGAGCATTTAGCATGGCCCCCGGCCACGTCGGGCAGTTGACGTTGCATCCGTTGTTTTTGACAAGGAGTTGTAAATGACCGTTTCGTTTGTCGCCAAGGCGTCGGTACTGCTGCTGTTCCTGGGCAGTACCCTGTATGTGCACCTGCGCGGCAAGGCGCGTCTACCGGTGTTGCGCCAGTTCGTCAATCATTCGGCGCTGTTCGCCCCCTATAACACACTGATGTACTTGTTCTCTGGCGTACCTTCCAGGCCGTACCTGGACCGCAGCAAGTTCCCTGAACTGGATGTGCTCAAGGACAACTGGCAGGTCATCCGCGACGAGGCGATGCACCTGTTCGACGAGGGTTACATCCGGGCGGCCGAAAAGAACAACGACGCCGGTTTCGGCTCGTTCTTCAAGAAAGGCTGGAAGCGCTTCTACCTCAAGTGGTACGACAAACCGCTACCGTCGGCCGAAGTGCTATGCCCAAGAACCGTCGAGCTGGTCAACCGGATCCCCAACGTCCGCGGCGCGATGTTTGCGCTGCTGCCGGGCGATAGCCATTTGAACCCCCATCGCGATCCGTTTGCCGGCTCGTTGCGCTATCACCTGGGGCTTTCCACGCCCAACTCCGACGATTGCCGGATCTTTGTCGATGGCCAGATCTATGCGTGGCGCGACGGCGAGGATGTGATGTTCGATGAAACCTATGTCCACTGGGTCAAGAATGAAACACCCAAGACCCGCGTGATCCTGTTCTGCGACGTCGAGCGCCCCTTGAGCAACCGGTTGATGACTCGCCTCAATCGTGCTGTCAGCGGCATCCTCGGTCGCGCCACCGCGCCGCAGAATCTGGATGACGAACGCGTTGGTGGCATCAACCAGGCCTACGCCTGGAGCAAGTCGTTCAGCGATGGCATCAGCGGCCGGGTCAAGCAATGGAAACGCAAGCATCCCAAGGTGTATCGGGTGATGCGTCCGGTGCTGGCGGTGGTGGTGCTGACGGCGCTTGGCTATTGGCTGTTCGGTTAGCCGTTGCGCAATACATCGGGCGCTGGTTATAGTCAGCGCTCGTCGGGTTCCAGGACCCACCTCCCCAAGAGATCGGCTCATGCCTTTATTCCCTGTCATCGCGGTTGTGGTTCCAGCGTTCAACGCTGGCGTCGTGCCGTGCGGGAATCAGCAGCCTGTGCAGATCGGTCAATACCCCCCACCTGTCAGTAGCCCACCGGTATACGCCGTCGTATCACCGCCGGGTGTTGGCGTTCAGGGCTGATCGGCAACGGTTGCCATCCCCCTGTGCCTGCCTGAAAAAACTACTGGACTTCAGCCTCGGCTGAGTTGGCTTTTGCCTGACTACAGGTGGTATCCATGTTTTCCCTCTCCAAGAACGCCTTATTGGCGGCGGCTTCCACGAGCCTGTTCGTCCTGCTGTGGAGCAGCGGGGCAATCTTTTCCAAACTGGGCCTGGCCCATGCGTCACCTTTTGCTTTTCTGCTGATCCGTTTTGCCATTGCACTGTGCGCATTGGTGCTCTTGATCCCGGTGTTCAGGTTCCAGTTGCCCAAGGCCGGCAGGCCGATGGTCTATGCCACGGCCACCGGGTTGGTGCTGCTGGGGGCCTATCAGATTTTTTATCTGCTGGCCCTGCAAATGAACGTGACACCTGGGGTGATGGCAACCCTGATGGGCATACAGCCGATCCTCACGGTGGTGCTCGTGGAGCGTCAGCGTTCCTGGCAGCGGCTGTTCGGCCTGGCGCTCGGGTTGGTCGGGTTGATCATGGTGGTGTACCAGGGCATCGGGCTGGCCGGCATGTCCTTGACCGGGATGCTGTGCGGGTTGCTGGCGCTGGTGTTCATGACCGCCGGCTCGATCATGCAAAAGCGCATTACCGATAATCCCCTCGGCACGCTGCCGGTGCAGTATCTGGCCGGGCTGGTACTGTGCGCGGTGTTCGTGCCGTTCCAGCCCTTCCATTTCGAGCGCAACGCGGGCTTTATCGTGCCGGTGCTATGGATGGGATTGGTGGTGTCGGTGCTGGCGACCTTGCTGCTTTACCGGCTGATCGCACGGGGCAACCTGGTGAATGTCACCAGCCTGTTCTACCTGGTGCCGGCGGTGACGGCGGTCATGGATTACCTGGTATTCGGCAACCGGCTGGCGCTGTTGAGCTTGCTGGGGATGGTGCTGATCGTTGTCGGGCTGGTGTTTGTGTTTCGTAAAAGTGGCTGATCGTTAGATTGCTGTTGGCATAGAACCGCTATCGCGAGCAGGCTCGCTCCCACAAGGGTTGTCCTTGACCTGTGGGAGCGAGCCTGCTCGCGATGGCATTTCCAAACGCGCCGATGCGCTATCGGGCAGACACCTCAACCGGCTTCTGCGCCGCTGGCTTCAACACCAGCCACAACGCTGCCGCAATCAGCACCCCGCCATACAGATGCGCCATTCCCAGCGGCTCGTCCAGCAACAACGCCCCCCACAGCACGCCGAAGGGCGGGATCAGGAAGGTGACGGTCATGGATTTGACCGGCCCGATGGAGCTGATCAGCCGGAAATAAAGGATGTACGCCAGCGCGGTGCACACCAGGCCCAACCCCAGCAATGACAGCCAGACGTTCCAGCCACCCCAGCTGGCCGGGGGGTGGCTGATGACGCTGTAGCCGAACAGCGGCAGCAGGAACATCGTGGCGCCGAACATGCTGCCCAGGGTCGAGAGACGGCTGTCCAGCCCACCTTGCTGATCGAGCCAGCGACGGGTGAAGAAACCGGCGAAGCCATAACAGGTGGTGGCCATCAGGCAGGCGAGGGCACCCATCAGCAGTTGCAGGTCGAAGGCCACCGGGCCGGCGCGGGTCAGGATGCCGACGCCGAGCAATCCCAGGAACACGCCGCTGACCTTGGCCAGCGTAAGCTGCTCGCTGAAGAACAGCCCGCCGATCAACACTCCCATCAGGGGCGTCGTGGCGTTGAAAATTGCCGAGTAACCGGCCGGAAGGGTCTGGGCCGCCAACGAGTAGAAGGTCGCCGGAATGCCTGAATTGATCAGGCCCAGCCCCATCACGATTTTCAGCTTGCCGCGGAAATTCCAGTCGACCCGCATCAGCGCCAGGATCACCACCAAGCCGACAAAGGCGATGGAGACACGAAAAAACGCGGTGGGGATCGTGCCGATGATAGGCGCGATAATGCGCATGAACAGAAAGCTCGCCCCCCAGATGGCGGCCAATGACAGCAAACGCAGGAGATCGACGAGGTTCACAAGGGATTCCTTCCATGGGGTGGGCCGCAAGTGTCGCGCTCCCATGGACCGATGGCAATGGTTGCGTTGTCGCGTGATTGGCCTCTAAGCTCAGTCGCTCATAACAAGACGCCCCGCCGAGGTTTTCCCTATGCCGCAGCCATGGCCCGCCAGCGATATCGCCCGCTCGATTCTCGACGGCTTCGACGATTATCGCGAGCATTTCCGGCAGATCACCGACGGTGCCCGTACCCGGTTCGAGCAGGCCCAGTGGCAGGAGGCGCAAGCGGCGTCGGCGGCGCGGATCAATCTGTATGAGGAAAAAGTCTTTGAAACCGTGGCCCGGCTGCGCAAGGCCTTCGACGCCGAGGCGCTGATGGATGTCGGCTGCTGGCCGCTGGTGAAAAGTGCCTACATCAGCCTGATCGACCTGCGTTTCGACGATGAACTGTCCGAGACCTGGTACAACTCGATTTTCTGCGGCCTGTTCAGCCATGACCTGATCAGCGACGGCACCATGTTTATCCACACCACCCGGCCGAGCCTGCGCCGGGCCCGTGCCGCGCAGACCCGTACCTACAAGCCCCTGGGGCAACTGGACCAGATGCTGGCGAGCGTCTTCGCCGACTACCGCTTCAGCGAAGACTACGCCGACTTGCCGGGCGACCTGCAGCGCCTCGAAGCCCAACTGCGGGAAAACCTGCCGGACTGGGTCTGCAAGGACCCGGAACTGACCGTGGAGCTGTTTTCGTCAGTGCTCTATCGCAACAAGGGCGCTTACCTGGTGGGCCGGATCTACACCCCGGGCGACCAGTGGCCGCTGGTGATTCCGTTGTTGCACCGTGAGGGCCGGGGTATCCAGATCGACGCGCTGATCACTGACGAGGCCCAGGTGTCGATCATCTTCTCGTTCACCCGCTCGTATTTCATGGTGGACGTGCCGGTGCCGGCGGAATTCATCGGTTTTCTCAAGCGGATCCTGCCGGGCAAACACGTTGCCGAGCTGTACACCTCCATCGGCTTCTACAAGCACGGCAAGTCCGAATTCTATCGAGCCTTGATCAACCACCTGGCCAGCACCGACGATCAGTTCATCATGGCACCGGGCGTGCGTGGCATGGTCATGAGCGTGTTCACGCTGCCGGGCTTCAACACCGTGTTCAAGATCATCAAGGATCGGTTCTCGCCGTCGAAAAACGTCGACCGCGCCACGGTGATCGAGAAGTACCGCTTGGTGAAAAGTGTCGACCGGGTTGGGCGCATGGCCGATACCCAGGAGTTCGCCGACTTCCGCTTTCCCCTGGGAAAATTCGAACCGGCGTGCCTGGAGGAATTGCTGGAAGTGGCGCCGTCCACGGTGTCGGTGGAAGGCGACACGGTGTTGATCCGCCACTGCTGGACCGAACGCCGGATGACGCCGCTGAACCTGTACCTGGAAAACGCCAACGAGGCCCAGGTGCGCGAAGCGCTGGAAGACTATGGCCTGGCGATCAAGCAACTGGCGGCGGCGAATATTTTCCCTGGCGACATGCTGCTGAAGAACTTCGGCGTGACCCGTCATGGTCGCGTGGTGTTCTACGACTACGACGAGATCTGCTTCCTTACCGAAGCCAACTTCCGCCACATCCCGGAGCCGCGCACGCCGGAAGACGAAATGGCCTCCGAGCCGTGGTACTCCATCGGGCCGCTGGACGTCTTCCCCGAGGAGTTCCCGCCCTTCCTGTTCGCCGACGCCGGGCAGCGCAAGCTGTTCGACCAGTTGCACGGCGAGCTGTACAACGCCGATTACTGGAAAGGCCTGCAAGCGGCCATTCGGGCGGGGAAGGTGATTGATGTGTTCCCGTATCGGCGCAAGGACCTGGATAGCGAATAATCTTCGAAGTGTGCGCAGATCCCTTGTGGGAGCGAGCCTGCTCGCGATGGCGGTGTGTCAGTCGACATGGATATTGATCGGACAATCGCCATCGCGAGCAGGCTCGCTCCCACAAGAGAGGATGGCTGGCAAAGAGGGCATGTGTTCGGCGCAGCAGCCGCAAATCTGCGACAATCGCCCCCTGCATAAAACCGACGACCCTTGCGTACCCGATGACTGACCAAGCCCCCGCTATCGACAAGCTGCTGAAGAACCTCGACCACGCCATGCTCGCCGACCGTCACCGGTTGCGGCGGCAGTTGCTCGAGCTGCGCAAGAAGCCCGATGAGGCCAAGCTGGTCCAATGGGTGGCGCGCATGCAGGCGTCGTGCGACCAGGTGCTGGCGCGCAAGGCCAGCCTGCCGCTGATTCGCTACGACGACAATCTGCCGATTGCCGCCAAGCGTGACGAGATCAAGGACGCGCTGCTCAAGCACCAGGTGCTGATCATCGCTGGCGAAACCGGCTCGGGCAAAACCACGCAGTTGCCGAAGATCTGCCTGGAAATCGGACGCGGCCAGCATGGCTTGATCGGCCACACCCAGCCGCGCCGGATTGCTGCTCGCAGCGTCGCCAGCCGGGTGGCCGAGGAACTGGCGACGCCGTTGGGCGCGCTGGTGGGCTATCAGGTGCGGTTCGAGGACCAGAGCGACGCCAACACCCTGATCAAGCTGATGACCGACGGCATCCTGCTGGCCGAGACCCAGAACGACCGCTACCTCGAACGCTACGACACGATCATCGTCGACGAAGCCCACGAGCGCAGCCTGAACATCGACTTCCTGCTCGGCTACCTCAAGACCCTGCTGCCGCGCCGCCCGGACCTGAAGGTCATCATCACCTCGGCGACCATCGACCTGGAGCGTTTCTCCAAGCATTTCGATGACGCGCCGATCGTGGAAGTCTCGGGCCGCACCTTCCCGGTGGAAACCTGGTACCGCCCGCTGACCCTGGAGCAGGACGAAGAGGGCAACCGCGTCGAGGACGACCTGACCGTCGACCAGGCGATCCTCGCCACCCTCGATGAAATCGCCGCGTATGAGCGCAGCGAGCGCCGCAGCCCGGGCGATGTGCTGGTGTTCCTGCCCGGCGAGCGGGAGATTCGTGACGCGGCGGAAATGCTGCGCAAGGCCCAGCTCAAGCACACCGAGATTCTGCCGCTGTATGCGCGCCTGTCCCCGGCCGAACAACAGCGGATCTTTCAGTCCCACCCGGGCCGTCGCGTGGTGCTGGCGACCAACGTCGCCGAAACCTCGCTCACCGTGCCGGGCATCCGCTATGTGATCGACAGCGGCACCGCGCGCATCAGCCGCTACAGCTATCGCGCCAAAGTCCAGCGCCTGCCTATCGAAGCCATTTCCCAGGCCAGCGCCAACCAGCGCAAGGGGCGTTGCGGGCGGGTCGAGCCGGGGATCTGCGTGCGGTTGTACAGCGAGGAAGATTTCCTCGGCCGTCCGGAATTTACCGATCCCGAGATCCTGCGCACCAACCTGGCGGCGGTGATCCTGCAGATGCTCCATCTGCGCCTGGGCGAAATCACCGATTTCCCGTTTATCGAGCCGCCGGATGGCAAGGCCATCAGCGACGGTTTCAACCTGCTGCAAGAGTTGTCGGCAGTGGACCGCAACAGTCAGTTGACCCCGCTGGGCCGTCAGTTGGCGCGCTTGCCGGTGGACCCGCGCATGGGCCGTATGTTGCTGGAAGCGGCGAAACTGGGCAGCCTGCAGGAAGTGCTGATCGTCGCCAGTGCCATGTCGATTCAGGACCCGCGCGAGCGCCCGCCCGAACGTCAACAGGCCGCCGACCAGGCTCACGCCCAGTGGAAGGATCCGGACTCGGACTTCGCCGGGCTGGTCAATCTGTGGCGTGGTTTCGAAGAGCAGCGCCAGGCCCTGACCGCCAGCCCGTTGCGCAACTGGTGCCGCAAGAATTTCCTCAACTACCTGCGTCTGCGCGAGTGGCGCGACTCCCATCGCCAGTTGAGCCTGATCTGCCGCGACATGCAGTTGAGCCTCAACAAAGACCCGGCCGATTACCCGAAACTGCACAAAGCGGTGCTCTCGGGCCTGCTGAGCCAGATCGGCCAGAAAACCGAAGACGGCGACTACCTCGGCGCCCGTCAACGGCGGTTCTGGGTCCACCCGTCATCGGGCCTGGGCAAGAAACGTCCGCAGTGGCTGATGACCGCCGAACTGGTGGAAACCACCAAGCTGTATGCGCGCATGGTCGCCAAGATCGAACCGGACTGGATCGAACCGCTGGCCGGGCACTTGATCAAGAAAAACCACTTCGAACCCCATTGGGAGAAGAAGCGCGGGCAGGTGGTGGCGTATGAGCAGATCACGCTGTTCGGGCTGATCGTGGTCGGCCGGCGGCCGGTGCATTACGGTCCGGTGGACCCGGTGGTATCGCGGGAGCTGTTCATCCGCGAGGCCCTGGTGCGCGGCGAGATCCAGTCCAGGGCCAGGTGCCTCGGCGCCAATACCAAGTTGTTGGAGCAACTCGACGAGTTGGAAGCCAAGGCTCGCCGTCGCGACATCCTGGCGGACGAAGAAACCCTGTTTGCGTTCTACGACGCACGGTTGCCGGCCGAGATCCACCAGACCGCGACGTTCGACAGTTGGTACCGGATCAACAGCCAGAAAGATCCGCAACTGTTGATCATGCGCGAAGAGGACGTGTTGGCGCGCGAGGCCAGCGAAGTCACCGCCGCGCACTTCCCCGACACCTTGCGCGTCGGCGACCTGACGTTGCCGCTGAGCTACCACTTCGAACCCAATCATCCCCGCGACGGTGTGACGTTGCGGGTGCCGGCGCCGCTGTTGCCGATGCTGCCGCCGGAGCGCTTGGAGTGGCTGGTGCCGGGGATGATCGAGGCCAAATGCATTGCTCTGGTGCGCAACCTGCCCAAGGCCCTGCGCAAGAACTTCGTGCCGGTGCCGGACTTCGTCAAGGCGGCGCTGCAACGGATCACCTTCGCCGAGGGTTCGCTGCCGCAATCCCTGGGCCGCGAGCTGCTGCGCATGACCGGTGCGCGGGTCAGCGACGAGGCCTGGGCCGAAGCGGCGCAGCAGGTGGAAAGCCACCTGCGCATGAACTTGGAAATCGTCGACGGCCAGGGCAAGTTCCTTGGCGAGGGCCGCGACCTGGCTGAGCTCACAGCGCGCTTTGCCGAAGCCAGCCAAGCTGCATTGGCCGTGCCGCAAACGGCGAAAAGCCAGGAGCCGGTAGAAGCGAAAGTCTTTGCTCCGGTCGCGCAGCAAACTCAACAGAAGATTGCCGGGCTGTCGATGACGGTTTATCCGGCGCTGGTGGAAGAGGGTGGCGTGGTCAAGGAAGGGCGTTTTCCGACGCCGGCCGAAGCCGAGTTCCAGCATCGCCGCGCCTTGCAGCGGTTGTTGATGCAGCAGTTGGCGGAGTCGGCCAAGTTCCTGCGGGGTAAGCTGCCGGGGCTGACGGAACTGGGCCTGCTGTACCGCGAGCTGGGACGCATCGATAACCTGGTGGAAGATATCCTGCTGGCCAGCCTCGACAGTTGCGTACTGGAAGGCGAAGCGAGCCTGCCCCGGGACGGTGCTGCGCTGGCGTCCCTGGCCGAGCGCAAGCGCGGCGGCTGGACCGAACACGCCGAGCGCCTGGCGAAGCTGACCCTGGACATCCTCAAGCTCTGGCACGGCCTGCAAAAACGCTTCAAGGGCAAGATCGACCTGGCCCAGGCTGTGGCGCTGAACGACATCAAGCAACAGCTCAGCCATCTGGTGTACCCGGGCTTCGTGCGCGAAACCCCGCATCAATGGCTCAAGGAACTGCCGCGCTACCTCAAGGCCATCGAGCAGCGCTTCGAGAAGCTCGGTAGCCAAGTGCAGAAAGATCGGGTCTGGAGCGGCGAACTGTCGAATCTCTGGGCCCAGTACCAGACCCGCGCCGGCAAACACGCCCAGGAAGGCAAGCGCGATCCGCAACTGGAGTTGTACCGTTGGTGGCTGGAGGAATACCGGGTGTCGCTGTTCGCCCAGCAGTTGGGCACCAAGGTGCCGATCTCGGACAAGCGCCTGGGCAAGCAGTGGGGGCAGGTGGAGCCCTGAAGCAACACACTGATCCCTGTGGGAGCGAGCCTGCTCGCGATGACGGCGGCACATTCAACATTGATGCCGCCTGACCCACCGCTATCGCGAGCAGGCTTGCTCCCACAGGGGATATGAGTGATGGCTGATGGAGAATGGGCCAAACGCCAGCGTTTATGGCAAACTTCGCGCCTATAAATGCCGGTCCCGGGGTTTTGAGCTTCAATTCCCCGGGCGGATCGGAATAAAGCGATGCCAGGTCTGCTTCCCCGGGATGGGAAAAGACCCTTTGCGTATTGGTACGTCGGTACCAATGCTTTCTGCCTGAACAGATCAGAGACACGACCATGCATAACGTCGTCATCAGTGGCACCGGCCTGTATACCCCGGCCAACAGCATTTCCAATGAAGAGCTGGTGCAATCCTTCAACGCCTACGTCGCGCAGTTCAATGCCGACAACGCCGACGCCATCGAGCGCGGTGAAGTAGAGGCGTTGACCGAATCCAGCGCGGCGTTCATCGAAAAGGCCTCCGGCATCAAGAGCCGCTTTGTCATGGACAAGGACGGCATTCTTGACCCGCAACGCATGACGCCACGCTTGCCCGAGCGCTCCAATGAGCAGTGGTCGGTGCTCTGCGAAATGGCCATCGGTGCCGCGAAACAAGCGCTGGAGCGTGCCGGCCGTACCGTCGCCGACATCGACGGGGTGATCGTCGCCTGCTCCAACCTGCAGCGCGCGTACCCGGCCATTGCCATCGAGGTCCAGGAAGCCCTGGGCATCGAAGGGTTCGGCTTCGACATGAACGTGGCCTGTTCCTCGGCGACGTTCGGCATCCAGGCCGCGGCCAACAGCGTGCAACTAGGCCAGGCCCGGGCGATCCTGATGGTCAACCCCGAAGTGTGCACCGGCCACCTGAACTTCCGTGACCGCGACAGCCACTTCATCTTCGGCGACGCGGCCACCGCCGTGATCATCGAGCGGGCGGACCTGGCGACTTCGCCGTACCAGTTCGACGTGGTCAGTACCAAGCTGCTCACCAAGTTCTCCAACAACATCCGCAACAACTTCGGCTTCCTCAACCGCGCCGCGGAAGAGGGTATCGGTACCCGCGACAAGCTGTTCGTCCAGGAGGGCCGCAAGGTGTTCCGCGACGTCTGCCCGATGGTGGCCGAATTGGTCGGCGCTCACCTGGAAGAGAACCAGTTGAACGTCGGCGAAGTGAAGCGCTTCTGGCTGCACCAGGCCAACCTGAGCATGAATCAGTTGATCGTGCGCAAGCTGCTGGGGCGCGAAGCCACCGAAGAGGAAGCACCGGTGATCCTCGACCGCTACGCCAACACCAGCTCGGCGGGCTCGGTGATTTCGTTCCACCTGAACCAGGATGATTTGCCCAGTGGCTCGGTGGCGGTACTCAGCTCGTTTGGCGCGGGGTATTCGATTGGCAGCGTGATTCTGCGTAAGCGTTGATCCGGTTGTTAGAGGATTTATTGTGGCGAGGGGATTTAGCGAAACGTCGCACCGCCCCGCTGGGTTGCGAAGCAGCCCTAAAACCAAGCGCTGCGGTGTATCAGGCAAATTGAGTGACTGCTTTCAGGGTCGCTTCGCAACCCAGCGGGGCGGTGCGACGTTTCGCTAAATCCCCTCGCCACAATGGTGCCAGGCGTATGAGAGGTTGAATGACCACCACCAACGACACTCAACTGCTCCAACGCCTGCTGGCGGGGGAGCAGCGCGCCTACAAGGAACTGGTCAGCACGTACCAGAGCCCGATGCGCGCGGTCGCCTATGCCATCGTCGGCAGCCGCCATGCCGACGAAGTGGTGCAGGATGCCTGGCTGTCGGTGGTGCGCAACCTCAGCGGTTTCCAGGGCCGTTCCAGTCTCAAGACCTGGCTGCTGACCATCACCGCCAACGCCGCCAAGGGGCGCTACAAGCAGAACCGTCGCGAGGTGCTGCTCGACGACCTGCCGTCGCCCCATGGCACCCTCGGCGATGATCGTTTCGCCGCCGACGGCCACTGGCTGCTGGCGCCGTTCGCCTGGCACCAGGACACACCGGAAGCGCTGCTCACCGAAAGCGAATTACGCGATTGCCTCGAGCACACGCTGCTCAACCTGTCGGAACTGCAAGGCAGCGTGTTGACCCTGCGTGAACGCCAGGGGCTGGAGCTGGAAGAAATCTGTAATCTTCTGGACATCTCGCTCTCTAACGTACGCGTGCTGTTGCATCGCGCCCGGCTGAAGGTCTTCGCGACCGTGGAACATTTCGAGGAGACCGGTGAATGCTGACCTGCAAGGAACAAGTGGCACGCTCCAGCGATTATCTCGACGGCCAACTGAGCTTTCGCGAACGCCTGATGGTGCGTCATCACCTGATGTTCTGCCCCAATTGCCGGCGTTTCATCCGCCAGATGAAGCTGATGCAGGCCACCCTCAGAAAACTCCCCGAACCGCCCGTCCCCGACCTGGATCACCTCGCCGAAAAACTCGCCGCCGAGCGCCGCAGGCATTCGCGCTGAAACATGAGGCACCATGCCCCCCCTGTGGGAGCGAGCCTGCTCGCGATGAGGCCGTGTCAGTCGACAACCCTGTCAATTGACAGACCGCTATCGCGAGCAGGCTCGCTCCCACAGGGGGACGGCCAAATGTAAAAAGCCTGGCGTTGCCAGGCATAAGATGCGCGTCGGGCTTCCTTGCCCGACGTGTAGGACGGTAATCAGAACTTCGCTTCGGCATCCAACTGCAGGGTGTTGATTTTCGAGTCCTTCAAAGTGGCGTTGGTGTAGTCGGAGTCAGCCATGAAGTACGTCGCGCCCAGCGAGAAGTTCTTGTCCAGTTCGTAGCTCGCTTTCAGCTTGCTGCCACGCGAACCAGTGAAACCGTTGGCGAAGTCGGAGTCGGTGAAGGCACCGACCACGGCGTTACGCTGTACGTCGCGATAGTTGTAATCCAGGCCGAAGCCGAAGACCTTGGTCTTGGCACCCACCAGCCAGCCCATGTCCTGATCGTTGCTGGCGTCCTTGTTGTTGACCACCTGGCCGTACAGCGACAGGGGCATGGGCAGGCCGCCGATATCGAGCTGACCAAAGCCTTCGTACAGCTTGAACTGTTCGTTGGCGCTGTTGCCGTTGATGGCCAGGCGGCAGGTGTTGGCCGAGCAGGTGTTGTTGATGTCGTTGTCGTTGTCGTAGGCGTAGAGACTGCCACCCAGGGTCATTTTCAGGTTGTCGGTGATCGCGAAGCGAGCGCCCAACTGGCCTGCGTACAGACGCAGGTCATGACGGAACTGCTTGCCTTCGCCGTCCACGTTGTCCTTGAGGGTGTAGTGGCCGGCGCTGCCGAACAGCTCGGTACTGGCGCCCAGCGGGTATTTGTAGGAAGCCGACAGACCTTCAGGGCTGATGTCGCTGTCCCAGATGATGTCGCCCATGCTCACCCATTGCTGCGGCATCTTGCCGGCAACGAGGTGCAGGTTCTTGACGGCGTCCGGGTGGTAGTCGACGTAACCCTGGTCCAGCCACAGGTCTTTCTTGGTGAAGTTGTTGTCCAGGCTCTGGTTGGTAGAGCGCGAATCGTTGTCGCTGCCAGTGGCGATGCGGATGCCGGTGTCCACCTGCGGGTTGATTTCGCTGTAGGCACCCAGGCGAACCCGGATACGTTGGCGATCCTGGTCACCGGTGTTCGAAACGCCGTCGTTCTTCACGGTTTCCTGGCGGAAACGCACGTCGCCTTTGAACTGGGTCTTGGCCGCCCAAGCCAGTTTCTGGTCGAAAGTGCTCAGCTCGTTGGCTTTCTTCGCGGTCGCGGCGATCTGTTCGTTGGTCTCCTGCTGAGCCTGACGAGCGATTTGCTGCTCTTTCTGATCCCGGGCCAGTTCGGCTTGCAGTTCGCTGTACTGCGCATTGGTAATCGAACCGTTGGCTTTGAGCATGTCGAGCAGTTTGGCGTCGACTGCGGCGCTGGCCGGTACACTCATGGCCAGCAGCAGGCCGCCACACAGGGCCGCCGCAGTTTTCGTGGAAGCAAGACGCATATCAATCTCCGAAGGATGAGAGAGGATGACGGGATCATCCAGGGCACAACCGACCGTTGAAGGACGGAAACGGTGACCGGGTTAGAACCCGGCGCTCTAAAAACAGGCGCCAGTATCGCGATGGTTTATGACAAGGCAGTGGCAATGTGATGGCGCGCCGGTGACGATTCAGTGTCGTTCTGAACTTCTTTGAGCGGTGTCTTGCCGGCGCCGCGGGGTGTGGAACTCACGGCGATAAGCGATACTGGCGAGGCTCTGAATCGCGAAGTGGAGAACAATCGATGCCGTTGCAGCGCTTGCACAGACTGTCTGAAATAGCCCCGCACGCCTGGGATGCCCTGGTACCGGAGAATCAGCCGTTTCTGCGCCACGCCTTCCTCAGCGCGTTGGAGGACAGCGGCAGCGTCGGCCCGCATTCCGGCTGGCAGTCCGAGCATTTGCTGCATGTGGAGGGTGAGCGGCTGATCGCCGCGTTGCCCAGTTATCGCAAGTGGCATTCCTACGGCGAGTACGTGTTCGATCATGGCTGGGCCGATGCTTGCGAGCGCGCCGGGATCGACTATTACCCGAAACTGCTGACCGCCGTGCCGTTCAGCCCTGTCAGCGGGCCGCGTCTGCTCGCAGCCACGGTCGAAGACGGTTTCGAGTTGCTCAAGAGTGTACCGGGCTACCTGGAAATCGAAGGGCTTTCCAGCGCCCACATCAACTTCACGGATCCTTCCACCGACGCGGCGCTGGCCGGGCATGAGGGCTGGCTGCAGCGGATCGGCTGCCAATACCACTGGCACAATCGCGACTATCGGGACTTCCAGGATTTTCTCGACGTGCTCAGTTCCCGCAAGCGCAAGCAGATGCGCAAGGAGCGCGAACAGGTGGCCGGGCAGGGCATCGACTTCGAATGGTTCGAGGGGCATCAACTGGACGAGGCGCAGTGGGATTTTGTCTATGCCTGCTACGCCAATACCTACGCCGTGCGCCGACAGGCACCGTACCTGCCCCGGGAATTTTTCAGCCTGCTGGCCGAACGCATGCCCGAGGCCATTCGCGTGGTGCTCGCCAGGCAAGGTTCACGGCCGGTGGCGATGGCGTTCAGTTTGGTGGGGGGCGACAGTTTCTACGGGCGTTACTGGGGCTGCCTGGCAGAATTCGACCGCCTGCACTTTGAAACCTGTTTCTACCAGGGCATGGACTACGCGATCGCCCAGGGCTTGCAGCGTTTTGATGCCGGCGCCCAGGGCGAGCACAAATTGATTCGTGGGTTCGAGCCGGTGATTACCCGGTCGTGGCATTACCTGCGCCATCCTGGGCTGAAAGCGGCGGTGGCGGATTTCCTCGGCCGGGAACAGGAGGGGGTGTTGGCGTATGCCGAAGAGGCGAGGGCGGCGTTGCCGTATCGGCAGTGTTGAGGCGGGCAGGCTGACGCCGATCCTCTGTGGCGAGGGGATTTATCCCCGCTGGGCTGCGAAGCAGCCCCAAGAGAGTCCGACTCAATCTGCCTGATACACCGAGGTGTCAGGCTTTAGGGCTGCTGCGCAGCCCAGCGGGGATAAATCCCCTCGCCACAAGTAGGGTTGAGTCAGGTCCTAGTCAATCCCCACAAACCCTCCCGTCTGATGCTGCCACAACCGCGCATACAACCCGCCATGGGCCAGCAGTTCGGTGTGGCTGCCGGTTTCGGCGATGTGGCCGTTTTCCAGCACCACCAGCCGGTCCATCCGGGCGATGGTCGAGAGGCGGTGGGCGATGGCGATCACGGTCTTGCCCTGCATCAGCGTCTCGAGGCTTTCCTGGATCGCTGCCTCCACTTCCGAGTCGAGGGCTGACGTCGCTTCGTCCATGATCAGGATCGGCGCATCCTTGAGCAGTACCCGGGCAATGGCGATACGTTGGCGCTGGCCGCCGGAGAGTTTCACGCCGCGTTCACCCACGTGGGCGTCGAAACCGGTGCGGCCCTGGGCGTCCGACAGCAGCGGGATGAACTCATCGGCACGGGCTTTGCGCACGGCTTCCCAGAGCTGCTGGTCGGTGGCGCCCGGCTTGCCGTAAAGCAGATTGTCGCGAATCGAACGGTGCAGCAGCGAGGTGTCCTGGGTGATCATGCCGATCCGCTCGCGCAGGCTCTCCTGGCTCACCTCGGCAATGTCCTGGCCATCGATGAGGATCCGCCCGCCCTCGACGTCATAAAGACGCAGCAGCAGGTTGACCAGGGTGGATTTCCCCGCGCCGGAAGGACCGATCAGGCCGATCTTCTCGCCGGCCCTGATGGTCAGGTTCAGGTCACCGATCACCCCGCTCTTCTTGCCGTAGTGGAAGTCCACATGCTCGAAACGCACTTCGCCCCGGGCCACGGCCAATGGCCTGGCGTGCTCGCGGTCGGTGACGCTGACCGGTTGGGCAATGGTCTGGAGGCCGTCCTGGACCATGCCGATGTTTTCGAAGATGCCGTTGACCACCCACATGATCCAGCCGGACATGTTGACGATACGGATCACCAGCCCGGTCGCCAGGGCAATGGCACCGACACTGATCAACGACTGGGTCCACAGCCACAGCGCCAGGCCGGTGGTGCCGACGATCAGCAGGCCGTTCAGGCTGGTGATGACCACGTCCATGCTGGTCACCACGCGGCCGGCCAGTTGGGCTTTTTCGGTCTGCTCCTGGATCGCCTCGCGGGCGTATTGCTGTTCGAAGTGGGTGTGGGCGAACAGCTTCAGGGTGGTGATGTTGGTGTAGCCGTCGACGATCCGGCCCATGAGCTTGGAGCGGGCATCGGATGACACCACCGAGCGTTCCTTGACCCGTGGCACGAAGTAACAGAGCGCGCCGATGTAGGCGGCGATCCACAGCAGCAGGGGGATCATCAGGCGCCAATCGGCTTCGGCGAACAGCACCAGCGAGCTGATGGCATAGATCAGCACATGCCACAGCGCGTCCACGGCCTGCACCGCCGAGTCACGCAGGGAGTTACCAGTCTGCATGATGCGTTGGGCGATGCGCCCGGCGAAGTCGTTCTGGAAGAAATTCAGGCTCTGCTTGAGCACGTAGCTGTGGTTCTGCCAGCGGATCAGGCTGGTCATGCCGGGGCTCAGGGTCTGGTGCACCAGCAGGTCATGCAGGGCCACGAAGATCGGCCGGAAAACCAGCGCCACCACCGCCATCCACGCCAGTTCCAGGCCATGGATCTTGAAGAAGTCGACGTTGGGCGTGCCTTGGGCCAGGTCGATGATGCGGCTCAGGTAACTGAACAGCGCCACTTCGATCAGTGCGCCGATCAGGCCCACCACCAGCAGGGCGGCGAAGCTTGGCCAGACTTGTTTCAGGTAATACGTGTAGAAGGGCAGGACGCGGTTCGGCGGGGCCGAGCTTGGGGCGTCGCGGAAGATGTCGATCAGTTTTTCGAAACGGCGATAAACCATGTTAAGCAGCCCGGGCGGGGCTCTCCTTTTCTGCTGTGAGCGGCGCGGGATCGCCGTCGCCGCTCAGGCTTGCCCTGTACCTTCAGTCGATACGCTTGGCCGACTTGATGATCACAGGGTCGATCGGCACGTTTTGCATGCCTTGTTTGGTGGTGCTCTGGGAGTTGACGATGATGTCCACGACGTCCATGCCCTTGACCACTTTGGCGAACACGGCGTAACCGGCGTCACGGCCCGGGTCGAGGAACGCGTTGTCGGCGACGTTGATGAAAAACTGGCTGGTGGCCGAGTTCGGATCGGAGGTGCGGGCCATCGACAAGGTGCCGCGAACGTTGTGCAGGCCGTTGCTGGCTTCGTTCTTGATCGGCGCCTTGGTGTCTTTCTGTTGCATCTGCTGGGTGAAGCCGCCGCCCTGGGCCATGAAGCCCGGGATCACACGGTGGAAAATCGTGTTGTTGTAGAAACCGCTGTCCACGTACTCGAGAAAGTTCTTGGTACTGATGGGGGCCTTGACCGGGTCCAGTTCGATTTCGATCTGGCCGTTGGTGGTGTCCAGCAACACGTGGGGCGCAGGTGCGGCCATCAGGTTGGCGGCAAACAGAACGGAGCCGGCGGCGAGGGCGATCTTTTTCAGCATGGGTTCATTGATCCTGAGTGGTGGAGTCGATTGCGATCAAAAAGTCGAGCAGGGTTTGGTTGAAGCGTTCGGGTTGGTCCAACGGGGTAGCGTGCCTTGAATCGGTGAAGACCACCAGCCGTGCATCGGGCAGCAGTTTTACATAGGCTTGCTTCAGTGCCACCGGGGTGTAGTCGTGGTCGGCGCAGATGACCAGGGTTGGACAGGCTATCTGCGAGAGTCGTTCCTGGACACCCCAGCCCACGACGGCATCGAAGCTGGCGAGATAAGCATGTTTGTCGTTTTTTGCCCAGCGCCGGGCCATTTCAAAGCGTAAATCCGCTTGTTCGGGCTTGGGAAACAGCTTGGCTCCCAGGGCCTTGCCGATGGTTTCCAGGCTGAGGATACGCATCAGGCTCCAGCGTTTGAACCATTGCCAGCAGTCGTCCAGGGTGCGGATCTTGACTTGTGGCGCGCTGTTGACGATGCACAGACTCTTGACCCGCCCCGGCTCATCCACCGCCAACTGGAAAGCGATCATGCCGCCCATGGACCAGCCCACCAAGTGCACCGGGCCCAGGTCCAGGTGTTCGATCAGGGCGAGCAGGTCGGCGCTGAAGCCTTCGATGCTGTAGGGGCCGCGGGGTTTGTCGGAGCGTCCGTGG
Source organism: Pseudomonas sp. B21-056 (assembly GCF_026016325.1). Classification (NCBI taxonomy): domain Bacteria; kingdom Pseudomonadati; phylum Pseudomonadota; class Gammaproteobacteria; order Pseudomonadales; family Pseudomonadaceae; genus Pseudomonas; species Pseudomonas sp. B21-056. Next base: position 1,619,521 of record NZ_CP087203.1, read on the forward strand.
CCGCGCACATCCACCACGATCAGGCGGTAATGGGCGGACAGCACCGGGATCTGTTTTTCCCAATCCTGGGTGCTCGAGCCCAGCCCGTGGACCAGCACCAGAGGCGCGCCGTGGCCGTATTCCTCGTAGTGCAGGTTGCAATCTTCGTGTGCGAAATAGGCCATCGGCGAAATCCTTGTCAGGCTTGTTCAGGAGCGGCGAACGGCGCATCCAGCGGCGCGGTGTCAAAGGTGCGCAGCAGTTCGATGAGGATCTGCGTGGCCGGGCCCAGGGGTTTTTCCTTGTTCGAGTACAGGTAAAAACTCGGGTTGCGGCTGCCCCCCTGATCCAAGGGTAGCCGCTTGAGCGTGCCTTCCCGCAGTTCCCGCTCGATCATGTGCCGGGGCAGCCAGGCGAAGCCCAGGCCGCTGCCGACGAAGGTCGCGGCGGTGGCGAGGCTGCCGACGGTCCAGCGCTGCTCGGCACCGAGCCAGCCGACGTCCCGGGGCTGCTGGCGACCGGAGTCGCGGATCACCACCTGCAGCTGGCTTTCCAGGTCCTGGAACGTCAGTTCGCGATTGAGTCGATGCAACGCGTGTTCGGGGTGAGCCACCGCGACGAACTCCACGTCGCTCAGCTCAGCGCCGAGGTAGCCGGGGATACTGAAGCCACTGATGGCCAGGTCGGCCACGCCTTCGAGCAGCACCTCTTCCACGCCCGATAACACTTCTTCACGCAGCCGCACCCGGCAGCCGCGGCTCTGCGGCATGAACGCCGTCAAGGCCCGGACTAGGCGGGCGCTGGGGTACGCGGCATCGACCACCAGCCGTACTTCCGCTTCCCAGCCTTGTTCCATGTGATGGGCCAGGTCTTCCAGTTGGCTGGCCTGTTTCACCAGTTGCCGGGAACGCCGCAGCAGCACGCCGCCGGCTTCGGTCAGCACCGCCTTGCGCCCATCAATGCGCAGCAAGGGCACGCCGAGCTGATCCTGCATGCGGGCCACGGTGTAGCTCACCGATGACTGGGAGCGGTGCAACACGTCGGCGGCCTGGGCGAAACCGCCGTGGTCCACCACGGCCTGCAACGTTCGCCATTGATCAAGGGTCACGCGGGGCGCTTTCATATTGAGCTCCTCTTGTCCTAAGCTGGCGGTCCCTTGGTGGAGACAGCCGAATGAAGAAAATCTGTTGTGCAGTGCTGGCCCTGTTGCCGCTGACTGCGTTTGCGTACCCGATCGATGTGGAAAAACACCTCGAGGGCCTGAGCATCGACTACACCGCCTACGACACCGACGCCGACATCGGCTCCATCCAGGTCAACAACTACGGCAGCACCGACGCGGCCTGCACCGTGGTGTTCCGCAACGGTCCGGAAGCGCCTCGCACCCGCAAGATCGAGGTGGCCGCGGGCAAGTTCAAGAACGCTACCGCCAAGTTCAACCGCAACATCATCAAGTTGCGCATCGAGCTGACCTGTAAGCCGAAGTAATTCGAAACTGGGACGCTGGTTCAGCTTATAAACGAATTTATCGATGCTTTGCAGCAAATATTTGCGCTTTTTCATCGATATAGTCCCTATTACTCTCTGCTCCATCGACTGACAACACATTCAGATGGAGCCTACATCCCATGTCCCGCGTTCTGATCATTGAAAGCAGTGCCCGCCAGCAAGACTCGGTTTCCCGTCAACTGACCCAGACGTTCATCAAGCAGTGGAAAGCCGCGCACCCGGCTGATGAAATCAATGTCCGCGACCTTGCCGTCAATGCGGTGCCCCATCTGGACGCCAACCTGTTGGGTGGCTGGATGAAGCCTGCCGAGCAGCGCAACGACATCGAGAACGCTTCGCTTGAGCGCTCCAACCAACTGACCGATGAGTTGCTCGCCGCCGACGTGCTGGTGATGGCCGCGCCGATGTACAACTTCGCCATCCCCAGCACCTTGAAAGCCTGGCTCGACCACGTGCTGCGTGCCGGCGTGACCTTCAAGTACACCCCCACCGGCCCTCAAGGCCTGCTGACCGGCAAACGGGCCTTCGTGCTGACCGCTCGCGGCGGCATCCACGCCGGCGGCAGTTCCGATCACCAGGAACCCTACCTGCGCCAGGTCATGGGCTTCATCGGGATCCACGACGTGACCTTCATCCATGCCGAAGGCATGAACCTGGGCGGTGACTTCCAGGAGAAGGGCTTGAATCAGGCCAACGCCAAACTGTCCCAGGTCGCCTGATCCGTTAATCCTCGGGTAATCGTCGGGTGGTCTAGTGGCTCGGCGATTCGCTCCCAACCGTTTCGTGCAACGAACCTCCCTTTGCACTTTATGCTCCTGAGTGCTGTAGCCCGATTGAACGCATTGGCGAGATCGGGCTTTTTTTTGAGAATGGTTTTTAACCAATCTTCACTCTATGCTGGGCGGACAGTATGGAGGCTGTGAAAGATGTTCAAACTCAGACGGAAAACATGGGCGTTACTTTTGGTCTACATCGTGGGAGTCAGTGGCTATATCTACTACCTCTACGTCGAGACCCAGGGAATCCTGACTGACAATATCAATAACAAGCTGCTGCATGCCGCGTTAGGTGCTTCGGCCATCCTCGGTGATGGTTATCATGACAATCTGATCGACAAACAATCCAAATCCCAGGTGCAAGACTGGGACGCCATTCAGCGGCTTTCCAGTTTCAACGAGTCAATGGGTACCGCGTTTGTCTACAGCGTGATCAAGCGTGATGGAAAGGCGTATCTGATCAGTTCCAGCGCATCGAAGAAAGAAATCGAGGAAAACAACTTCGTGCGTTTCTTCGATCCTTACCCCGATGCCAGCCAGACTTTACTCGACAGCTTTGAGCGCACCGAACCCACCTGGATCGACTACTCGGATCATTGGGGGGACTTTCGCGCCGTCTTCGTTCCAATGAAGTCGAAGGACGGTACGGTTTATGTGGCGGGGGCGGAGATGACGTTGGCGGATTACTACCACCAACTCAATCAGGACTCGCTGCACCATATCCTTCTTGCCATTCTGGTTTTCCTCGCGTTCAGCCTGTTCCGCACCCGTGCTCATCTCCAGCAACTGCAAACAAACGAGCGGATGTTGAACGATGCAAAAAATGCCGCCGAGGAGGCAGACCGTTCAAAAACCAGGTTTTTAGCCACCATGAGTCATGAGATCCGTACTCCCATGCACGGTGTCATTGGCGCAACCGAGTTGCTGACACGCTCGTCCCTGACCGTCGAGCAGAGCAGTCTCCTGAAGACGATTCAAACCAGCGGACGAAGCTTGCTGTCACTGATTGACAACGTTCTCGATCTCGCAAAAATCGAAGCGGGCAAACTTGAGTTGAAGCCTCGCGTATTTGAATTGCGAACGCTGGTTTCATCCAGCATCGAAATCATCCAGCAGAACATCAAGGACAAGCCGATAGTCATTGAAGCTCACGTTTTACCCCTCGTACCCCGCTGGGTTAAAACCGATATCGACTGTCTGCGTCAGATACTGATCAATTTGCTGGGCAACGCGATCAAGTTCACCGAAACCGGAAAGGTATCGCTCATGGTCACGACAAGCGATCACGGCTCCGGCGCCCGGCTCGACTTTTCCATACGCGATACCGGTATAGGCATTCCCGAAGAGCGGCAAGACACTCTGTTCGAGCCCTTTGTTCAGCTTAAAGGGCAAGCCAGTCAACGTTTTACCGGGAGTGGTCTCGGTCTTTCAATCTGCAAGAAATTGGTCGAAGCACAGCAGGGCACTTTATCTTTTACCAGCCAATCGGGTGTGGGTTCGACGTTCTCCTTCTCGCTCCCCACGGCGCATTTCCGAGGTTCGGAAATCCCTTTGGATGATGATCATGCAGCGGTGGGTTTCGACTGGTCTTTTGCCAAGCATTATCCGCTGGATATCCTGCTGGTGGAGAACCATCCAGTGAATCAGAAAGTTGCCATGGGGATGCTGGAAGCGCTGGGGTATGACGCTGCTCTTGCAGCCGATGGCCTGGAGGCGGTCAGTCGGTGTGCGACTTCTACGCCAGAGGTCATTCTCATGGACATCAACATGCCTGTCATGGATGGGGTGGAAGCGATCCGTAGGATCCGTGAACTGCCGCAGGGAAATACTTGTTACATCGTCGCTTTTACCGCGAGTGTTTTCTCCCACGAGGTCGAACGTTTCAGGGCTGCCGGTGCCGATGACATTCTGACCAAACCGGCGAACTTCCAGGCCGTGACCCGGGTGCTTCAGCGTGCAGCCAATGATCGGCAGCAACGCCTGGTTCGCGCGCCGGCGGTGGATGAAGTTTCCTGTTGAAGTGGGCTTGAGGATAAACGCCATCACGTAAACAGTCAGTGTTGCCTTTCACGGATCCGGCAAAAACCGCTATCTTCGCCGCCATCCGAAACGAGGGGCGTATGGGCTATCTACTTTTTGTGACATTGATCCAGGCATTTTCCTTCAGCTTGATCGGCGAATACCTGGCCGGGCACGTCGACAGCTACTTCGCGGTGCTGGTCCGGGTGCTGCTGGCCGGGCTGGTGTTCATTCCCTTGACCCGCTGGCGCCAGGTGGAGGCGTCGTTCATGCGCGGCATGCTTCTGATCGGCGCCTTGCAGTTCGGCGTGACCTACGTCTGCCTGTACCTGAGCTTCCGGGTGTTGACCGTGCCGGAGGTGTTGCTCTTCACCATCCTCACGCCGCTGCATGTGACGCTGATCGAAGACGCACTGAACCGCCGTTTCAATCCCTGGGCACTGGTGGCTGCGCTGGTGGCCGTGGCCGGTGCGGCGGTGATTCGCTATGACCGGATCAACCCGGATTTCTTCATGGGTTTCCTGCTGCTGCAACTGGCCAACTTCACCTACGCGGCCGGGCAGGTGTTGTACAAGCATCTGGTGGCCCGTCATCCGAGCGACCTGCCGCATTACCGGCGTTTCGGCTACTTCTACCTGGGTGCACTGGCGGTGGCGTTGCCGGCTTTCCTGTTGTTCGGCAAGGCGAGTTTCTGGCCCGAAGCACCGTTGCAATGGGGCGTGCTGGTGTTCCTCGGCCTCGTCTCCACGGCGTTGGGGCTCTACTGGTGGAACAAGGGCGCGTGCCTGGTCCACGGCGGAACGTTGGCGGTGATGAACAACCTGCATGTGCCGGTGGGGCTGTTGCTGAACCTTTTGATCTGGAACCAGCACGAAGAACTGGGCCGGTTATTCCTGGGCGGTGGTGTCATTCTGCTCGCGGTGTGGATCAGTCGGTTGAGCCTGCGCAAGCCGCAGGTTGCCTAATCGCCAATTGTTCGACCAGGAATTCGATAAAGGCCCGGGTTTTCTGCGGCAGGCGCCGGGCTGACGAATACACTGCGTTGATGCTGATCGCCGGTGCTTGCCATTCGCACAGCACCGGCACCAAACGCCCGGCGGCCAAGCCGTCTTCAACGATGAAATCCGGCAGCAGCGCAATGCCCATGCCGGCCTCGGCTGCCTGCGCCAGCAAGTCACCGTTGTTGACGTGCAAGGGGCCGGTGACATTGACTCGTTGCGTCTCCTTGCCATTGCTCAATTGCAGGCTCACGCCGCTTTGCAGGTAACCGTAGTTGAGGCACTGATGGGTGCGCAGGTCCTGGGGCGTCTGCGGGACGCCCGCACGTTCGAGATACGCCGGGGCAGCGACCATGATGCGTGGTGCCGGCGCCAGTTGCCGGGCGATCATGGTCGAGTCGGGCATGCTGGCGATGCGAATGGTCACGTCGAAACCGCCGCGCACCGGGTCGACCTGCTGGTCGCTGAGCACCACTTGCAGCTCGATGTTCGGATGGCGCTCGTGGAACAGCGGAATCAGCTTGCCCAGCCGACGTAGGCCGAACGACATCGGCGCGTTGACCCGCAACACCCCGCGTAATTCACCGATCCCATCCCGTGCCCGCTGCTCGGCCTCATCCAGCGCCGCCAAAACCTCCCGGGCCGCATCGAAATATTCGGCGCCTGCCTCGGTGAGATGCAGGCTGCGCGTGGTGCGTTGCAGCAACTGCACGCCGATCGCTTCTTCCAGCGCCTGAATCTGCTTGCTGACTTTCGACCTCGGTACGTCCATGGCCCGGGCGGCTGCTGCGAAGCCGTTCTCGCCCACGGTGACGACGAAGGCGCGCATGCATTCGATGCGGTCCATTATTGTCCCTTATTTAGAATCAATGATTCTCGACTTTAGGTGATTGTCCCTTTCATGGCTAGCCCCTAAAGTACACCCATGCCGACGAAATCACCGCTGAAGCGAACGTCGACAAACCCTAACTTATTGAAATTTATAAATTAAAAAGGAACACATCATGTCTAACCGCGAACTGCTGAACCCAACCAACTCGGCCCTGATCCTGATCGACCACCAGCCACAAATGGCCTTCGGCGTACAGTCGATCGACCGTCAGACCTTGAAGAACAACACCGTCGGCCTGGCCAAGGCGGCGAAGATCTTCAACGTGCCGACGATCTACACCTCGGTCGAAACCGAAAGCTTCAGCGGCTACATCTGGCCTGAACTGCTGGCGGTCCACCCGGATCAGAAACCTATCGAGCGCACCTCGATGAACTCCTGGGAAGACAAGGCGCTGGTCGACGCGGTGAAGGCTACCGGTCGCAAGAAACTGATCATCGCGGCGCTGTGGACCGAGGTCTGCCTGACCTTCCCGGCACTGGAAGCACTGGCTGAAGGCTACGAGGTGTACATCGTCACCGACGCCTCCGGCGGCACCACCAAAGAAGCCCATGATATGTCGGTACAGCGAATGATTCAGGCCGGTGCGGTGCCGGTGACCTGGCAACAAGTACTGCTGGAATACCAACGTGACTGGGCACACAAAGAGACTTACGAAGCGGTCATGGGACTGGTCCTGGAACACAGCGGCGCTTATGGGATGGGTGTGGACTACGCCTACAGCATGGTGCACAAAGCACCGCAGCGTCAGGCCAAGTAATTAAAAAATAGCTACAACCCCTGTGGGAGCGAGCCTGCTCGCGATAGCAATCTGTCAGCCGACATCAATGTCGACTGGTATTGCCAATCGCGAGCAGGCTCGCTCCCACAGGGGTTTGTGGTGTTCATGACTTTTGGATATGACGCATGACCTGTGGGAGCCGAGCTTGCTCGCGATGACGGCGGCACATTCAGAATGGATGTTGACTGACCCACTGCTATCGCGAGCAGGCTCGCTCCCACATGGGATTTGTGGTGTTTATTGCTTCCGGGTATGGCGCATGACCTGTGGGAGCGAGCCTGCTCGCGATGACGGTGGTGCATTCAATTGAGAGGTTGACTGACCCACCGCCATCGCGAGCAAGCTCGGCTCCCACAGGGATCAGCGGTGATTTCAGACCACCTGCTTCTGCCCCTCCGGAATATGACTTGCCCCCAACACCGCCGGCAGTAACCCCGAACGCAAATCCATGCCGCTAGGCTGTTGATACAGGTTCAACCCGAACTCCGGCATCACTGCCAGCAGGTAATCAAAAATATCCCCCTGGATGCGCTCATAGTCGGCCCACACGGTGGTGCGGGTAAAGCAGTAGATTTCCAGCGGGATGCCCTGGGCTGTGGTTTGCATCTGGCGGACCATGCAGGTCATGTTCGGCTGGATTTCGGGGTGGCTCTTCAAGTACGCCAGGGCATAGGCGCGGAAGGTGCCCAGGTTGGTCATCCGTCGACGGTTGGCCGACATCGCCGCAACGTTGCCCTGAGCTTCGTTCCAGGCCTTGAGTTCGGCTTGCTTGCGGCTGATGTAGTCGGTAAGCAAGCGCACGTGGGTCAGGCGCTGTTCCTCCTCATCATGCAGGAAACGCACGCCGCTGGCGTCGATGAACAGGCTGCGCTTGATTCGGCGTCCGCCGGATTGCTGCATGCCGCGCCAGTTCTTGAACGACTCGGACATCAACCGCCACGTGGGAATCGAGACGATGGTCTTGTCGAAATTCTGCACCTTGACCGTGTGCAGGGTGATGTCCACCACGTCACCGTCGGCGCCGACCTGGGGCATTTCGATCCAGTCGCCGACCCGCAGCATGTCGTTGCTGGTCAGTTGCACGCTGGCGACGAACGACAGCAGGGTGTCCTTGTAGACCAACAGGATCACTGCCGACATCGCACCCAGGCCCGACAGCAGCAACAACGGCGAACGGTCGATCAAGGTCGCGACGATGATGATCGCGCCGAACACGTACAGCACCATTTTCGTCAGTTGCACGTAACCCTTGATCGAGCGCGTGCGGGCGTGTTCGGTGCGGGCGTAGACATCCAGCAGGGCGTTGAGCAGGGCGCTGAGGGTCAGCACCATGAACAGGATGGTGAAGGCCGTGGCGACATTGCCGAGGAACACCAGGCTGGTCTTGCTCAGTCCAGGGATCAGGGGTAGGCCGAACTGGATGATCAGTGACGGGCTCATCTGCGCCAGGCGATGGAAGACCTTGTTGTGGCGCAGGTCGTTGACCCAATGCAGGGCCGGCTGGCGACCGAGCAGTTTGGCGCCGTGCAGGATCAGGTAACGCGCCACGCGTCCGAGCACCAGGGCAATGGTCAGCAGCAACACCAGGGCGAGGCCGGAATGCAGGAGTGGGTGCTGGTCGAGGGCACCCCAGAGGTCTTGGATGTTGAGCCAGAGCTGTTTGATGTCCATGGGCGAAACGGGTCTTCTATTGAAATTCGACGGGGGATTAGAGCATTTAAGCCTGCCGAAGTGACCGTTGATGGCGAGTCGGCCGTGAAAAAAGCCACTGATTGTCGCCGTTTGTATAAAGAAACTCGGCCTTCGCGCTCGAAACCGTTACCCTATGCAGCTGTTTTTTTGCATTTCTTCGAGGTAGCACCCGTGTTTTCCGAATTCGCCCTGCACGAACGCCTGCTCAAAGCCGTGGCCGAGCTTAAATTTGTCGAGCCAACGCCGGTGCAGGCAGCGGCCATTCCGCTCGCGCTCCAGGGGCGTGACCTGCGGGTGACGGCGCAGACCGGCAGTGGCAAGACCGCCGCGTTCGTGTTGCCGATCCTCAACCGCCTGATCGGCCCGGCCAAGGTTCGTGTCAGCATCAAGACCCTGATCCTGCTGCCGACCCGTGAGCTGGCTCAGCAGACCTTGAAGGAAGTCGAGCGCTTTTCGCAGTTCACCTTCATCAAGTCCGGCCTGATCACCGGCGGCGAAGACTTCAAGGTCCAGGCCGCCATGCTGCGCAAGGTGCCGGACATTCTGATCGGTACGCCGGGGCGGATGATCGAACAACTGAACGCCGGTAATCTCGACCTGAAGGAAGTCGAAGTGCTGGTGCTGGACGAAGCCGACCGCATGCTGGACATGGGCTTTGCCGAAGACGTGCAGCGCTTGGTAGACGAGTGCGCCAACCGCCAGCAGACCATGCTGTTCTCCGCCACCACCGGCGGCTCGGGCCTGCGGGAGATGGTCGCCAAGGTGCTGAACAACCCGGAGCACTTGCAGCTCAACGCGGTCAGCCAACTGAACTCCACCACCCGCCAGCAGATCATCACGGCGGACCACAACCAGCACAAAGAGCAGATCGTGAACTGGCTGCTCGCCAACGAAACCTACGAAAAAGCCATCGTATTCACCAACACCCGGGCCATGGCCGACCGCATCTACGGTCGCCTGGTGGCACAGGAATACAAGGCGTTCGTGCTGCACGGCGAGAAGGACCAGAAGGACCGCAAGCTGGCGATCGATCGCCTCAAGCAAGGCGGCGTGAAGATCCTCGTGGCCACCGACGTCGCCGCCCGTGGCCTGGACGTGGAAGGCCTGGACCTGGTCATCAACTTCGACATGCCCCGCAGCGGTGACGAATACGTGCACCGCATCGGCCGTACCGGTCGTGCCGGCAACGATGGCCTGGCGATCTCGCTGATCTGCCATGGCGACTGGAACCTGATGTCGAGCATCGAGCGCTACCTCAAACAGAGCTTCGAGCGCCGTACGATCAAGGAAGTCAAAGGCACCTACGGCGGACCGAAAAAGGTCAAGGCTTCGGGCAAGGCCGTTGGCGCGAAGAAGAAAAAGGTCGACGCCAAGGGCGACAAGAAGAAAGCCGCCGCCAAGGCCCCGACCAAGCGCAAGACCGCCAACCGTCCGAAGACCGAAGCCCCGTCGCTGGTCAGCAAGGACGGCATGGCCCCACTCAAGCGCCGCAAGCCGCAAGCGCCGGCGGCTGAGTGAGTCGTCTGTAGCACATCATGAAAAACCGGACCTTGGGTCCGGTTTTTTTATGCGCATTCCATTCCATCTACACAAACTCTGTGGCGAGGGGATAAATCCCCTCGCCACAAAAGCGGAGCCATGCACCGCCTCTATTCAGCCTTCTTCCCGGCATCCTTCAGTTCCTCCAAGCGCTTATCAATCAATTGGCACTTGTCCGGCACGTCCTTGCTGGCTGTCTCCAGATCCATGGCCTGCAACTGATCATTCATCTCCTTGGCCTTGGCCGGGTTCTGTTGGGTGAGTCTGGTCACTTCCTGGGCCAGTTGTTCACGCTTGGCGGTGGCTTCTTCCGGGGTGCAAGTGGCCCAGGCGGGCAGGGCGCAGGTGAGCGTGGCGGCGAGGGTGAATGTCAGGAGGGTTTTCATGGTGGGCCTCGTATTCCTTGTTGGGCAGGTAATGGGTTGAGGCCGATGTCGAGTGGAAAGTTCATTGGCCGCGGTCCGGGTGACTTCTTTTCGCAATGCCCCTGGCCGTTATTAAACAGTCGTCTACCATGGAAAAAACGACCGGTAGCGTTGCGCCTGCAACGCTGGGTCGCTCCTTGAAAAAGGATTATTCAAAGGAATGAAAGCCATGACCCTGAGAGCGATATTCAGTCGCCTGATGTTGTGCCTGTGCAGCGTGTTCGCGGTCTCATCGACTTATGCGGAAAGTGTGATCATTGCCACGCCGCAACAAGGTGTGGGGATCGAAGTGGATGTATTCGATAGCCCTGATGCCATCAATGGAAAACCATCTGCAACCAGCAGCGTGCCCGCCACTTCAGTTGGGTTGTTTACACCCGCGGTGCAGTCGTTCAAAGGCAAGCTGTACATGTTCTGGGTCGGCGATAGTGATACCGCTCATATCTATTTTTCCACTTCGGTGGAGGGGAATAATTGGTCTCCTCCACAACCCATCCCCGTCGGCAGTATCTTGGGTAACGTTTCAGTAACGGTGTTCAAACAAAAGCTGATACTGACCTTTACCAACCAGGCTCAGATAAACAGCATCAGTTCCGAAGATGGCATGACCTGGTCCGACGTGAACCCTGTCACGGGCAGCAGTGATGCCGCCTATAACAGTCCTGTGGTGTACAACGGGCAATTGTTTGTCTTCTACTGCGAGGAGGACGACAGCACTGTTTACTACGTAACCTCGGACGACGGCCTTCAGTGGAGCCAGCCAAATCTCGGGTTCAAGGCAAACGCCTACAGGATCCTGAGCGTAGTGCCGGTGGTTTTTAACGGTGAGCTGTTGCTTTACTACTCTTATGACGTTGGCCATCTGGCCGTGCGTGCTTACGACCGCAGTGGTCATTGGGGCGATGAGCAAGCGCTGTCGGGTATAACCAATGAGCTTCTCCTGAGCCGTGCAACAATGATCGGCAACCGCATTTTTATCAGCAGTGGCGCCAACACGTTTGCTTCAACCGACGGGGTCAACTGGAGCCCCTATTTTTCCAAGTCCTTCGGGGTCTTGACGAGCGCGCCGGGATTGGGCGTTTCCTATGCCATCACCACCAGCGATCTGACGGCGGACAACCCGCAACTGCCTGCGGACCTGGCGACGGGGCTCAGCCATACCGACTATGCAACCTTCGCCTGGCGGAGCTTTTTCGCCCTGAACAATACCGCCAAGACCCCGTTACCGGCCAACCGTGGCGTCGGCAATCCCGGCAGCAGCTTTGCGGATTCGGGCAAGGTGTCAAAATCTCCCAACCCCTTGTTGTGGCAAACCTTTGCTCACCGTACCGAGCTGTTTCCGGCGGCACAAAAGCAGAAAAACTCCGCAGGCGGTCCTATGCGTCCGTTTGGTTCCGACCCGCAATACAGCTATATCAACTTCCCCAACGGTATACCTCTGGCAGCAGGCGCCACCTTTGCCCATTACAACAATCTGGACGAGGCGACCCAGATAGGGCAGAACGCGATATTTTTCCCGGTCAACCCGCCCAATGCGGCGAAGACAGGCGACGACTATGCCCCTTCGAGCGACAGCCAGATCCTGTTCGAGGCCAAGGCTAACCCGGTCGTTTACGAGTACGCGAAAACCTTGAGCAGTTTTCCGGAGCATATTGTGCTGCCCGACGGCGCGGTGGAGGTCAAGGCGGCTTGGCGCAAACTGGCAGACATTCCGGTACAGAATCGTGCGCGCTACCATACGGCGACGGTGGTGACCTATCAGGGCAAAGATGATGTGCCGGTGGCGCACAATGAAGACTACGCGCTGGTCGCCCTGCATATCATCCACAAGACGCCCAACTACCCGACTTTCATATTCGCCACGTTCGAGCACGAGGATGCCCTGACCTTGTCCGATGGCAAGTCGCCGAGCGGACTCTACTACATTGCCAACTACGACAAGATTGCCTATCCCGGTCTCGATACTACAAACAATCCCCCGACCGCCACTTTCTCTGACGGCAACAAAACTTATACGGTTTCTTTGCCGAACCCAGGTCTCGTCGCCACTTCGAAGAATCCTGGTGTCTACTCCAACAGCAACGGGATCCCCGAGGGGCAGGCCGGCCCGATCCGTGTGGTGCAACCGCTGACTGTTTATTCCGAAGTTGAAGCGGTGAACAACCAGGTCAAACAGCTCATGGACGGCAGCAGCGAATTCAACAATTCGGTCTGGAAGCACTATCGGCTTAAAGGCGTGCAGGCCATCCCGTCGAGCACTCAAACCGACCCGGATTACTACCTGGCCAATATCATGGTCGAAAGCAGCCAGCCGGGGATTCAGCTGTTTCGTGGCAGCAACGTATTCCCGATCCGGAATGACAACACCCTGACCAATGCCCGCAACCAACCGAACATCAACGTGCCGGATTATGATCACAGCACTAAAAGCCTGACCATGGGCGGTTGCATGGGGTGTCACGGCATCGCCCAGAGTTCGCTGAAGCAAGGTTTCAGTTTTCTGTTCGATGCCATCAATCCTATGCTCGGTAACAAAACCGGCTTTGCGAACCCGGAGACCGTAGGCTTGCCGGACCCGCGCACGATGAAGGAACGGGCCCAGAAATACTCTTTCGGGCCTCAGAACAAAGAAGCTATCGAGAAGGCGAGTCAGTAGCAGGCAAACACCTCGAACGGCTGTGGGAGCAAGCTTTGCTCCCACAGCGCTCTGCGCCGTTGGAACTGGCCTTACCCCGTATGGGAAGCGTCTGATTTCAGATCAACGGTTCCAACAGTCGCTTCAAAACTCGAATATTTAATTGACGTCGGAATAGTGGCTATCTAGTATCGCGCCGCTATTTTGATATCACTTTGATTTCGAGGGATCGAACATGTCCTCACCCGCCCTTTGGGCGAGGTTGTGCCTGGCTTTGCTGTGCCTTTCTCCGCTTACCCTGGCTCACGCCGCCCCCACTCCCGGTGAAACCGACCTGATCCGCGAACGCCAGGATCGTTTGCTCGAAGAGCAGCGCCGGCGTCTTGAGGAACTCAAGGACTTGCCCGGAAAAGAGGCCAGGCCTGTCCAGCCGGCCGCCCCGGTCGACACCCGTTGCTTTCCCATCAAGACCGTCGAACTCAAGGGCGCCGACAGCCTTTCCGCCAGTGAGCGCAAGCGTCTGCTCCAGCCCTACATCGGCCAATGCCTGGGTGTGCCCCAGCTCAATGAACTGCTCAAGGCCATCACCGACCACTACATCGAGAAAGGCCTGGTCACCAGCCGTGCCTACTTGCCGCAGCAGGACCTCTCCAGCGGGCACCTGCAAGTGCTGGTGGTCGAGGGCCGCCTCGAGGGTTTGAAAGGCGCCGAAAACAGCCAATTGTCGGAGCGTGAATTGGCGATGGCGTTTCCCGGCAAGACCGGCGAGCTGGTCAACCTGCGGGAAATCGAGCAGATGGTCGACCAGCTCAATCGCCTGCCGTCGAACCAGGCGAAGATGGAGCTGACCCCCGGGCTCTTCAGCAACGAGCTGACTCTGATAAAGTTTAGCTAGGCAATGTGAGTTCAATTGTTTTGATGTTGAGTTTGATTTTTTGAAAGGGGTAGTTGTTATTCAAGATGTTCTCGATTCAGGAGAGGATGGCGGCGTAGAAATGCCGATTTCAGATTTTATTATTCTGTGTGGGTTGAACGATAACTAGCGGGCGAACAAGCGAGAGAGGAAATTCTTAGCAGGATGGATCGCGATTATGAATTGACTAAAAACCAACTCGCTTTTTAATCGTAGCCTGTTCCTGAGTAGTTCCAAACTATCTCTAAATCCGTTGCATCGATTCATCAGGCTCAAGCCATGCTTTATCGAGAGGGTACGATTGAGTGTGGTTCTCCTTGTTTCTATTCAACTATTAATAATGCGCTAGGAGCATTAATGAAAAAAACTACACTGCTGGTATTGAGCCTGATCTTGACGCTACCAGGTTGCAAATCCAATGTCCGAGACTCTTCCCCCAGCCTGCTCAATGAAGGTGTCCAGCTCCAGCAGAACAAGGTAACCGTCGATGCCCTGCATGCCAAAGTCATTATGAAAGCTTCGGGCGCTACGTACCCCGTTGAGTTTTCGATTAGGCGGGCCAACGACCCAGATCAGCGCATGGATGTGCGAGGAACCGTAGTGGATTCCGGTCGTGGCAAGGTGTTCGGCTGGATTGCCAAGCTTAACGAAGCAACCCACAGCGCAACCTTGAAACACTTCCCACAGTTGGAAGTACAAGCTGATCCCGATCAGCCATTCGAGGTATCAGGTTACGCCAGTGGTGCAAGTATCAACAGTGGCTACCGCTGTGGCCCGATCAACACCAGGTTCACGCCGGGGAAGGGTAAGGTTTATCTGGCGGAGTTTCAGTTTGTGGGGCAGGGCTGTGAACTGCATGTCTATGACACCACGCAGCCTCAGCAGCGTATTCCTGTTACGACTGTGACTGCTGTCAAGTAGAGACAAGAGATGGAAAGGGGAGCGTTCGTTTCCCTTTTTCAGCTTTTTTGACATCCGGTATGAGGGACAGGGCTGACCCCGAAGGAGAAAGATGCCCAATCAATCACACTAGATTTGTCGAGAGAGGCGCAAATTTTGCTGTGCCGATATTCTTACATTTATACGTCAATGGAGCAGTACCCATGGAAGTTAACAGTACCCAAAGCAAGTATCAGAAGCCTAATAACCTGGCTGGGCTTGGGCGTAGGTGGGGAGGGCAGATAATTGACTCAATCGTTACTTTTTTGCTGTTCTACATTGTAGGGCTGATAGCCCGATATATTGGTTTTCCGCCAAACGTGGTCGGTCTCTTGGCTTTAGGTTCAGGTGCAGCGTATTACCTGTTTTCCGATGCGATGCCAAACGGTCAAAGCGTGGGGAAAAAACTATTAGGAATGACAGTGATTGATGAGCGTAGTTACTTGAGTTGCAATCTATATCAGTCTTTTATGCGTAACATCACGACGCCGTTTCTAAGTGTTTTTGATTGGGTGTTTATTTTCTTTGGCTCACGGAAAAGGCTCGGTGACATGCTAGCGTCTACGATTGTGATTCGTTCCAAGTAAAGATAAAGAGTTGCTCAGGAATAGACTACGATTATGAGTTGACTGAAAATTCGCTCGCCTGTTAATCGTGGTCTGGTCCTGAGGAATTTCAGCACGTTTGGTCATTTTTTTTGGTGCGTGCGGCCACTTCCATGGCTTTAGCTATATAGCCTGCATCACCGGTTTCGAGGGCGTCGCTCATGAACTCCGCAATAGCCTCGGGAGTGTAGAGATACTCTGTTGGATCGAATTCTGTAAACGTCTCAACCATTCTGGGTTCTCCACGTTTGCATATCTGGTGCACGATTTCCATGTCACGGCCCTGATTGCCCTTATCCGTTGCTGCGTCATTTCAGTCTCAAGTCGTGCTCTGCCATTCCACTGGTGGGATGGGAAATGGGCAACCCTCTGGCTGCCCATTTCCATTACTCCGCCGCCTGCGCTCGCAATCGCCGTCCAATCACATCCATCACATCACACCCATCGCGCAATGATACTGTCAGCAGTTTGCAGAAGTCGGAAAGCACGACGGTGTCGGAGCTGATATCCGAACGAAACGCGATGTTCTCCAACACCTGAGTCACGGTGCGAATACGGTAATCGGCAGTTTCGAAGAGGACATCGAGCGGAGCTTCGGTGTCGATGAGCAAGGTAGCCGGCGTGCAGTCGACGCCGGTGATGGGCATGTATTTAGTCATGGTAAGAGCCTCGGTTAATGGATGACCCTCGTTGTTCAGGTCGCCAAACCCGAGTCGCCATGTGGGCGATGGGGGACTATAGGCTTGTCGGTTCCTGGGTCACAAGACACCGCTTTCCGAGCCTTTTGTAGGACCTTGCTTAGGTGGCGGTCAGCTTTGGCTCTGCTTAGACAGCGAAGACGCTTGCTGAGCTGTCGAGCAACGAAACATCCCACGACTTTTTAGGGTTGTCCCTCGGAAATGCGTTCCCTACGCTTTTGTCTTTCGCTTCCATTGCGAGACGTCGAGGACCAACCACGATTATGGGCCCACCAGGGGCTTCGCATTCCTGTCGAGAAGAGTATTGTGTATGTACGTAAGTAAGTACAGGGCGTCCCATGCGGTTTGAATGGGACGAAGAGAAGAACCGAGCCAATATCCGCAAACACGGTATCGACTTCAACGACGTTCCGGCCGTCTTCCAGCATTCTGTGCTGGTTCTGCACGATTACCGAGCGGATTACGACGAAGATCGCTGGATCGCAATTGGCTGGATCAAGGTGTTGATTGGCGTGGTCGTGTATACCGAACGGCGTGGCGATGTCATCCGTATCATCTCAGCCCGAAAATCCACTCAGCAGGAGGCCAAACTATATGTCAAAAGCATCGAAGACTGACTGGGAGCGCTTGGCCAGAATCAATGACGAAGACATCGACACTAGCGACATTCCCGAATTGGGAGAGGATTTCTTTCGTCGCGCGGAGCTGCGTGTTCCGACAAAACAAGCAGTGACCATTCGCCTCGACGCCGATGTGCTGGAGTGGTTCAAGGGGCAGGGCGCTGGTTACCAGACGCGCATCAATCAACTTCTGCGTCAGTACATGCAAGCGCAGCAAAACCACCGGTAATAAAGGATCCAACAATGAAACGGGCGAATCAGGTCGCCCGTTTCATTGCTCCTATTCCTGCGCCCGCAATCGTCTCCCAATCACATCCAAGCGGTGGTGTTGGTTCTGGCACCGCAGGCGCCTGCTGCGCAGTCGAGCGGGAGCAAGCTCCCTCGCCACGGGAGCTTTGCTCGACTGGGCGGTAGGTGAATGCCCTGCATCAACCGTGGCAGCAGCCGTTGGGCTTGGTGTCCTCGTATTTATCGTGATGCCGTACCCAGTCCATGATCTCGTCCTCATTACGACCCTTCGGCGTCAAGTCAAGGTAGTGGTAAGTCCCGACCAGCATGTCCAAACCCCGGGCATACGTGGAGTAGGTGTGGAAGATCTCGCCGGCTTCGTTGCGATAGAAGACGCTCAGGCCGGGGAGTTCGCCTTCGGCGGTGTCGGTTTTTTCGTAGTTGTAGGTGGCCTTTCCGGCGGCGGTGTCTTCGGCTTTGAAGCTGACGCCGAAGTCGTAGTTGAAGTCGCAACCGTTTGAAGAGACCCAGTCGAAGGCCCAGCCCATGCGGCGTTTGAATGGCTGGAATTCGGCGAACGGGGCGCGGGAGACGGCTACTATGGCGACGTCGTGGTGGGATAGGTGTTGGTTGGCGCCGTCGATGTGGTCGGAGAGGAAGGAGCAGCCCTGGCAGCCTTCTTTCCAGCCAGGGCCGAACATGAAGTGGTAGACGATCAGTTGGCTGCGGCCGCCGAACAGGTCGGTCAGGCTGAGTTCGCCATGGAGACCTTGGAAGCGGTAGGGTTTGTCGATTTTGACCCAGGGCAGGGCGCGGCGTTCGGCGCTGAGTTTGTCGCGTTCGCGGGTGAAGGCTTTTTCGTGGGCCAGGTGTTGTTGGCGAGCCTTGAGCCATTCTTCCCGCGAGACGACGGGATGATTCTCTACGTTCATGGTGATTTCTCCTAGGGGCAGGGCTGTTCAACAAGTGGTCGTCTGGCCTTGGACGAATTCGACAGACCGTTGGTCGGTTGGCCAGACGGTCCGCCTGGAAGCCTGGCTGAACGGTGGCGTGGCGCCTCGGTCACACCTTAGGTAGGCATCTCACTCTTTGGAGGATGGACCAGGATGACGACTTATAACTGGGACTTGATCGAACGGTTGTTGCACGAGGTGCAGAACGGCGCCGGCCACAGTTTTACGCCTCGGCCTTATGCGGAGGAGTACGCGGCGGCGAAAGCGGCCGCGGGTGAGGACATCGAGAACCTCGATCATCTGAAAGCGGTCGCCGGGGAGTACGAAAAGTTGCTGCTGGAGCGTGGCTTCATTGAGCCTCGGCCGGAGGAAGAGGGCGGCAATGGTGAGAATTTCGTGCTGACGGTGCGGGGTTCGCGGTTGTTGAGCCTGATCGACAGCAGCATTCCCGGGAATGATCATCCGCGCCAGGTGCTGGATGAGCAGGAGGATGCGCTGGATGAGTTTACCTTTGATGATCTGGCTTCGAAGGCGCAGATTGCCTGAGGGTTGTACACAACACTTGTGGGAGCGAGCAGGCTCGCTCCCACAGGGTTTTTCTGTGTTTGAGAGAGCGTGTTTGTTCAGTTTTTTGCGGCTTTCAGGCACTTCAAGTCGGTAAAGTCCTTCTTCACCCCGTCGATTTTCTTCAACAGCCGTTCGCGTTGGGGCGGGGTGCTGTCGGCCATCAGGTCTACCAGCAGGCTGCGGGCCTGGGCTTCGGTTTTGTTGTAGGCCTCGCGGTAGGCGGGTGTCCAGAGGCTTTCGCGGTTGACCAGCAGTTGCTCGATGCGTTTCGGGAAGTCCGGGTTGTGGCGCTGGGCCACGGCGGCGCTGAACTGGTTCTGCCAATGGGCGCGGTTGGCGATCCATTGCTGGTTCTGGTCGCCCAGGGCGGTGGACCAGGCCACCACGCGCTGGCGTTGGGCGATGTTGAGGGGGCCGAGCCAGTCGTTCAGACGTTTCTCCATGCGTTCGCTGCGTTCCTGGATCTGTTGTTGCAGCGACGGCTTGAGGTAATCCTGCTGGCGTTTGCGCTGGTCCTTGATGAAGGCGGCGTCCATGTCGGCGACTTGTTCGTCGTTCAGGCCTTGCAGCAGTTCGATGGCGGACGGAGTGATCTCTCGAGCGGTTTCGGCGATGGCGGCCTTGGCTTCCCGGGTGCGCTGTTGTAGCGCTTCGTCGCTCACCTGATCGGTCTGGACCATGGTTTTCAAGCGGTCCAGCCAGTCGAGGTAACCCGGCAGTTGCGTGGTGCAGTGCCAGCTCAGGTGTTCCTTGAGGCGTTCGTTGAACCAGTCCTTTTGCTCGCCGTTGATCTCCAGGTAGTCATTGAGGGTCCAGGGGATGATCAGGTCGAGGTTGCGGTAGGCCAGGCCGATACGGCTGCAGGCCGTGAGCAACAGCAGCAGGGCGATAAAGGTGGCGGTGCGTATAAACCAGCGCGACATGAGCGAGTCCTTGCGAAGCCATCGGTGTTTTGTTTGAGCATGGCAGGCGCGCGGCAGTTCAGCCGAGTGAATACGTAACCCTTAGTAAAACGGGTGGGCCATCTTCAGGGTCAGCAGGCCGTCGCATTCGCTGTTGTGGCCGGAATAGGCCGAGCAGCTGCTACCGCTGAGGCTGGAGTCGCTGTAGATCAGGTCCAGGTCGATGCCCCGCCACGGACGGGAAATTTTCAACGACCAGTCGCTGAAACTGCCTACGTAGCCGTTCTCGACCGAAACCGGTGTGTTGAGCTGATGGGTGGTGTATTTGGCGCTGACGCCGATGCCGAACGGCACGTTACCGCCCAGGTCGGCGAACAGCGTGCTGTTCTGTTTGTCGGGATCGTTGCTCAGGGCTGCGCCGAAACGACTGCCGAGCACGGTCAGGCCACCATAGAGTTCCTGGCTGTCGAGGGTGTCGACAGTGGGGTAGCTGTAGTGGATCAGGCCGACTTCATAGCCCAGGGTCTGGTCGAAGGGCTGTTTAAAACCCATGTAGGAATCCACCTCGAGGTCGGCGGACGAGGTCAGGCCGGCGCTGGGTGACCATTGGCCAAAGTACCAGCCGCTGTCGTGGCTCAGGTCCAGGCCGCCATGAAATGAGCCGGTGCTCGACGGCGTGACGAGGCCTTGGGCCATGCTGCGGCTGGGGCTGGTGCCGAGCTTCAGGTCAAAGTCGCCGAGTTCGCGTTGGAAAATCTGTCCGTGGGCAGGGGGACAGGCCAGCAGGCTGATGCTCAGCAGGACAATGGGAAGGCGCATGCTTCACTCCGTGAATAGCGAGGAGCAGGACAAGCTGGAGCACTTGAGCTAGAGAGGTGCAAGCATACCGACGAATATCCGGCGGTGAAGGCCGTTCGTCGATTTTTACGAGGGAGATGTGGCGGGGGAGGGTTCCAGTCCAAGCGCTTCGAAGCTCAAAGCGCTTTGGGACCAGGTGATGCGGGGTTTACTTTTTGCCCAGGCTGATCTGCTTGGACGGGCCGAATGTCTGGCCGCTGACGCCTTTGGCAATTTGCTGGATTTCACCGCCGGACTTGAGGAACGCAGCAATCTGATCGTTGATCGATTCGCTGGTTTCAACGGCTGGAGCTGGCTTTGCTTTGCTGTGGGATGCTTTTACGCGCATGGCGGCCATTAACCTGTCGATAATTAATTGGGCCAGGCATCGTACAGGAAATACATGACCCTTGCTTGGTCGATATCCCGCTGAATGATCTGGACAGGGTTGGGCAAGTGGCGGATTTATGCCACGGTCATTGCCCTAAGCCACTGTTTTAAATAACAACCAACAGGGAAGTGTAACGTCGACCGGCCTGTGCGCATCGGCCGCATGGGACGTGGTCTGCCTGACGAGTGGCTGATTCTCGGAAGGGACGCTTTCCTGCCGGTCACGAATCGCACCGCAAAACCGGGTAGAATGCCGCCCACGCAATGAGGGTATTCGGAAATGGCTTTAGTCGGTCGCTACAACAGTTTGCAAGTGGTTAAACACACGAACTTCGGTTTATATCTGGACGGTGGTGCGGACGGCGAAATCCTTTTGCCCAATCGTTATATCCCCAAGGATATTCCCAGTGAAGATGAAGACTGGCTCAATGTTTTCATTTACCTGGACAGCGACGACAAACTGATCGCGACCACGGAAAAACCCAAAGTCCAGGTCGGTGAATTCGCCAGTCTGAAAGTGGTTGAAGTCAACAGCATCGGCGTGTTCCTCGACTGGGGCCTGCCCAAGGATCTGTTGCTGCCGTTCTCGGAAGAGAAACGCCAGATGACGGCCGGGGATTATTGCGTGGTGCACGTCTATCTCGATAAGCATACCCGCCGCATCACCGCTACGGCGCGGCTGGACCGTCACCTGGACAAGACGCCGGCCAACTACGCGCCGGGCCAGGAAGTGGACCTGCTGGTTGCCGAAGCCACCGACATGGGCTTCAAGGCGATCATCAATAACCGCCACTGGGGACTTATCCACAAGAACGAAGTCTTCAAGTTCCTGCGCCCCGGCAAGCAGGAAAAAGGTTACATCAAGGAAATCCGTGGGGACGGCAAGATCAGCCTGAGCCTGCAACCGGTCGGCCAGGAAGCCGCCACCAGCCTGAATGCCAAGATCCTCGCCAAGTTGCGTGACAACAACGGCACCCTGCCGGTCAGCGACAAGAGCGATCCGGCGCTGATCAGCAGCCTGTTTGGCGTGAGCAAGGGCAACTTCAAGAAGGCCATTGGTGCGCTGTACAAGAATGGGCAGATTGTTATTCATGCGGATCGTATTGAGTTGAGTTGATCTTTCAGCCGACAACAGAATCTGTGTCGGAAAGGATGCTTTTGTGGCGAGGGGATTTATCCCCGCTGGGCTGCGTAGCAGCCCTAAAACCTGACACCTCGGTGTGCCAGGCAGAACAACTTGGCTGTCTTGGGGCTGCTACGCAGCCCAGCGGGGATAAATCCCCTCGCCACAAAAGCTGAGTCAGACCCTTTGATCTGGCTGTATACAAAATCTTGCACCTTTAGCATGCACTCGCGCCCTGTTCGTGGGCGTATGTCCCTTCCTGCCCGCTATCAAACCCCGCCATACACCTCGGTTTGTCTCATATTCCCCGCCTATGGCACGCATTCTGCGTAGCGCTTCGTATACAAACCATGCCGGCTCCCGTGCGCAGTGTGGTGAGCAGGTCGTCTCGGGGGCACGGTGGAACTCATAAGGAGCCCCGCGATGTCCGAGCAATTACCCAACGGCTACAGCCCCCGCCTCTATAACGAAGACCTGGGCCCGCTGCCGCAGAAATGGAATTGGTACAACATCTTCGCGTTCTGGATGAGTGATGTGCACAGCGTCGGTGGCTATGTGTTCGCCGCCAGCCTGTTCGCGCTGGGGCTGGCGAGTTGGCAGGTGTTGATCGCGCTGTTGGGCGGGATCTGCATCGTGCAGGTGATCGCCAATCTGGTGGCCAAGCCGAGCCAGCAGGCGGCGGTGCCGTATCCGGTGATCTGCCGGCTGGCGTTCGGGGTGTTCGGGGCGAACATTCCTGCGGTGATTCGTGGCTTGATCGCCGTGGCGTGGTACGGCATTCAGACGTACCTGGCGTCCAGTGCGCTGATCATCGTGGTGCTGCGGTTCTTTCCTACAATGGAAGCCTATGCGACGCCGCATTTTGTCGGTTTGTCTTACCTGGGCTGGTTTGGTTTCCTCAGCCTGTGGTTCGTCCAGGCGCTGGTGTTCTGGACGGGCATGGAGTCGATCCGCCGTTTCATCGACTGGGCCGGGCCGGTGGTCTACGCGGTGATGTTTTTGCTGGCCGGCTGGATTGTGTGGAAGGCCGGTTGGAGCAACATCAGCTTTACCCTGGCGGAAAAGTCCCTGTCCGGCTGGCAGGCGTTCGGTCAAGTGATCGTAGCGACGGCGCTGGTGGTGTCGTACTTTTCCGGGCCGACCCTGAATTTCGGCGATTTCAGTCGCTACTGCCGGAGCATGTCTGACGTGCGCCGGGGCAATTTCTGGGGGCTGCCGGTGAATTTCCTGGCGTTCTCGCTGGTCACCGTGGTGATTGTGTCCGGGACCCTGCCGGTGTTCGGCGAAATGCTCCATGACCCGATCGCCACCGTGGCGCGCATCGACAACAGCGTGGCCGTGCTGCTCGGCGCCTTTGCCTTCGTCACCGCCACCGTCGGCATCAACATTGTTGCCAACTTCGTATCGCCGGCCTTCGATTTCGCCAACGTCGCGCCCAGCAAGATCAGTTGGCGTGCCGGTGGCATGATCGCTGCGCTGGCGTCGATTTTCATCACGCCCTGGAACCTGTTCAACAATCCTGAAGTGATCCATTACACCCTGGACGTGCTGGCGGCCTTCATCGGCCCGCTGTTCGGGATTCTGCTGGTGGACTTCTACCTGATCAAAAAGCAGGCGATCGACGTCGACGCGCTGTTCAATGACGGGCCGAGCGGGCGGTATTACTACAGCGGCGGCATCAACTGGACGGCGGTCAAGGCGCTGGTTCCGGCGACGCTGATGGGGGTGGCGATCACCTTCACGCCGCTGCTGCAACCGATGGCCAACTTTGCCTGGTTCACCGGTTGCTTCCTCGGCGGGGTGTTGTATTTCGCCCTGGCGCGGCGTGAGCGGGCGACCCAACTGAACTCCTCGTTCAGCTCGGTCGGCCGGGCCTGATCAGCGCAGGGCGGTTTGGGCGCAGGGGTTCACCGCGCTCTGGCGAGCCGGTCGCAGCAGCAATCCGCCAGCCAGCACCAGACCGCAGCCGGCAACCACCAACGCCGGTTGCAGGCCGCCGCTGAAGTGACTGCTCAGCGCCGCCAGCAACGGCCCGCTGAGTTGGCCCACGGCAAAGCACGCAGTCAACAGCCCGGCGTTGCGCTGGGTGGCGTGGGGGGCCAGTTCCCGGGAGCGCAGCATCACCAGTTGCATGCACGCCAGGAACGGCGCGCCACACAGGATCACCCCCAGCGCCAACCCCGGCCCGCTGCCCAGCAGGCAGGCGAACACCCCGGCGGCCTGCAGCCATAACGTGCCGATCAGCCAGCGACCGGTGCTGTTCGGGTTTGGCCGACGCAGGCTCACCAGCAACACGCCGAGGGCGGCGGCCAGGCCGAAGCAGGGCCAGAACAGGTCGGCCTGCCATTGGCCGTGGAATTGCGCCGAGGCCATCTGCGACAGGAACGTGGCGGGAATGATGTAGCCCACGCCGTACAAGGCATACACCACGCCGAGCCGGGCAATGCCACGGTTCGGCGATGAGCCGGCCGGCGGCGCAACGGTCGCGACTGCGGCGGGTTGTGGCAGGATCGGCAGCACCACCAGCAGCATCGCCAGAGCCACACCGGCATACACCAGCCACAGCGTGGCGGACGTCTGGCCCAACAGGTTCGAGCCCAAGGCCAGCAGGCCTGTGAGAAAAATCCCCAGCCCCGGTCCGGCAAATACCAGCGCCCCCAGCCGTGGCTGTCCCGCCGCGGCGGCCAAGGGTTGGCTCAGTGCCGTGATCATCACCAGCACCCAGGCACTCGCCACGCCGGTGCCGAAGCGTAGCGCCAGGTGCGGCCAGAAGCCCCAGGCCCAGAACGACGCCAGGGTCAGCAGCACGCACAGCCACAGGCCACCGAGCAAACGCCGGCGCACCTGTTCCGGGCGGCGAGCGAACATCGCGTCCAGCGCGCCGAGGAAATAACCCAGGTAGTTGGCGGCGGCAATCAGACCGGCGGCGGTCAAGTCGATCTGACCTTCGCCGATGAGATGAGGTAACTGAGGTGTAAGGGCGAAGCGGCCGATGCCCATGGCCATCATCAAAGCGATGAAGCTGGCGAGCAGGCGAATAAGGGGCGACATGATCGTTCTCCACGTTGAGGCGAATGACCGTCAGGCTAGAACCGATTGACTTTCATTAAAAATGAATAATAGTGAGTAACTTGTTCCTTTTTGGAGAATGTCGTGGAGTTCAGCCAGTTGCGGATCTTCCAGGCCGTGGCCGAGGAAGGGTCCATCACCCGAGCCGCCGAGCGCCTGCACCGGGTGCCGTCGAATCTGTCGACCCGGCTCAAGCAGCTCGAAGAGCAGTTGGGCGTGGATCTTTTCCTACGGGAGCGTCAGCGCTTGCAGCTTTCGCCGGCGGGAAAAGTCCTGTTGGACTATGCGACCAAGCTCTTTGCCCTGCACGACGAAGCCCATGCGGCCGTGCAGGGCGGCCAACCGGCCGGGGAGTTTGTGCTGGGCACCATGTACAGCACGGCGGCGATTCACCTGCCGGACCTGCTGGCCAGTTATCACCGGGCGTACCCGGCGGTGAACCTGCAAGTGCAGTCCGGGCCCAGCGGGGAATTGCTCGAAGGCTTGCTCACCGGGCGTCTCGATGCGGCGTTGGTGGATGGCCCGCTGGAGCTGGCGGGGTTGGACGGCGTGCCGTTGTGCGACGAGCGATTGGTGGTGATTACCGAGGCCGATCATCCGCCGGTGCGCAGTGCGCTGGATGTCCAGGGCCGCTCGGTGTTCACCTTTCGCCGGGGCTGTTCGTATCGCATGCGCCTGGAGGCCTGGTTTGCCCATGACCACGCGACCATGGGCCGGGCGATGGAGATCGAGTCTTATCAGGGGATGCTGGCGTGCGTGATCGCCGGCTCCGGGGTGGCGTTGTTGTCCGAGTCGATGCTGGCCAGCATGCCGGGCCGCGAGCGGGTGACGGTGCATCCATTGGCCGAGCCGTTTGCCAGTGCCACCACCTGGCTGATGTGGCGCAAGGGCATGGTCGGGGCCAACCTGAACGCCTGGATCGAGTTGCAGCAACAGGCCTGGCCGCGGACGCCCGTGGCGACGGCCCAATCGGCTTGAACTACGGGGGTGGGATTTGGATCAATTCAGTAACAGATCATTGCAAACAGAGACGAGCATTGCGCAGCACATCGGACTATTATCAACGCGAAGGGGCCACAGAAATCTGCCGCTCGCATGACCCTGAGGGGGCACCACGATGAAAGAGAAAATTCAGAACTGGCTTCACGACCTGGGTGTCGCACTCGGCCTGATCGAACCGCCCATGCAGCCGATCCCGATCCGCACCGATGACGAGCAACGCCGCCGCCAGCCGCGTCGCCGCTGATTACCTGTCAGGTCTATTTTTTGTGGGAGCGAGCCTGCTCGCGAATGCGTTGTATCAGCAGCATAAGTCGTAGCTGATACGCCGCCATCGCGAGCAGGCTCGCTCCCACAGTCGTTTACCAATAATCAAACCGTCTTCGCCACCACATTCGCCCGTGGCGACAACACACTCACCACCACAAAACTCACCAGCGCCACGCCCAGGCTGTAGTAGATCGGCGTGTTGGCGTCGAGGCCGTCCTTGAGCATGAAGAACAGCGCGGTCAGGAAGCCCAGTGACATGCTGGTGATGGCGCCCGCCGTGGTGGCGCGTTTCCAGTAGATGGCGCCGATCAGCGGGATCAGCATGCCGCCCACCAACAGGTTGTAGGCCAGGGTCAGGGCGCTGATCACGTCGCTGACCACCAGGGCGATGCCCAGCACCACCACGCCCATCAACAGGGTCGCGATGCGGTTTTCATGGGCATCGCCGCCGGTGTTTTCACGGCCCTGGCGCAAGCGGGGCAGCAGATCCTGAACCACCGTGGTCGAGGCCGCGAGCAGGCCCGCTGCGGCGGTGGACATCAACGCAGCCAGTGCCGCGGCCACCACTAGCCCGCGAATACCGCTGGGCAGGCTGGTCTGGACCACGCTGGCAAAAGCGTTGTTGACGTTGGCAAGGTCCGGCAGCAACACCTTGGCCGCCATGCCGATCAGCGCCCCGGCCAGGCCGTACAGCACGCAATACAAACCGGCGGCGGTGCCGGCGACTTTTGCCACGCCTTCGCTGCGGGCGGTGAACACCCGCTGCCAGATGTCCTGGCCGATGAAGATGCCGAAGAAGTAGATCAGGAAGTACGTGACGATGGTGTCCCAGCCGATCGCGGTGAAATCGAAGTAGCTGGCCGGCAGTTTCGCCACCATCGCATCCCAGCCGCCGGCGTCCATGATGGACATCGGCATCAGCAGGAACACCAGGCCGACGGTCATGATCAAAAATTGCACGATATCGGTGAGGGTCAGCGACCACATGCCGCCGATGGTGGAATACAGCACCACCACACCGCCGCCCACCAGGATCGAGACCCAGAAGGGCAGGCCGAACAGCACCTGCATGACGGTGCCAATGGCGATGGTCGAAGTGGCGCCGATCATCAGCGCATACACCAGCATGATCAACGCACTGGCGTGGCGTGCGGCCGGATTATAGCGGCGCTCCAGCACCTGGGTGACGGTGTAGATCTTCAGTTTGAGCAACGGCTTGGCGAGGAACAGGCTCAGGCCGACGATACCCAGGCCGATGGCGCCGCACAGCCAGAACCCGGAAATCCCGTGGACATAACCCAGGCGCACGGTGCCGATGGTGGACGCGCCGCCCAGTACGGTGGCGGCCATGGTGCCCAGATAGAAGCCCGGGCCCAGGTTGCGCCCGGCGACCAGGTAGTCGTCACGGGTTTTGGCGCGGCGCATGCCGTACCAGCCGAGGGCGATCATGCCGGCGGCGTAGATGAGAACGACGATTAAATCCAAAGCCATGATGGCGTGTCTCCGATTGTCTTTTTTATAGTGAGGTCGGGGTGTGTGCTGCCTTTGTGGCGAGGGGATTTATCGAAACGTCGCACCGCCCCGCTGGGCTGCGAAGCGGCCCCAAAACATTCAACTCAATTTGTCTGGCACACCGAGGAGTCAGGGTTGGGGACCGCTGCGCGCTCCAGCGGGGATGAATCCCCTCGCCACAGGTTTTGCGTCCGCCTGAGTAGTGGGGGATGGGCCATACACCGCCGCCGGTTCTGGAAAAAGCCCCAGCAACCCCAGGTACACCACCGAAGCCAGACCCAGGGTCACCGGCAGGCTGATGTCGATGCCCCCGGCCAGCTCGCCCAGTGGCCCGACGAACTGCCCCGGCAGGTTGACGAAGCACAACCCCACCAGTGCGCTGGGAATCCACGCCCCCAGGCCGCGCCAATTCCAACCGTGGCTGAACCAGTAGCGGCCGCCGGTTTCGCCGCGGGTGAACACTTGCAGGTCATCCGGGCAGTAGAAGCCGCGGCGCACCAGCAGGCCAATGATCATGATCACCATCCATGGCGTGGTGCAGGTGATGATCAGCACGGCGAAGGTCGACACGCTCTGCACCAGGTTCGCGGCGAAGCGCCCGATGAAGATGAAGGCAATCGACAGCACGCCGATCAGCAGCGTCGCCTTGACCCGCGACAGCACTCGCGGAAACACGCTGGACATGTCCAACCCGGTGCCATACAGCGACGTGGTGCCGGTGGACATGCCACCGATCACCGCAATCAGGCACACCGGCAGGAAGAACCAGCTCGGCGACACCGCCAGCAGTCCGCCCACGTAGTTGTTCGCCGCGATGTAGTCCGGTGCCTTGATCGCCACGATGGTGGCGGTAGCGAGGCCGAACAGGAACGGAATCAGTGTCGCCAGTTGCGCGGCGATCACCGCTGCCATGATGCGCCGCTTGGGGGTGTGGCGCGGGATGTAGCGCGACCAGTCACCGAGGAACGCGCCGAAGGAAATCGGGTTGCTCATGGCCACCAGCGCCGCGCCGATGAAGGCGGCCCAGAAACCCGGCTGACCGAGGCCGACGGTGCCGGCGAACTGGCTGTCGAAGCTCGGTGCGAAGGCGATAATGCCCAGCAGGAACAGCAAGCTGGCGGCCCACACGGCGATGCGGTTGACCCACAGCATGAAGCGGAAGCCGTAGATGCACACCGTCAATACCAGCAGGGCGAACAGGCCGTAGGCCAGCCCCAGGCTCAGGTCGGTTTCCGGCACGCCGATCAAGCGCTTGGCGCCACCGATCAGCGCGTCCCCGGAACTCCACACCGACAGCGAGAAGAACGCGATGGCGGTCAGCAGCGACAGGAACGAACCGACGATCCGCCCGTGCACGCCAAAGTGCGCACCGGAAGACACCGCGTTGTTGGTACCGTTGAGCGGGCCGAACAGGCCCATGGGCGCGAGAATGATCGAACCCACCAGCACCCCCAGCACAATCGCCCAGACTCCGGCCTGGAACGACAGACCGAACAGCACCGGGAAACTGCCGAGCACGGCGGTGGCGAAGGTATTGGCGCCGCCGAAGATCAGGCGAAACAGGTCGCCCGGGCCGGCGGTGCGTTCATGGTCCGGGATCTGTTCGACTCCGTTGGTTTCGATTTGCGTAAGGCTATTGTCGTTATTGTTATGCATGATCTGCTCCGATCATCACGGCGCGCTCATCGAATGTGAGCGTCGCCTGTTTGGCTAAAGGGTGGCAGCCCTTCCGGCATTGCGGACAAATGTTCATGGCAGGCCAGCCATAGGCCCTGTTGTTCTTGGCGAAACACAATGGTTTCGCGCTCCTGGCTAAAGTGTCGCTCCCCTAGCATGCGCAGCTCGGTGGCCACGTCATGGATGAAAACCGCCACGTCCCCTTGCAGGCTGACGAAGGCGTTGCTCGAAGAGCACGAAAGCACCTCGAAACCCTCCTCGGACCGCCAGCGATCCCACAGCACCTGATAGGCATCGCGAGACAGCAGGGGCTGTTCGAGGGTGTGGAACACGAAACTCGCGTCGGTGGTGAACGCACCGAAGTAGGCGTCGCGGTCATTGCGAGCGAAGGCCGACACCAATTCCGCGGCGGCCCTGAGTACTTGATCTCGTTCGTTCATGACGGCGCCTCAGCGATGGGTCACGCCGGGCAGTACGCAGAGCATCTCGTACAGCAGGTTGGCGCCCAGCAGCGAGGTGTTGCCGGTGGTGTCGTACGGTGGCGAGACTTCTACCAGGTCGCAACCGACCAGGTCGAGGCCTTGGCAGCCGCGCACGATTTCGATGGCCTGGATGGTGGTCAGGCCACCGATTTCCGGGGTGCCGGTGCCCGGTGCCCAGGCCGGGTCGATGCCGTCGATGTCGAAACTCAGATAGACCGGGCCGCCGCCGACTTTCTCGCGGACTTCGGCCATCAGCGGTGCCAGGGAGTGGTGCCAGCATTCTTCGGCCTGAACCACGCGGAAACCCTGGCGACGGCTCCAGTTGAAGTCATCGGCGGTGTAGCCCTGGGCCCGCAGGCCGATCTGCACCACGCGATCGCAATCGAGCAGGCCTTCTTCCACAGCGCGGCGGAAGGTGGTGCCGTGGGCGATTTTCTCGCCGAACATGTGGTCGTTCACATCGGCATGGGCGTCGATGTGCACCAGGCCGACCTTGCCGTGTTTCTTGTGGATGGCCCGCAGGATCGGCAGGGTGATGGTGTGATCGCCGCCCAGGGTCAGCGGGATGACGTTATGTTCGAGGATCTTGTGGTACGACTCCTCGATGATCCGCACCGCGTCCAGCAGGTTGAAGGTGTTGATCGCCACGTCGCCGATGTCGGCCACCGACAGCGAGTCGAACGGCGCGGCACCGGTGGCCATGTTGTAGGGGCGGATCATCACGGATTCGGCGCGGATCTCCCGAGGCCCGAATCGGGTGCCGGCGCGCAGGGAGGTGCCGATGTCCAGCGGCACGCCGACGAAGGCAGCGTCCAGGCCGGCGGCGGTGGGCACGTGGGGAAGTCGCATCATGGTGGCGATGCCGCCGAAGCGCGGCATTTCGTTGCCGCCCAGTGGTTGGTGAAGAATCTTGTCCACGGGTAGGGCCTCATCGTTTGTTTTAGTTATCAGGGGCCGATTCTGCGAAAAGCCGTGGCCGTGAAGAATCCCTGGGGGCAAATACTTAGTTCAGAATTTTCTAAACTAATGCGGGGCGGGGCGATAGACTTCTGTCCAGATAGGCGCTTGCTGTTGGCCCTGATGGATACCCTGTGGCGAGGGGATTTAGCGAAACGTCGCACCGCCCCGCTGGGCTGCGAAGCAGCCCCAATCAATATTCCTGATGCACCGAGGTGTCAGGATTCGGGGCCGCTTCGCGCCCCAGCGGGGATAAATCCCCTCGCCACAAAGTTTTGCAGTGACCCGCCGGTACGGAGAAACCCCAATGACCAACGCTCTACCCGACCTGAAACTGCTGCGCATTTTCGTCAGCGTGGTCCGGCACCAGGGGTTCGCCAATGCCCAGCACGAGCTCAACCTCTCCACCTCGGCCATCAGCACCTACATGAGCCAGCTTGAGTCGGCCCTGGGCCTGGTGTTGTGTCATCGCGGCCGGGGCGGGTTCAGCCTGACCAGCAAGGGCGAGCTGTTCCACCAGGAAACCCTGCGCCTGTTGGGTGAGCTTGAAGGTTTCGAGCAATATGCCGCCGCCCTCAAGGGAGAATTGCGCGGCACGTTGAACCTGGGGGTGATCGATTCCACCGTCAGTGACAAGGCCCTGCCGTTCGCCGAAGCCATCGGCGCCTACAGCCTCGAGCACCCGGCGGTGCACCTGCACCTGTCGGTCATGAGCCCCTACGAACTGCAACTCGGCGTGCAGGACAACCGCCTCGATCTCGCCATCGGTGCGTTTTCCACGCGCATGAGCGGGCTGGTCTACATGCCCCTGTACCGCGAACAACACTGGTTGTATTGCAGCAACCGTCACCCGCTGTTCAACGAACGGCGTATCCCCGAACAACTCATCACCCAGCAGCGCATGGTCGGGCGCGGTTACTGGAGCCAGGCCGAACTGGCCCGCCACGGCTTCAAGCACAGCGCCGCGACGGTGGAGAGCATGGAGGCGCAACTGATCCTGGTCTTGTCCGGCGCCTACATCGGCTACCTGCCCGAGCACTATGCCCAGGCCTGGGTCGACAAGGGCGACCTGCGGGTGTTGTTGCCGGCCACGTTCGGCTATCAGGCGCCGTTTTCGATGATCGTGCGCCGTGGCCGCAGCCGCGAGCCGCTGATCCAGACTTTCCGCGACCTGCTCAAGGCGCAGCTCAACCAGGCCTGAGGTGCCGTCATGTCCAGAATTCATTGCCCGCGCTGCCATAGGCCGCAAAGCCATTGCCTGTGCCCGCTGATCCCCAGCCTCGACAGCCGCACCCGGGTCTTGCTGCTGCAACATCCCAGCGAAGTGAACCACGCCTTGAACACCGCCCGGCTGGCGGCGTTGGGGCTCAACAATGCGGAGCTGGTCGTGGGCGAGGTGTTCGAGGATCTGCCCCGGTTGCTCAATCAACCGGGTTATCGGGCCTGCCTGCTGTTCCCCGGCGAGAATGCGCAACCGATGCAGGCCTATGCGCCGTCCGATGAACCGCTGCTATTGGTGGTGCCGGACGGTACCTGGCGCAAGGCGCGCAAGTTGCTGCACCTCAATCCGTTGCTGGCGGCGTTGCCGAGGGTGACCATGGCCGATGGCGGGGTGTCCCGTTACCGCTTGCGCAAGGCTCCGGGACCGGGCGCATTGTCGACGGTGGAGGCGATTGTCCAGGCGTTGCAGGTGCTGGAAGCACCGGTGGGTTTCGAGCCGTTGCTCAGGCCGTTCGAGGCGTTGATTGAGGGGCAGATTGCGGCGATGGGGGAGGAGACTTACCAGCGTAACCACACCCACTGATGATCGTTCCCACGCTCCGCGTGGGAATGCCGCCAGGGACGCTCAGCGTCCCCCAAGCGTGACGCGGAGCG
The DNA here is from genome assembly GCF_026016325.1 of Pseudomonas sp. B21-056. Taxonomy (NCBI): domain Bacteria; kingdom Pseudomonadati; phylum Pseudomonadota; class Gammaproteobacteria; order Pseudomonadales; family Pseudomonadaceae; genus Pseudomonas; species Pseudomonas sp. B21-056. The sequence continues at coordinate 1,652,379 of NZ_CP087203.1, forward strand.
TCACAGGATGCGTGCCCACGCAGAGCGTGGGAACGATCAGGCCGTTACCGCTCGCGCATCGCCTCGGTCCGCGCCTTCAACACCGGCTTGAGCAGGTAATCCAGCACACTTTTCTCCCCGGTAATGATGTCCACCGTCGCCACCATCCCCGGAATGATCAGCAGCGGTTTGGTGTCGCCGCCCAGATGGTTCTTATCGGTACGCACCTGGATCAGGTAGAAACTGTTGCCCTTGTCGTCGGTGATGGTATCGGCACCGATCAGTTCGAGCCGGGCGCTCAGCCCGCCGTAGATCGTGTAGTCGTAGGCGCTGAACTTGACCATGGCTTTCTGGCCCGGATTGAGGAAGGCAACGTCTTGCGGGCGGACCTTGGCTTCGATCAGCAGGTTGTCTTCCATGGGCACGATTTCCACCATGTCGCTGCCCGGCTGCACCACGCCGCCGATGGTGTTGACCTTGAGCTGCTTGATCACCCCATGCACCGGCGAAACGACAGTGGTGCGGGTCACGCGGTCGTCGATGGCGATGCTCGAGGCGGTGATCTTCGACAGGTCCGTGCGTTTCTCGTTGAGTTCCTTGGCCGCGTCGGAGCGGAAGGTCTGTTCCGATTCGTCGATCTTGCTCTTGATTTCATTGATCGCCGATTCGGCCCGGGGGATCGCCAGGGTGGTGGCGTTGAGCGAACCGCGGATCTCCACCGCGCTGCGCTTGAGCCGCAGGATCTCTACCGGTGACACCGCACCGGTACTCACCAGCGGCGCGGACATGTTCATTTCCTCTTGCAGCAGGGCCAGGCTGGAGCTGAACTGGCTTTGCTTGGAACGAAACTCCGCCAGCTCCTGGGTTTTCTGCCGCAGTTGTTCGGTCAGGGTCCGTTGTTCGCTGGCCAGGCGCCGTTGCCGTTGTTCATACAGCGAGCGCTCGTCCTCGGCCACTTGCGGTGCCTTGGCGGTCACTTCGGCCGATACCTGGAAAGGCCGCCCTTCGGCCTCCGCCGACAAACGCTGGACCTGGGCCATCAAGGCATAACGGTCGGCCTCGCTCTCGCCCTTGTTCGACCGGTACCGCGTGTCGTCGAGGCGCAGCAGGGTGTCACCCTTGTTCACCATCTGGCCTTCACGGACGAAAATCTCGGTGACGATGCCGCCCTCCAGGTTCTGGATCACCTGGACCTTGCTCGACGGAATCGCCTTGCCTTCGCCGGTGGTGACTTCCTGCAGGATCGCCAGTTTCGCCCACACCAGCGCGGTGACGATCAGCCCGGCGGCCAGCCACACGGTGACGCGGGATCGACGGGGAGAGTCCTGCAGCGCCGCGCCGGCGGTTTCCGGCATGAACTCGCTCTCGGCACTTTTGCTGAAACTGCCGAAGTAGCTTCGGGTGGCTGGATCGGATGTTTGGGCAGACATGGGGATACCCGTCGGTTAAGTGAAGTGATACCGGATAAGGCTTTTGTGGCGAGGGGATTTATCCCCGCTGGGCTGCAAAGCAGCCCCAAACCAGTCAACTCAATCTGCCTGTTATACCGAGGTGTCAGGTTTTAGGGCCGCTTCGCAGCCCAGCGGGGCGGTGCGACGTTTCGCTAAATCCCCTCGCCACAAAAGTTCTGCGGTGCTTGCTAGGCCGTTCCGGAACCCACCCGCCCCTTGCGCAGCGCCTCGATCACCACCTCTTTCGGCCCATCCGCCACGATCCGGCCGTTGTCCAGCACCACCAGCCGATCCACCAGGCTCAGCATCGAAGTGCGGTGGGTGATCAGCAGCACGGTCTTGCCCTGGATGTGGGTATGCAGCTTTTGCCGCAAGGCGTCTTCGCTGCTGTTGTCCATGGCGCTGGTGGGTTCGTCCAGCAGCAGGATCGGCGGATCGAGCAGCAGGGCCCGGGCCAGCAGTACGGCCTGGCGCTGGCCGCCGGAAAGCAGTTGGCCGCGCTCGCCCACCGGGCGATCGAACCCCTGGGGATGCTGGCGGGCCAGTTCGTTGACACCGGTCAGTTCCGCCACTTCGAGCATGCGGGCATCGCTGATGTAGCGGGCACCGAGGATCAGGTTGTCGCGCAGGCTGCCGGCCAGCAGCGGCAGGTCATGGGCGACGTAGCCGATCTGGTGGCGCAGGTCGGCGACGTCCAGTTGCCGCAGGTCCAGGCCGTCGAGCAGCAACTGGCCCTCCTGGGGTTCATAAAATCCCATCACCAGGCGCGCCAGGGTACTTTTGCCTGAGCCGCTGCGGCCGATGATCCCGACCCGTTCGCCGGCCTTGATGTGCAAGCTCGCGTTCGACAACGCCGGTGTGCTCTGGTCGTTGTAGTGGAACGTCACGCCGTGGACGTCCAGCGCTCCCTGCAATTGGGTATGGTCCAGCGGCCGCTGTTTGGCATCGCGCTCTTGGGGCAGGGCCATCAGAGCGTCGGTGCTGCGCATGGTGAGTTGGGCCTGTTGGTAACGGGTGATCAGCCCGGCGATCTGTCCCAGTGGCGCCAGGACCCGGCTGCCGAGCATGTAGGACGCCACCAGCGCGCCGACGCTGAGGTTGCCGGCGATGATGCTGTAGACCCCGGCGACGATGGTGGTCATGCCGGCCAGTTGTTGCAGGAACAGGGTGCCGTTGGTCGCCAGCGCCGAGAGGTTGCGTGCGTGACTGTCCAGGCGGGTGAGGGCGCCGTGGGTGCTTTCCCATTGATGCTGGCGCTCGCTCTCGGCGCTGCAGGCCTTGAGGGTTTCCAGGCCGCCGAGGGTTTCGATCAGCAGGGCCTGGCGCTGGGCACCCAGGGCCAGGCTTTTTTGTACGGTATCACGCAGGCGCACCTGGATGATCATCGCGAAGATCACCGTGATGGGAAACGCCACCACCGGAATGACCACCAGCCAGCCCCCCAGCAGGCCGATCACCAACAGCATCAGCACGGCAAAGGGCAGGTCGATCAGGCTGGTGAGGGTCACGGCGGTGAGAAATTCCCGCAGGCCCTGGAAGTCATGGATGCTCTGGGCGAACCCGCCGATGGTCACCGGCCGGGCCTTCATCGCCATGCCGGTGATGCGTTCGAACAGGGTAGCGGAGAGGATCACGTCGGTTTTCTTGCCGGCACTGTCCAGCAGGTGAGCACGCACTACTCGCAGTACCAGCTCGAAGCCGGTGCCGATCAACAGTCCCACGGCCAACACCCACAGGGTGGACGTGGCCTGGTTCGGCACCACGCGGTCGTAGGTCTGCATGACGAACAGCGGCACCATCAACCCCAGCAGGTTGATGAGCAGACTCGCCAGGATCGCGTCGCTGTACAGCCAGCGCGACAGTTTCAAGGTGTCGCGGAACCACGCTTCGACCCGTGGCACCAGGGGCGAGCGCAGATCTTCGAGTTCATGGCGCGGCCGGGCGAACAGCGCCTGGCCAGCGTAGTCGGCGATCAATTCCTCGCGACTGACCCATTGCTCGCCGCCGTCGGCTTCGCAGGGCAGGATCAGCGCCCGGCCGTCTTCGTGCCAGCGTCGCAATACCGCGCAACGGCCACCGGCCAGAATCAGCATGACCGGCAAATTGAGCGACGAGATCTCGGCCAGGCCCCGGCGCAGCAAACGTGCCTGCAAACCGGCCCGGGCCGCTGCGCGTGGCAGCAGGTCCAGGCTCAGCCGTTGGTGCGCCATAGGAAGCCCGGCGCTGAGGCTGGCGCGGCTGACCGTCGCGCCATGGAGTTTGCAGAGGATCAACAGACCATCCAGCAGAGGGTCATCGAAGCTCAGGCGCGGGTCGGCGCCAGGGGTAGCGGGTTCCATGCTGGTCACATTGATCGCTCCCAATGGGCTACTTCAATTCGGGCAACCGCGCTTCGCTCTTGACTTCGGTCTGGGCGATGGCGTCGGCCGGCAGCACGATCCGCTGTTTGCTCAACAACAGGCCCATGTTCGCCAGCACCCGGTACATCGAGTATTCCTCGGTGTAGCGCACTTCGGTGTAGCGACGGTTGGCGTTGTACAGCTCGTTTTCGCTGTCGAGCAGGTCGAGCAGGGTCCGTTGGCCGAGACCGAACTGATCCTGATAGGCGGCCCGCACGCGGGCAGTGGTGTCGGCATATTCCCGGGCGGTAGGAGTCTGTTTGCGGGCGTTGAGCATCGCGTTCCAGGCCAGGCGCGTGTCTTCATTGAGCTGGCGCAAGGCGTTGTTGCGGATGTCCATGGCCTGGTCGATCTGGTGCGCGTTGGACGCCAGCCGGGCCTTGTCGCTGCCGCCGCGGAACAGGTTGTAGTTCATCACCACACCGACCCGCCAATTGTTGTCGTGGCCTTCTTCGCCACCGATGTTGTTATTGGCGCCCACCGCGGCCTCGGCGTCGAAGCGCGGGTAGAACGGCGACTTGGCCACTTCATATTGGCTCTCGGCGGACTGCACGTCGGCCTGGGCCGATTTCAGGTACGGGTGGTTGTCCACCATGCTTTGCTGGGCTTCGCGCAGGTCGGCGGGCATTTCCCCTTTGGTCGAGGGCGGTGCTTCCAGCTCATCGGGCATGCGCCCGACCACGCTGTAGAAGTTCGCCTCGGCGTCGGCCAGGTCGACCTGGGCGGTGTCGTAGTTGTTCTCTGCCAGCGCCCGACGGGCATTGGACTGATCGGAGTCGGCCGTGCTGCCCACGCCGCGCTGGGTGCGCAGACCGATCTGGTCGTTAACCCGCAGGTGCGCCTGCAGGTTGTTCTTGGCCAGGGTCACCAGTTCGCGGCGCTTGAGCACTTCCAGGTAGACCTCGATGGTGCGCAGGGCCAGGTCCTGGGCGGTGCCTTGGGCGTAATAGGCCCGGGAATTGACCACGCCCTTGGTGCGTTCCACCTCATTGCTGGTGTTGAACCCGTCAAACAGCATCTGCCGCAGGCGCAGCTCCGACTGGGTGTAGGTCAGGGTGTTGGTGTTGTGATTGCCCAAGGCGCGGGTATTGGGGTTGTCGCTGTAGCCACGGCCGTAGCCGGCATTCAAATCCACCGACGGGAAGAAGCCCCCCCTGGCGACCTTGACGTCTTCATTGGCCGACAGACGGCTGTCCACCCGTTGCGCCAATTCCGGATGAGTCGCAATGGTGCTCTGGATCGCTTCGGTCAGCGACATGGCCTGCGCAGAAGAAGAGCAGGCCATCGCCAGCAAAACCGCGCTGCAAAGAGGGGATAAAACGCGCATGGGGTGCATCTCCTGAGGTCTGTTGTGCTTCTGTGTCGCCAGAATATTGACGTATTTAAGATCAAAACCGTTTCAACCTTGTAACAACACAGCTAAGAACATCCTGCGGCAAACCTAAGAAGAATTTCTCATAAGGCTTATGTCGAAAAAAACTTATGTCCTCTGAAAAAAGCGGCACATTGTTCAAGGAAGAAGCCTTTGAAAATAAGGGCTCTTACGGCTTCCAGACGTCAAATAAAAGTTCCATGGGAATTTTGAAAGAATGTGAAGAGGTGCCAACAGGGCAGAACGAGTGGGTGTTTTTGGTGACGGTTTTTTGTCGTTATGGCGACTGGCTAGTGCCTTTGACTCTCGCGAAAGCTGGCAGATTTTCCAGATTTTTTGGCCGCTCCTGAGCACGAATTTCTTCACCCAGACAGTGCCGACTGTGGTCGGCAACGGGAGGAATGCACATGGCAGCGCTCATCGGTACGGTCAGCAAGATTGTGGGGCAGGTTTTCGCAGAGACGGCCGCAGGCCAGCGGCGACCGCTGGTCGAAGGAGATCGGCTGTATGCCGGCGAGCACCTGATCACCGGTGCCGTAGGGGCTGTGGCCGTTCACCTCACGAACGGCCAGGACCTGACCCTTGGGCGCGAAAGCAACCTGACGCTCTCTACGCAGTTGCTCGCCCACCAGGCACCCCATGTCGATACGCCTGAAGCAGTGACCCCGACGACCGGGCAACTGACCGATGTGCAGAAACTGCAGCAAGCCATCGCCGCCGGTGCCGACCCGACCCAGACCGGCGAAGCCACGGCCGCTGGCCCCGGTGCCGGGAATGCGGCCGGTGCTTTGGGCGGGGGGCACAGTTTTGTGCTGCTGGAGGAAGTGGGCGGCGTCGTTGCACCGCACATCGGCTTCCCTACGGCCGGGTTCAACGGGATTCCTGAGTTCCCTCTCATACGCCTGGCCGGCGATGCGAACCTCAACGGCAACAATGACACCGTGCCACCGGTGACCCCGGACAACCCCGTGACCCTCGACGGGCTGAACGTGGAGGGCGGTGAACTGACCGCCAACGAGGCCAATCTGCCCGACGGCTCAGCCAGCAATCCAGGCGCGTTGGTACAGAGCGGCACCTTCACCATCAATGCCCCTGACGGGTTGAGCAGCCTGAGCATCGGCGGCATCAGCGTGATCGCCGGCGGCGTACCCACAGGCTTCCCTCAGACCATCACCAGCCCACTGGGCAACACCTTGACCGTCACCGGTTACAACCCAGCCACCGGGGTGGTCAGCTACAACTACACCCTGATCGACAATGAAACCCATCCCGCCGGCGACGGTGCCAATACCCTCACCGAACACTTCCCGGTCGTGGCCGTGGACACCGATGGCGACAGCGTCACCGGTACCCTGGACGTCAACATCACCGACGACGTGCCCCAGGCGATCGACGACAACAACGAAAGCCTCGCATCGGAAACATTGGTCACCCTCACTGGCAACGTACTGCCCAACGACCACCAGGGCGCCGACCGCATTCCCACCGGTCCCGACAGCGGCCCGGTCATCGGCGGGACGTTCACCGGAACCTACGGCACCTTGGTGCTCAACCCCAACGGCACGTACACCTACACCCTGGACACCAGCGACCCGCAATTCGTCGCGTTGCACGGCGGGGGAAGCGGTACCGAAACCTTCACCTACACCCTGACCGATTCTGATGGCGATACCAGCACTGCGAACCTGGTGCTGCAAGTGCACAACAACGACGATCCAGTGGTGTTGGTGGGCCTTGATGCTGAAGGGGGTGAGCTGGCGGTTCAGGAAAAAAACCTCAGCGATGGTAGCAGCCCGGATGCATCGGCGCTGACTCAGAGCGGCACCTTTAGCGTGACTGCTCTGGACGGCGTACAGACCATGAGCGTGGGCGGCATCAACGTCGTCACCGGTGGTGTGGTCGCTGGTTTTCCACAGTCGATTACCACCGCATTGGGCAACACCCTGACCATCACCGGTTTCAACGCCGCCACCGGCGTGGTCAGCTACAGCTACACCTTGCTGGACAACGAAGCTCATCCAAACGCCAACGGCGCCAACAGCCTCAGTGAGCAATTCAACGTCGTCGTCACTGATGACAACGGCACCACCGCCACTGGCAACCTCGACGTGAACGTTGTCGATGACCTGCCTCACGCCGCGGACGACAGCAACGCCGGCACCGCCTCGGAAACCAACCTGACCCTGACCGGCAGCGTACTGACCAACGACACCGAAGGCGCCGACCGCGTGGCTTCTGGCCCTGTAACGCCAGGCACCTTCACCGGAACCTACGGCACCCTGGTCCTCAACGCCGATGGCTCCTACACCTACACCCTCAACCCCGCCGACACGGACTTCAAAGGGTTGCACGGCGGCGGCAACGGCACTGAAACCTTCACCTACACCCTGACCGATGCGGATGGCGACACCAGCACCGCGAACCTGGTGCTGCAAGTCCATAACAACGACGATCCGGTGATCATCAGCGGCCTGGACACCGAGGGCGGTGAGTTGACGGTGCAGGAAAAAAACCTCAGCGATGGCAGCAGCCCGGATGCATCGGCGCTGACTCAAAGTGGCACCTTCACCGTGACTGCTCTGGACGGCGTACAGACCATGAGCGTGGGTGGCATCAACGTCGTCACCGGTGGTGTGGTCGCTGGTTTTCCACAGTCGATTACCACCGCATTGGGCAACACCCTGACCATCACCGGCTTCAACGCGGCCACCGGCGTGGTCAGCTACAGCTACACCTTGCTGGACAACGAAGCTCATCCAAACGCCAACGGCGCCAACAGCCTCAGTGAGCAATTCAACGTCGTCGTCACTGATGACAACGGCACCACCGCCACTGGCAACCTCGACGTGAACGTTGTCGATGACCTGCCTCACGCCGCGGACGACAGCAACGCCGGCACCGCCTCGGAAACCAACCTGACCCTGACCGGCAGCGTACTGACCAACGACACCGAAGGCGCCGACCGCGTGGCTTCTGGCCCTGTAACGCCAGGCACCTTCACCGGAACCTACGGCACATTGATCCTCAACGCCGATGGCTCCTACACCTACACCCTCAACCCCGCCGACACGGACTTCAAAGGGTTGCACGGCGGCGGCAACGGCACTGAAACCTTCACCTACACCCTGACCGATGCGGATGGCGACACCAGCACCGCGAACCTGGTGCTGCAAGTCCATAACAACGACGATCCGGTGATCATCAGCGGCCTGGACACCGAGGGCGGTGAGTTGACGGTGCAGGAAAAAAACCTCAGCGATGGCAGCAGCCCGGATGCATCGGCGTTGACTCAGAGCGGCACCTTCACCATCACCGCGCTGGACGGCGTGCAGACCATGAGTGTGGGCGGCATCAACGTCGTCACTGGTGGTGTGGTCGCTGGTTTTCCACAGTCCATCACCACGGCGCTGGGCAACACCCTGACCATCACCGGTTTCAACGCCGCCACCGGCGTGGTCAGCTACAGCTACACCTTGCTGGACAACGATGCCCATCCAAACGCCAACGGTGCCAACAGCCTCAGCGAGCAATTCAATGTCGTCGTCACTGATGACAACGGCACCACCGCCACCGGCAACCTCGACGTGAACATCGTCGATGACCTGCCCACCGCCCACGCCGATTCCGCCTCGGTGAACGAAGGCGGGACGGTCAGCGGCAATGTCCTGGACAACGACGTGGGCGGTGCCGATGGGCCTGCTGCCAGCGGCGCGGTGATCGGCGTACGCGCCGGCAGCGACACCTCGACCCCGGCAATCGGCGGCCTCAACACCCAGATCAACGGCTCCTACGGCTACCTGACCCTGGACGCCAATGGCAACGCGGTTTATCACAGCCATCCGGACACCGTCAGCGCACCCGGCGCCACGGACGTGTTCACTTACACCGTGCGCGATTCCGACGGCGATGAAAGCACCACCACCATCACCATCGACGTGCATGACGTCTGTCTCGTCGCCACGCCGGACCAGGACATCAGCGTCCACGAAAAAGCCCTCGACCTGAATCAGGATGGCCAGGACCTGGCCCCCGGCACGGTCACCGGCAGCGACCCGGGTGCCACCGGCGAAACCGCCACCGGCAGTCTCGTCGGGGCGGTGACCGGTGCCGTTGGCGCCGTGACCTTCGCCCTGGTGAGCGACGCCACCGGTGCCCACGGGCAACTGTTGCTCAACCCAGACGGTTCCTACACCTACACACTGACCTCGCCCGCCACGACGACACCCAACGCCAACGACGGCCCGAACGTGACGAGTGAAAGTTTTACCTATCAGGCCACGGACTCCTTGGGCAACACCGTCACCAGCACCATCGTCATCAACATCGTCGATGACGTGCCTGAGGCCCGCGCCGACATCACCTCGGTGGTGGAGGGCGGAACGGTCAATGGCAACGTACTGGACAACGATGTGCTCGGCGCCGATGGCGGGACGGTGGTCGGCGTGCGCGGTGGCAGCGACACGTCAACCCCGGCGATTGGCGGCCTCAACACCCAGATCAACGGTACCTACGGCTACCTGACCCTGGACGCCAGCGGTAACGCCGTCTATCACAGCAACCCGGACGCTGTCGGCGCAGCGGGCGCCACCGATGTGTTTACCTACACCGTGCGTGACGCCGATGGTGACGAGAGCACCACCACCCTCACTATCAATGTGCATGACAGCTGCCTGGTCGCCGAAACCGACCACGACATTACCGTCTACGAAAAAGCCCTCGACCTGCATCAGGACGGCCAGGACCTGGCCCCCGGCACGGTCACCGGCAGCGACCCGAGCGCCACCAGCGAAACCGCCACCGGAAGCCTTGTCGGCTCGGTGACCGGTGCCACCGGGGCATTGACTTTTACCCTGGTGGGCAACGCCACGGGCGCCTACGGTCAGCTGTCGCTCCATCCCGATGGCTCCTACACCTACACGCTGACCTCGCCTGCCACGACGACGCCCCATGCCAATGACGGTCCGAATGTCTTGAGCGAAAGCTTCACCTACCAGGCCACGGATTCCCTGGGCAACCACGTTACCGGCAGCCTGGTGGTGAGCATCGTCGACGATGTGCCCACAGCCGTCGCGTCCGAACGTTCGGTGACGGCGCTGGAGATCGATTCGAACCTGCTGATCGTGCTCGACGTCTCCGGCAGCATGGCCGATGCCTCTGGCGTGACAGGGCTGTCGCGGCTGGACCTGGCGAAGCAGGCCATCAGCGCCTTGCTCGATAAATACGACGACCTGGGGGATGTGAAAGTCCAGCTCGTGACCTTCAGCAGCAGCGCGACCGACCAGACTTCGGTGTGGGTCGATGTGGCCACCGCCAAGACGCTGCTCACCAGCCTGTCGGCGGGCGGCGGGACCAACTATGACGCTGCGGTGGCGGCAGCCAAGACGGCGTTCGTGACCTCGGGGCAACTGCCCGGGGCGCAGAACATCGGCTACTTTTTCTCTGACGGCAAGCCCACCACCGGCCAGGAAACCGGTGCGGCAGACGAAGCGGCCTGGAAAGCCTTCCTCGACGCCAACGGCATCAAGAACTACGCCATCGGCCTGGGCAGCGGCGTCAGCAATGCCAACCTCGACCCGCTGGCCTACGATGGCAGCACCCACACCAACACCAACGCCGTGGTGGTGACCGACCTCAACCAGCTCAACTCGGTGCTGTCCGGCACCGTACAGGGCGTGCCGGTTACCGGCAGCCTGTTGGGCGAGGGCGGCACGTTTGGCGCCGACGGCGGGTATGTCAAAAGCCTGGTGGTCGACGGCACCACGTACAGCTATGACCCGGCCGCCAACGGTGGGCAGGGCGCATTGACGGCCAGTGGCGGGGCCAACCATGGCACCTTCAACAGCCTGAACAACAGCGTGAGCATCGCCACTGCCCACAGCGGTACGCTGGTGATCAACCTCGACAGCGGCGAGTACAGCTACACCTCCCAGACCACCACCAGCACGGTGATCAGCGAAAATATCGCCTACACCGTCAGCGACAATGATGGCGACCTGGCAAGCTCCAGCCTGGTGATCAAAATCGTGCCCAACAGCCCACCCGTGGCGGTCGACGACCTCATCATCACCAATGTGCTGTCGGGCAATATCGTGGTGCCGGGGGAATTGCTGCTGGGCAACGACAGCGACGCCAATGGCGATCCGCTGACCGCCTCACCCACCAGCTTCAACACCGGCTGGGTCGCCAAGGGCGCGGACTTCACCGGCAGCACCGGCACGGTCAGTTTCACTGGCAACAACGTGCAGTCGATCAACCTCGACCGCGGCACCTTTGTCGCCAACGCCGCAGCCATGACCGCGATGCTGGTGGTCAGCGGCGCATTGGGGATGGTCTCCAACAACAATACCAACGATGAGGACCGGCTCAACATCAGCCTCAAACAGGGCGAAACCCTGACCCTGGACCACAATCTCGCGGCTGGTCGCATTGCCATGGAATACTCCCTCAATGGCGGGCCGTTCATCGCGATCAACGATGGGGCTTCGTTCACTGCGGCGGCGGACGGCAACTACCAGATCCATGTCACCAACATCCCCAACCCCGGTGGCGGCAACGCCAACGCTGCGGAAAACTACCAACTGACCCTGACCGTCAACTACGCCGGCGCCCAGGACAGCACGCCGGATTACCATGGCAGCTACACCGCCAGCGATAACCACGGCGGCAGCGACAGCGCGGCGGTGAGCATCAGCTACCAGGCGGGCCATACCCTGACCGGTACCACGGGAGATGACGTGTTGTTGGCCGGCAGTGGCGACAACATCCTCAACGGCGGGGAGGGCAACGACATCCTCAGTGCCGGCTCGGGCAACAACACTTTGCACGGCGGAGCAGGCAACGACTTGCTCTACAGCGGCGCGGGCAATGACCTGCTCGACGGCGGCACCGGCAACGACACCGCCAGCTACGCCCACGCCACCGCCGGCGTCACGGTGAACCTGGGCCTGCTTGCCGCGCAAAACACGCTGGGTGCCGGTACCGACACCCTGGGTGGCATCGAAAACCTCGTCGGCTCGAACTTCAATGACACCCTCACCGGCGATGGTGCCGCCAACCGCATCGACGGCGGGCTGGGTCATGACGTGCTCAACGGCGGTGGTGGCGATGACATCCTGATCGGCGGCCTGGGCAACAACACCCTCACCGGCGGCAGCGGCGCCGACACGTTCCAGTGGCAGGCAGGCAACAGCGGTCATGATGTGATCACCGACTTCACCCCCGGCCTCGACAAACTCGACCTGTCACAACTGTTGCAGGGAGAAAACGGCACCAGTGCATCGCTGGACGACTACCTGCACTTCACTGTTACCGGCAGCGGCGCATCGGTCATCACCAGCATCGACGTCAGCGCCACCGCCGGCGCCACGCCGAACCAGACCATCGATCTGGCCGGCGTCGACCTCGCCAGCCACTACGGCGTGACACCGGGCGCAGGGGGGATGATTGCGGGCGGGGCGGACACGGCGACCATTATCAATGGGATGTTGAATGATCATTCGTTGAAGGTGGATACGGTGTGAGGTGAGCTGAAATGACAAAACCCGCCATGTCCGATTTGGATATGGCGGGTTTTTTTTGATCGTTCCCACGCTCTGCGTGGTAATGCAGCCTGGGACGCTCTGCGTCCCCAAGAGCCGAACGCAGAGCGTCCGTCGAGGCATTCCCACGCAGAGCGTGGGAACGATCAAGGGCGGAGTGGCTAGTGTTGTTCGACGTTGTCGAGTGCCCGGTTCGCGAGCAATGCACCCAGTTCAATCAATTGCTGGATGCCCAGCGCCACATGCCGCCGAGAACCGTTCAGCTCGAAGGCCAGATCACTGACCATGGCATTGGCCGAGGCCAGGGTTTCGCTGAGGTTGGCGAGCAGGATCTCGGTGTCGATGCCGCTGACTACGGTGAAGAGTTGATCGGAAGGCGGATCGATCTCGGACTCGCTCGGTTTGGGTTTCAGGTAAAAGTCGAGGGCGCGATCAGCTGCTTTGTCGTAAGAGGATGTGGGGTCGGTGTCTGGCGGATTGGGAGTTACTTTGAACATAAGATGAAGTTCCATGTGTAATGAAAGGAGCCATCACCCTCGCTACCAAACGAAGGGTGGCGGCCATACGAAGGTTGGTAGACCGGACCACATGGAAAGCCGGCGCGCCCGAGGGCGCCCTGCGCATGGCCACCATAAGACGAATGCCAAAAAGACACCGTTGAAGGTGACGCTGTGCGTCATGTGGAGGACGGGCTACCAAACCCGATCGCTGATTTGTCAGCGACTGGCAAACGATAGAGCCCGTCCCCCTGGCACACAAGCCGGCGGATTCTGGCGTAGTTGTAGGCAATGGTGCAAGACGATGTAGCCCGGTCCGGCAGCGTCCTACGGTGAAGTAAACACATGGGGTGCAGTCTGTTTGTGGTGAGGGAGTCTGCATGGGAACTGGCCTAACACTCATGACCGAATCCCCAAGGCTTGAGTCAGAGGCTGGCGCGGGTCGACGTTGTCCAGCACACGGTTTGCCAGCAATCCATTCAGTTCGATCAGTTGCTGAATGCCCAACGCACAGCACAGCACCTCACCGGTTGGGTGGCTTATTCTTTCAACTGCTTCTGCTTTCCTGGCTGCGAGCCAGAAGCGTGAGCGCGGTTCCGCGCGATGCAGGGGTGGCATAGTAGGAAACTTGACCGCGCAGTTGGTTCTGAACGGCGTCGCTGTTGCCGCCAGCATCGGCCAAGCCCCAGGTGACCACTCGTCCATCGTTTGTCAGCGCCGTAAAGGCCTGATTGTTGGCGTAGACAGCCCTTACATCGAAGAGCTGGTCAGCCACTGCCCGAGTGTCGCCGCCCCAAGCGGTAAGCCCCCATGCCACGACTGTGCCGTCGGCCAGTAGCGCGGCAAAAGCGCCTTGTGTGGAGGTCAATTGCACGATGTTATCAAGGGTGAGGATCGGCCCCGGCACCGCCGCGCCATATTCCGGATGGCCCCAGGCGACTACGTGTCCGTCGGCCTGCAACGCGGCGAAGGCTCCCGAGCTGGATGTCAGTTGCAAGATGTCGTTCAGATCGGCGATATCCTGGGGCACTGATCCACCAAGGGATGGATGGCCCCAAGCGACCACATGCCCGTTGGCCCGGCGTGCGGCAAAGGCGCCCTGGTCACGATCGGCATTAGCATCCACATGGGTGGCGGATACGTCGACGATGTCGTCGAGCGTGGCGATGTCGCGCGGCACCTCACCGCCCCCGCTGGCATGGCCCCACGCGACCACACTGCCGTCGGTACGCAGTGCCGCGAAAGCCGCGGCAGAGCCTATGATCCGTTTAACGTCGTTGTATTGGGGGGCATTCGGCACCGTGCCACCTGTTTCAGGATGGCCCCAGGCGACCACTTGACCATTGGTACGGCGTGCAGCAAAAGCCCAATGACCACCTGTGACTTCATCGATGTCAGCCAGCGCCTCGATGGGCCCTGGCAGCGTGCCACCAAATCTCTCATCACCCCAGGCAACCAACCTGCCATTGGTGCGGCGTGCCGCAAATCCGTAAGAGTTAGCGTATACCGCATCGATATCCTTGAGCCTGGCGATCGACTCCGGTACCTCCCCACCGTGCACCAGGCTGCCCCAGGCGACCACATGGCCATTGGCGCGCAATGCTGTGAAGGAAAAGGCTGAGCCGGCAACCTCGACGATGTCGGTGAAGGTCCTGATGGTCGACGGAATATCACCGCCATACACCGCCATGCCCCATCCGACCAGATGACCACTGTCACGTCGAGCCACAAAAGCGGCATAGGGCGCCGCGTGGTCGGTGTACACATTGTTACCATTGCTGAAGACGTTAACGGGGTTGATACGGACCCCATCATTACCGCTGCGTACGTGCAGCAGTTTTGAGGGTTGGGTATCCGGGAAGTGGCTTGCGCTTACACTCTCACTGTCTCCTTCGTACTGCCACAGTGCCTCGCACGGCTTACGCGTCGTTTTATCCAATGCCGTCAACTGGCGTATCTCGCTGGTTACCCAATGTTTGAAAAAAACACTACGCGCGCCCATGACCAACAATTGTCCAGAGCCTACCTGCCGCCGTATGTCATAGACCGCCGGAGACGAAGGTAGAGGCGAGCCTCCCTGACGCCGCAACGTGTACTCCAGCGTGATGGTCTGATCAACATTGGCCTCCACCACTGACTTCGGCACGGGTACGGTCTTGTCCTGCCCCGCCTCGCTGGCCGAAACAGTAAACGGCACATTGATGCTGCCAGCCCCCGGTAACCCTGCCCAGCGTACTTCGCCGGAGTCACCCCCCAGCAGATTGACCTCCGCCGGTATCCGCACCGTGGCGCCGTTGGGTGTATCGGCAGGGTCGAGTTGGTCGCCCAGGGCTTCGTCAATGGTCGGCGGAAGGAGCTCCAACGGGCGGCCAAGGTGAATGTCCAGGCGCTTGGTTGGCGACTGGTTGGCGTTGCCCAATTGGTCGGTCACCCGGTATTGGATCAATGTAGTGGCGTTGTCTCCCGCCTGTAGGAAGGTATCGGTGAACAAGGTCTTCGCTACGGGTGTCGAGGCGTCGACCACCTCGAACGGGACGGTGATATCCCCTAACAAAAAATCGATGCGATCGTAGTTTCGCGGGTTGGTGTAGGCAAAACCGAACTCCACGCCCTGCGCCGCCCGCTCGGCGCTGACCCCATCGCGGACAACGTCGGGCGGGATCAACAGATCCAGGCCTTCAGGCGCCGGGTCTCCGGGGGCGCGCAGGTGATACAACACGAATAGGTCTCTGGAGGGCTGTGAGGAATTGTCACTGGGGCGGGTCACGACGTAGTGCAGCCTGTTGACTCCATGGATCAAACGCCCGTGGGGGATGTACAGCGGCATGCGATCTTCTTCCTCCCCTGGCTTGACCGTATCGCCTGCGACGGGAGCGGGGTTGTCATTGACATACAGGTCGACTCGATCCCAAGCCGCCAGCGGCCAGGAATGACGCCGCATCTCCGTTATTGGGTCAATCAGGCATTGAAGGCCCCGGGGCTGGTCGTCATAAAGGCTTTTGGGAATCCCCCCATCGGCGAGGCCGGCCGGTTTCACTGGCGTGATCCAACCCGGGATGATCACGGGGTACAGCTCGAACAAATCGTCCAGGGTAGAAGATTGGATATCCATCGGATTCTCCTGGCAGGTAACGGGCGTGAGTCTCTTGGGTAGGGGTATCACACGCCAGGCCGAGGCAATTGCCTACTGTCAGAACTTACAGGTGGGATCAGGTTTAAGATGAACGGTTGGGACGGCTTGAGATTGAGTGGACTAAACCATTTTATGGGTCTTATGGACATAACCGTATCTGAGGCTGACAGGTAACAGCTACCGCTCCTGCTAAACGATAACTTCATGACCGAAACCCTAACGCTTGAGTAACGTCGGAACGGTATGGGTCAGTGATGGCGTTGGTCCGTTTTAGCTGGATTTCAAGATACCGGTAGTAGGTGGCTCGACCTATTGCTGACGAACCCAACCATAAATTCGTCCAGTTTGCCGGGACCTGAAACACGTCAGCTATGTTGTGGTAAGCGAATTCATAATCGGCGTCGTATACGAAGTCGATACTCAATAGCCAGTCGTAAGCCTGGATGGCATTGAGAATGCCCCCATTGACGACGATTTCATATTTACGCGATACCCTGACGTCGTACGAGGCTGTCTGTCCATCGCTGTCTGTCACTGCAATGGTCGAGACCCCATTACGTAGCCCTTGAACTATCCCCGTTGCCATGCTGACAGTTGCAACGTCGGAATTGCTGGAAGTGTAGATGTATGGAGGCATTCCATCGCTGGCCAAGCGCTCCTCGTTATCAATGACTTCGGGTTGTCTCCGTGACCAGGGGGCCTTGTAGTAGTTGAGACGATTGAGCTGCATTTCGGATTGATCAATGGATAACGGACGTACCACAGTGAGGGTACGTACGTTCGAATACACATTTGTGTTGTGGTAAAGCGATTTTGCGTACAAGCGGTGTGGACCAACCTGGACGGTTATTTCTTTCGTCCACACACCCGTTGTCGTATCGGCTGTCGCCCTACCCATGGGAGCCGCGCTGGCTCCGCTTCCATCGTAGACCTCGATTTCTTTTCCCTGATGTGCATGACCTGATAATTTCAGCGTGGTGTTAGTCGTCCGGCCTTCATCGGGAATTTCTTTGTCGTCGACGTCTTTTACGCTGTCGAGGGTTGGAGGAATTAGCACACTATGCAGATGAATATCCAAACGTTTGGCCGGCGACCGGTTGAAGTTGCCCAACTGATCGAAAACCACGAACTCCACCAGCGTGTTGGAGTTGTCACCCGCTTGTTGAAAGGTATCGGTGAACAGGGTTTTCACCACCGGTATCGAACCGTCCATGATTTCCCATTCAACGGTCGTGTTGCCCAGCATAAAGCGAATACGGTCGTAGTCTCGTCGGTTGGCATAGTCGAAGCCGAACTCCACCCCCTGTGCCGCCCGCTCGGCGCTGACCCCATCGCGGACAACGTCGGGCGGGATCAACAGATCCAGGCCTTCAGGCGCTGGGTCTCCGGGTGCGCGCAGGTGATACAACACGAGTAAGTCCCTGGAGGGCTGCGAGGAATTGTCACTGGGGCGGGTCACGACGTAGTGCAGCCTGTTGACTCCATGGATCAACTGTCCGTGGGGGATGTTCAAGCGTATGCGATCCTCCTCCTCCCCAGGTGCTACGGTTTTACCGGCCACGGGGGTCGGATTGTCATTGATGTACAGGTCGACGCGATCATCCGTCGCCATTGTCCACGACTGGCGCTTGAGTTCGCTCCAGGGATCAATCAGGCATTGAAGGCCTTGGGGCTCTTGGTCATAAAGGCTTTTGGGAATCCCCCCATCGGCGAGGCCGGCCGGTTTCACTGGGGTGATCCAGCCCGGGATGATGACGGGGTACAGCTCGAACAAATCGTCCAGGGTAGAAGATTGGATATCCATCGGATGCTCCGGACAGGTGACGGATGTGAGCCTCTTGGGACAGGGTTATCACACGCCAGACTGAGGCAATTGCCTACTGTCAGAACTTACAGGTGAGCGCGGGTTTAAGACGAGCGGTTGATGTGGGATTGGCGGATGCCTTCCCGCACTAGGCTGGAGCACCGCGATGAACAGGCTGAAGCGGATCGGTATGCAGCGCCCGGTCGCCGACAATCCGCCCAGTTCGGTCGAGGGCAGAAGAATGCAAACGCAGCCGGCCCCGGGGATTCAGGGTTGTGTATTACCCGATGACCCGCAAACAGATCAGGGCCCGTCCCGCAAACTGCGTGGCGTTGTCGGTAAAGCTCACGATGTCCGAGGGGAATGAGGTAAAACCCCAGTTACCATTCGGGGGAAGAGGCGGAGGAGCCCATATCCATGCGGTAGGGTATAGCCACTCGCTTCCTATCTCAAAGCGTGCAATCAGCGCGCTTCCCCAGCCGGATTCAGGCCTGAAGCCTCCGGACTGGATGTATGGAGTGGCCCAGGCATTTGCTTGCCACGCGTCCATGTAGGCACTCCCATTATTGAAAATAACATCGTGCACGAAGTGGACTGTGACATCGTAGCTCGAGGTGTTTGCTGCGGAGTCGCGGACAGTGATGGTGGTGGTACCGGCCCCTTTGACCAGAACGCCTCCTTCGTCAGCATCGACCGTGGCAACGCTAGGTTTGCTGGACCTGTAGGTATAGGGAGGTGTGCCGCCGGCAGGCTTGCGCTCCAGGTCGTAGTAACGATTTTTCGGCTGGAAATTGCTGGTGGTGTATATCACCTTGGTAAAAACATGTGGGGTCGTGTCGATGATGTCCGAGGGGCCGACGGTGAAAGTCCAAGGTTGCGACACCCCGTGGATCCCCTCGGCCGTGAAGCAGTGGTGGCCGATAGCCAAGCCGATGACGGCATGGGCCCAGAGGCCGCCGTCGACATAGGCGATACCTTTGGAGGCCATGTCGTCGAAAATCTCCACTCGTTGATCGCTCACCCCGGTGCCTCCGAGCGTTACGGCGGTCGCTCCGGTGCTTGTGCCATTGGGGATCTCATTGCCTTGGTCATCTTTTACCGAGGTGATTTCCGGCGCGACAAGTTGGTTCAAATGGACATCCAGGCGCTTGGCGGGTGACCGGTTGAAGTTGCCCAATTGATCGCTCACCGTAAACTCGACCACTGTATCGGGGTTGTCGCCGGCCTGTTGGAAGGTGTCGGTGAACAACGTCTTCACTACCGGCGGCGAGGCGTCGACTATCTCAAATGGAACAGTGACTTCGCCCACGAGAAAGTTGATGCGGTCGTAGGGGCGGCGGTTGGTATAGGTAAAACCGAACTCTACGCCTTGCGCCGCCCGCTCGGCGTTGACCCCATCGCGGACAACATCGGGCGGGATCACCAGATCCAGGCCTGTCGGTGCCGGCTCACCGGGGGCACGCAGGTGATATAGGACATGCAGGTCCCTGGACGGCGCGGCGTTTTCACCGGGACGGGTCACTTTGTAATGCAGCCTGTTGACCCCGGGCGTCAGCTGTCCGTGGGGAATGTTCAAGCGTATGCGTTCCGTCTCCTCCCCCGGTGCTACAGTCTTGCCGGCCACGGGAGTCGGATTGTCATTGACGTACAGATCGACGCGATCATCCGTCGCCATTGTCCACGACTGGCGCTTGAGTTCGCTCCAGGGATCAATCAGGCATTGAAGGCCTTGGGGCTCTTGGTCATAAAGGCTTTTGGGAATCCCCCCATCGGCGAGGCCGGCCGGTTTCACTGGCGTGATCCAACCCGGGATGATCACGGGGTACAGCTCGAACAAATCGTCCAGGGTAGAAGATTGGATATCCATCGGATTCTCCTGGCAGGTGACGGATGTGAGCCTCTTGGGACAGGGTTATCACACGCCAGGCCGAGGCAATTGCCTACTGTCAGAACTTACAGGTGAGCGTGGGTTTAAGACGAGCGGTTGATGTGGAATTGGCGGATGCCACCCCGGAGTTGCTCGGGGCGCAGACTTCTATGGCGAGAGGGGTATCCCAGTCCGACTGCGCGACAGTCGCAAATCGGTTGATGGGGTTTACCAGATGCACCGCGTCGTCCGGTTTTGGGGGCGCTTCGCACCCCAACAGGGATGAATCCCCTCGCCACAGGGTGTTTTGTTTTGGCTAGCGCTGTTCGACGTTATCCAGTGCACGGTTCGCCAGCAATGCGGCCAGTTCAATCAATTGCTGGATACCCAACGCCACATGCCGCCGGGAATTGTTCAGCTCGAAGGCCAGATCACTGACCATGGCATTGGCCGAGGCGAGGGTTTCGCTGAGGTTGGCGAGCAGGACTTCAGTGTCGATGCCATTGACGACGGCAAAGAGCTGATCGGAGGGCGGATTGATCTCGGACTCGTTCGGTTTGGGTTTCAGGTAAAAGTCGAGGGCGCGATCGGCGGCTTTGTCGTGGGAGGAGTGAGGTTGGTGTCCGGGGTGTTGGGCATAAGGTGGAGCTCCATGCATGACCACCATTGAACAGATGCCAAGAAAGCCATCGTCAAGGTGATGCGATATGTCATGTGGCATACGGGCTACCAAACCCGATCGCTGATTTGTCAGCGACTGGCAAACGATAGATCTCGCCCCCCTGGTGCACAAGCCGGCGGATTCTGGCGTAGTTGTAGGCAAAGGCGCAAGGCGGTGTAGCCCGGTCCTGCAGCGTCCTACAGTGAACTAAACACAGAGGGCCGCCTCGCGCCGGCTGGCGCAGTTCGTCGTTAGCCCGCTCCAGTCGCCTATGCGCCCTCGCTGCGCGCTTGGCGCTTGAGCGCGGCGCCGCGCGACGCGGGGGTTGCGTAATAGGAGATCTGACCGCGTAGCTGTCCCTGGACCGAGTCGCTGTTACCCCCAGCGTCGGCAAGGCCCCAGGTGACCACTCGCCCATCGCTTGTGAGCGCGACAAAGGCCTGACTGTTGGCGTAAAGAGCCCGTACATTCGTCAGGTCATTCACGTTCACCACGCCTCCCCACGTTTCATTACCCCATGCCACTACAGTGCCGTTGCGGCGCAATGCGGCAAATGCTGCGGCAGTGGCTGCAATCTGAACGATATCGTCGAAAACTCCGATGGTGGCAGGCACCGGCGCCCCATGGTCCGAACTCCCCCAGGTCACCACATGGCCGCTGGCCCTGAGGGCGGCAAAGGATCCAGATGTAGAGACTACCTGGATGATGTCGTTGAGCGTCGCAATTGGCGCCGGAATGGCTCCGCCGCTGTTCGCATTTCCCCACGCCACCACCGATCCATTGGATCGTCGGGCGGCAAGTGCCGTACTCGCGCCAACCACTTCGACAATGTCAGTGAGTGTCGCAATAGCCGCCGGCACTGTGCCGCCGGCGTTCGGTTCAGTTCCCCACGCCACTACAGATCCATTGGCTCGCCTTGCTGCAAAGACATAGTAAGCATTGCTCAGTTCCACAATATCGGTGAGCGAGGCGATATCGCTCGGCACCGCTCCCCCCAGGTCCGCTCTTCCCCATGCCACCACGGTGCCGTTGGCTCGCCGCGCGGCAAAGGCGTGTGCTGATGCGGCCACTTCTTCAAAGTCATCAAGCTGGGCGATGTCCGCAGGAATTACGCCACCCGCGATCGCGTCTCCCCACGCCACCAGGTGGCCCGTCGCCCGCAGTGCAGCAAAGGCATGTCCGGTCCCAACCACTTCGACGATATCGGTAAGATTGCCGATTGCCGCCGGTACGACACCGCCTCGCTCCTCCCAGCCCCAAGCCACCACACGACCGTTAGCCCGCCATGCGGCGAAGGCATAGGCAGCGTGAGCAACGCCGACGATGTCGGTGAGTGTCGCAATGGTCGACGGAACGGCGCCGCCGTGCCCTGGCACCCCCCACCCAATCAGGTTGCCTTGGTTCCGGCGAGCGATGAAAGCGCCCCATGGTTGCGAGGGGTCATGGATTTTAAAGTTGCCGCATCCAAACAGATTAGCGGGATTGACACGGACCTCATCCTCGCTGGTGCTCACGTGCAGTAACCGCCAGGGCTGTTTGTCATGGAACACGGCACTTCGGATCGGGTCGCCGCTGTCGCCTTCGTACCGCCATAGCGCTTCAAGCGGTTGCTGTGTGACGGCGTTCAACGCGGTGAGCAAGCGGCTGCTTCCCACTGTCGTCCAGTGCAGGGAATTCGACGTGCCGCGCGCGCCCATGACCAGCAACTGTCCGGATCCCACCTGCCGTCGCACGTCATAGACCGCCGGTTGCGAAGGAACGGGCGAACCTCCCTGACGTCGCAGCGTGTAATCCAGCGTGATGGTTCGATCAACGTTCGCCAATACCACCGATTGCGGGACGACTACGGGTTTCGACTGCCCAGCTTCGCTGGACGAGATCGTAAACGGCACGTTGATGCTGCCCGCACCGGGTAGTCCTACCCAACGCACTTCGCCGCGATCGCCTCCCAGCAGATTGACCTCGGCCGGTATCCGTACCGTGGCACCGTTGGGTGTATTGGCAGGGTCGAGCTGGCCGTCCGGGGCCTCGTCGATGGTCGGGGGTAGTGGGGCCTGCGCCCCTCCAACCACGATCGCCCTGGCCGTTCTTGAGGCACCCATCAGTGCCGTATTCCTGAATAACTTGTAGGTCATCTCCACCGTACTGGCCGGAATGACCTTGTCGTTGAGGATCTGAAGGATGCAGGGTTTTTTCTGACCGAACTCGTCCGCTTCTACGCTGCCCGTCACGGTGGTTACGACGTCCGGTTGGCCGGCGACTTTGCTGATGTAGGTCGCCTCGACCGAATCTCCCGGCATGAAGCGCGGGTCGACAGTCAGGATAATCAGCAACAGCGGGTTGCTGCCCAGTTTATCCAGGTCGATGGTGTTCGGGTCATCGACGACATCGCTGGCTATTTCCCTCGGAATCGGCGCCGGCAGCCGATTGCCGGCCTGGTCCACGTCGACTGTCTGTACGGCTGACCACGGGGCATTGGGATCCGGGGAGTTGTTGAGCTGGTCGTTCACCGTGTAGGAAAATTTGAATTGCGGATGATCGTTTCCCAGGTCGGCACTGGTGACTTCGAAGCACACCTTGGTAGGGGTTGCCGAACCATGTTCCGGCGGTGGCGGTGCTTCGGTTTCGGTAACCGTGTGATATTTGGGCGTGCCGTTGCAGTTGAGCCAGATGCGGTCATGGGCCCGGCAATACGGGTAGCTCACGCACACGGTGGCGCTGGTGAAACCCGGCCCCACGCCATTCTTGATTTCGTCCGGCAACAGCAATTCCAATTCCGAATGCTCGCCGTCTCCGGGCGTCCGGTCCTGGTTGCCGGGCCGAATGCTGTTGTAGATGATTTCCAATGGCAGAGAGGTGTCAAGGTTCGTACTGCCGCGCTTCGCGGTGTAGGTCAATCGGTTGATGTTGCCATGCCATAATTTGCGGTGCGGGATATAGAGCGTGACCGCGTCGTCGATGCCCTGAGTCTGGTCGCTGTCCAGGCCCGTCTCGCCATTCAAGTTGATCGAAACGGTATCGCCTGCTTGCTGGCCCAAATAGGGACCAACCTCCACTTTGCAACCCATGGGGTCGAGGTCATAAATATGCAAAGGCACCCCGTAATGGGCGCCTATGACTGGTTCCGTGGCGAGCGGCAGCCTGGGTGGGTAGAGCTCCAGCACGGATTGATCGGCGGAAGTCGACGAGTCGGTCATGAGTGGACTCCTGATCGCAGGGGGGGACGGGATGAGGCTGTATCAAACCTCCGATGGACAGGGGCCGCTACTGTCAGAGTTAGCAGGTGAGGCCTGGTTTAAGACGGATGGTCGCAAGCGAAGCACTGCTGTCTTCTCAAGCAGGTGTTCCCATCGTCAAGGCCTGCGCAAAGTCTTTTGCCTGAGGATGTAAACCGTCACCAACACCGCACTCGTCAACATGAACCCCCGTGCCCACGGCAAGGGCACCAGGTAACACGACAACAGAATGCTCGCCCACATCAACCCGATGGCGTAGACCTTGCCCTTGAGCGGGATGCCGTTGCCGCTGAGGTAGTCCTTGATCCATGGCCCAAGTCGCGGGTGCTCCACCAGCCATTGGTAGAAACGCGGCGAGCTGCGGGCGAAGCAGGCGGCTGCCAGCAGCAGGAAGGGGGTGGTGGGCAGTACTGGCAGGAAAATCCCGATCACTCCCAATGCCACGCTCAGCCAGCCGATGGCCAGCAGCACGTAGCGTAACATCAGGGGGCGGTTGCCTATGGGGTTGTCCATAGGCCGCGTCTTAGTGGTGACGAGGCTTGAGGATTGCCGGCTTTTCGTCCGGGGCGTTGCACAGCAGGTACAGGGCGGTGAGGGCTTCCGGGATCTGTACGATCATGTCGTCCATCAGGTTGGCATCGGCGGCGATGTCGGAGAACTCCGGTTGCTCGTCGAACAGGCCGGAACCGACCATGATCGGCAGCAGCATTTCGCTGACTTCCTCTTCGGCGGTTTCGAACCAGGCCGCTTCGCGCAGGAACACGCCTTCCATGAAACCGATGCACCAGCCACGCAGCTCCGAGTCGTCCGGGTCATCGCCCAGGTCCAGCTCGCAGGGCAGCTCGAATTCTTCGTCGGAGGCCAGTTGACGGGCAATGTGCGCCTTGAGGCCGACCAGCGTGGCTTCGATTTCTATGCGTTGGGCGTCGTCGGTGTAGTGCGGCTCTTCGGCGAAGAGAGCGTCGATCCACTCGCGATCCGGCACCTGCTCGGAGCAGATCGACAGGGCGGTCAGGTAGCCGTGAGCGGCCACGTAGTCCAGCGCTTCCTCGTGCAGCTCATCGGCGTCGAGGAAGACTTGCAGGCGGGTCAGTTGCTCAGCGAAGGACATTACGGGCTACCTTGGGGGAATAAACAATGCGGGAATTCTAGGCCTTCTTGAGCGCCCAGGCCAGCCGCTTGGCAGATTTGCCTCTACCTTGGCGTGCCGGCGGGCCACGATACCTGTAGGAGCTGCCGAAGGCTGCGATCTTTTGATCTTGATCTTCGGCTTGCGACTCAATGGTCAGGGGAAAGATCGCAGCCTCGTTGCACTCGGCAGCTCCTACACAGCGCAAGGCATGGGGGCCGCGGCTCTTGAACACCTCTTGTCAGCAGCGCCCTTTGCAACGAAGGCCTCGGGTATACTGCCGCGTTTTGTGATGCCCTGCGGTGTCCCACCGGTTCGAAACGCGCACTTACGATTTGCCGGTGCAGCCTGTTTGATTCTGAACCAGCCTTGCAGGGATGTTTCGGTGATTTTTGGAGTTTCTATGCTCGAACAGGCTCAACGCGTCCTCAAGGACATCTTCGGCTACGACAGTTTTCGTGGCCGTCAGGGTGCCATTATTGAGCGCGTAGCCAGCGGTGGCGATGCCTTGGTGCTGATGCCCACCGGCGGCGGCAAGTCCTTGTGCTTCCAGGTTCCGGCGTTGTTGCGCAATGGCCTGGCGGTGGTGGTTTCGCCGCTGATCGCCTTGATGGACGACCAGGTCGCGACCCTTGAGGAACTGGGCGTTGCCGCCGCTTCGCTGAACTCCACCCTGAGTGCCGAGCAGCAGCGGGACCTGGCGGCGCGGATCCGGCGCGGTGAGCTGAAAATGCTCTACCTGGCCCCGGAACGGCTGGTGCAGCCGCGCATGCTGGCCTTCCTGCAGAGCCTGGAAATCGCCCTGTTCGCCATCGACGAAGCCCACTGTGTGTCCCAGTGGGGCCACGATTTCCGTCGCGAATACCTGCAACTGGGGCAACTGGCGGAGCTGTTCCCCGACGTACCGCGCATCGCCCTGACCGCCACCGCCGACAAGCGGACACGGGAAGAAATCGTCGAGCGCCTGCACTTGCAGGATGCCGAGCGGTTCCTCTCCAGTTTTGACCGCCCCAACATTTTCTACCGCATCGTGCCCAAGGAGCAGCCGCGCAAGCAGTTGCTGGCGTTCCTCGCCGAACGGCGCAGCGATGCCGGTATCGTCTATTGCCTGTCACGGAAAAAAGTCGACGAAGTCTCGGCGTTTCTCTGCGAACAGGGGTTTCCGGCGTTGCCCTATCACGCCGGGCTGCCCAATGAATTGCGGGCCTATCACCAGAAGCGCTTTCTCAACGAGGAAGGCTTGATCATGGTCGCCACCGTGGCGTTCGGCATGGGCATTGACAAGCCGAACGTGCGCTTCGTGGCGCACCTGGACCTGCCCAAATCCCTCGAGGCCTATTACCAGGAAACCGGTCGTGCCGGCCGGGATGGCTTGCCGGCCGACGCCTGGATGGCCTACGGCCTGCAAGACGTGGTGATGCTCAAGCAGATGCTGCAGAACTCCGAAGGTGACGAACGCCACAAGCGCCTGGAGCAGCATAAGCTCGATGCGATGCTCTCGCTGTGCGAAGAAACCCGCTGCCGCCGCCAGACCTTGCTGGCCTATTTCGACGAAGACATGCCCCAGCCGTGCGGGCACTGCGACAACTGTGTCGACGGCGTGGAAACCTGGGACGCCACCGAGCCGGCGCGCCAGGCGTTGTCGACCATTTTCCGCACCGGCCAGCGCTATGGCGTGGGGCATCTGGTGGATGTCTTGCTGGGCAAGGACAACGAGAAGGTCCGCAGTTTCGGCCACCAGCACCTGTCGGTGTACGGGGTCGGCAAGGCCCGTTCCGAGAGCGAATGGCGTTCTCTGTTCCGGCAACTCGTGGCCCGTGGCCTGGTGGACATCGATCTGGAAGGCTACGGCGGCCTGCGCCTGAGCGAGACCTGTCGGCCGTTGCTCAAAGGCGAGGTGAGCCTGGAACTGCGCCGCGATCTCAAGCCGGCGACCGCGGTCAAGAGCAGCAAGAGCCAGGCCAGCCAACTGGTCCGTGGTGAAGAGCGCGATCAGTGGGAAGCCTTGCGTGCCCTGCGTCGCAAGCTGGCCGAAGAGCATGCCGTGCCGCCGTACGTCATCTTCCCCGATTCGACGCTGCTGGAAATGCTGCGCAGCCAACCCACCTCCCTGGCGGAGATGGCCCGGGTCAGCGGCGTTGGCGCGCGCAAGCTGGAGCGCTATGGCGAGGCCTTCCTCCAGGTGCTGGGCGGCGAGGCCGAGGCGCCGAAGGCAGTGGCCGATGTGCGCCATGAGCTGATCACCCTGGCCCGGGCCGGCATGACGCCGTTGCAGATCGCCGGACAACTGCAGTGCTCGGAGAAAAACGTCTACACGATGCTGGCCGAAGCCATCGGGCAGCAGCAATTGTCGCTGGAACAGGCCCTGGACCTGCCCGAGGACTTGATGGGCGAGGTGCAGGATGCGTTTCTCGACGGCGAGGGCGAGCTACCGGCTGTGGCGGAGGTCGCCGCGCTGTTCGTCGGTCGGGTGCCGGAAGGTGTCCTCTATTGCGTGAGGGCTGCGTTGCAGTCGGAATTTGAAGTCTGATCAGTAAGTTGCGTTCCTTTAACGATTCAGTGCGGGCCGGGCCTTGCTTGAATCCGAAGTGCATGCTTAGCTGACTAATAATTAGTATTTCTCCTATTTCAGACCTGATGAGTTTTTTATGTCGTTGACCGATCAACACCGTTTTGGCATGCAACTGGCGCAGATGTCCCGGGGCTGGCGTGCCGAGCTGGACCGTCGCCTGGCCGGTCTGGGCCTGTCCCAGGCGCGCTGGCTGGTGCTGCTGCACCTGGCTCGCTTCGAACACGCACCGACCCAGCGCGAACTGGCCCAGAGCGTCGCCGTCGAAGGCCCGACCCTGGCCCGTTTGCTCGACAGCCTGGAAACCCAGGGGCTGGTGCAGCGCCAGGCCGTGGCCGAGGACCGCCGGGCCAAGAAAATCGTGCTCTGCGCACCGGCACGGCCGTTGATCGAACAGATTGAAACCATTGCCACGCAACTGCGTCGGGAGCTCTTCGAAGGCATCGAGGAAGAGGACATGCGGGTGTGCATGCGGGTTCACGGCAGGATCCTGGCCAATCTGGAAAAATCCTGAGGCATATCGGCGGTATCCCGACTTTTGAGATTCGGCGATTAGCGAACTATAACCAGTAGTAAGCGATCGTATTGGAAGCGTTCGAATCGAAAGGGATACCCATGCTTGAAAGTTTGCAGTCCACGTTGCGCAGTTGGGTCAACGTGTCAATCGTCTTGGGTGCATTGGGGTATCCGGCCTTGGCGTCTGCGCTGGGGCTGGGAGAGATCACGCTCCATTCCGCCCTGAACCAGCCGTTGCGCGCCGATATCGCCCTGATCGATGCGGCCGGGCTCAGCGAGGGTGATCTGTCGGCCAGCCTGGCAAGCCCGGACGACTTCAATCGCGCTGGCGTGGAGCGGGTGTTCTTTCTCAGTAACCTGCGCTTCACCCCGGTGCTGCGCGGCGAGCGCAGTTTCATCCGGGTCACTTCCAGCAAACCGGTGGAAGAACCGTTCCTCAATTTCCTGGTGCAGCTCAATCAGCCCAATGGACGTCTCTTGCACGAATACACCGTGCTGATCGACCCGCCGGGCACGCCGGGTATCGTCCCCGCTTCCGACGAGCCTGCCGCTGCGCCCCGGTCTTCGATGCCGACCCCGTCGGCGCCGGCTATCAAGCCGCCCCCGGCGACCCAAGGCAAGCGCTACACCGTCGTGCAGGGAGACAACCCCTGGGTCATCGCCAAACGCCTGCATGATGCCGGCAGCGGCGCTTCGATCCATGAATTGATGCAAGGCATCCAGGCCTTGAACCCGGGCAGCGAGCGGCTCTCCATCGGCCAGCGCCTGCTGCTGCCCGATTCGGCCGTGTTGCCGTCCCCGACAGAAACCGCCGCCGCGCCAGCCGCTGTCGCCGCCGACGAGCAACTGGCCGCCAGCGTGCTGCAAAACCAGCAACAACAGAAAACCATCGACGAGTTGCAGTCCCGGCTTCAAGCCCAGGACGAAGAAATTGCTGGTCACCGCAAGCAGATCAGCGAGTTGCAGGCGAAACTGGCCGAGGTCCCACCGACCCCGGCTACGTCTGCTGCGCAGCCATCGGTGCCCGCTGTAACTGATGCGACGCAGGCTGCATCAGTGGCTGAGCCACAGCCCGTGACGCCGCCGCAACCTGCGCCAGAGCAGCCCGAGCCCGAAGGCGTCAATTGGCTGTGGGTGGCGGGGCTGGTGGGACTGTTGGGATTGCTTGCGTTGCTGCTGTTCTTCCGTCGTCGGCAGGAGCAGGCCGGTGCACAGCCGATGCCGGAACGCCCCGAACCGATGCTTGAAGACAGCGCCGACGCCTATGCATCGACAACCGATACGGAGCAGCCCGAGGTCGCTTCGTCGTTCAATAACGGTGATTCACCGGTGGGCGACGTGCTGGAAGGCGTCGGGATCTACCTGACCTACGGCCGCTTCACCGAAGCAGCAGGGTTGTTGCGCGCGGCATTGCTGGCGGAGCCGGAGCGTATCGACCTGGGCCTGAAATTGCTGGAAGTGCTGGGCAAGCAGGGCGATGCCATCGGCTTTCAGGCCCAGGAACATCATTTATTGGCGCAGGGCGTCGATGCCAGGACGCTGGAGGACATCCGCGGGCGTTATCCGAAGGTTGCTGTGGTTGCCGCGCCCGTGGTGGCGGCGCCAGAGCTTCAAGCACCTGAAGCCCCCGTTCCTGTGCCTGCACCTGTCCACGTGCCTAGCGACGAATTTGAGCTGGATCTGGATGCGCTGTCCATGGAAAGCAACTGGGACCTGACCGATGCGCAAGACAGCGCCGAGGAGAAAGCCCCCGTTGCGACGCCTGCCGTTGACGTCTCCGAAGCGTTGTCTCTTTCGGGGTTCGACGAGCCGGAGCTGCAATGGACTGCGCCACTGGAAACCGAGTCGCTGGACGATGCCTTCCTCGACGGGTTTGCCGATGAAGAGCAGTCGCTGGAGCTGGAAGCGCTGCCCCTCGAGCCTGAATCTGACTCATTGTCCTTGGAGTCCATGTCCCTTGAACCCGAAGCGCCGGAACACGCTGAAAAACTGGAGCAGGCGCAGAACTGCATCGATGACGGCGACTTGAAAACTGCAATCGCCCTGCTTGAAGAACTGCTGGAGGACGGCGACGAACCCCTCAAACAGACCGCCCGGGTGTTGCTGGCCGGGATTCGCTGAAGTAACCGTTTCCCCCGAAGCAATGTGGGAGCGAGCCTGCTCGCGATAGCGGTACATCAGACAACATTGATGCTGACTGACACTCCGCTATCGCGAGCAGGCTCGCTCCCACAGGGTATTGGCGACGATCCGATCAGAACGTCTGCCCCAGGTTCAAATACACCGCCTGCTCATCATCATCGTTAAAGCCATAACTGAAGTTCAGCGGCCCCAACGGCGTGTCGAATCCGAGGAAAATACTGGCGGCATTGATATAGCCGCTGTCGAATTCGTTGTCGTTGTTCCAGGCCCGGCCGCGCTCCAGGGAGCCACCGATGTACAACGGAAAGTCCAGGGGCAGGTAGGCCCGCGGCGTCAGTCGACGGTAATACACGGCGCGCATCAGGCTCATGTTCTGCCCGGAAATGCCGTCTTCGCGAAAGCCCGACAACTGCCGCGCGCCGCCCAGCACAAAGCTCGACGTCACGATTTCGGCTGTGTCGAGGGTGCGGCCATAGCGCCCGCCCAGGATGTAGGTGTCTGGCCCGCTGCTCAGGGCCTTGTCCAACTTGAACTCCCATTGTCGGTAACGCTGGTCGGAGCCCAGCCCCGGTTCGTACTGACGCCAGGACAGGCCGATGTCTTCGCCTTCGTGAGGGAAATACACGTTGTCGAGGGAGTCGAACGAGTATTTCAGGTCGTAGAAGCCTTCATTGAAATTCTCGCTGGGCTGGTTGTGATCGCCGATGCGCACATCTGCCTTGCCCCAGGCCTGGCCGATGCCGAAACGGATCTCGCCGCTGTTGCCGATCTGCCGACCCAGGTTCAGGCCCAGGCCATAACGTTCGACGCGGTATTGAGCGATCGGATCGTTGTCC
The DNA here is from genome assembly GCF_026016325.1 of Pseudomonas sp. B21-056. Classification (NCBI taxonomy): domain Bacteria; kingdom Pseudomonadati; phylum Pseudomonadota; class Gammaproteobacteria; order Pseudomonadales; family Pseudomonadaceae; genus Pseudomonas; species Pseudomonas sp. B21-056. The sequence continues at coordinate 1,683,508 of NZ_CP087203.1, forward strand.
AGGATCGCTTCGACGTTGCGGGATTCGAATTGCCCGTAGGGAGCGACGAAGTAGCGCGAGCCCACGTCCAGCGGTTGGTAGAACTCGCTGTACAACTCCTGCCTGTCGCCAAGCTGCGCCCGGGTCAGCCATTCGGCGCCGAGGCGGTTGATGCCGTTGACCCGGTAGCTGGCGCCGAGGTTGAAGGCGCTGTCGCCGCGCATGTCGTCCGACAGGCTCAGCCCCAGTCGCAGGTAGTCGGTGCCGGTACGTTTGCCTCGGGCGCTGATCACCAGGGTGTTGTCCGGGCCCTTGTGCACCACGCGGTATTGCACCTGTTCAAAGTAATCCAGGCCGTACAACGTGCCCATGTCGGTCTGCAGGCGCCCCAGGTCCAGGGGCTCGCCGATTTGCTGGCGAACGTAATAGCGAATCACGTCGTCGCCGACTTTCGAATCGTTTTCCACACGAATGGCGGTGATGACCGGGGTGCGCTGGCTGGGGGTACGTGCTGCCATGAGTTCGACGTCGGTCGATTCGGCAGGGCGCAGGAGTGCCAGGCGGGCCTTGAGTATCTGTGTGGCACGGTAGCCGGCATCGATCATTTCCGGGGCCCGGCCGAAATCGGTGGAACCGAAGCTCGCCAGGGCCGGCTGGATCAATACGTCGTCTTTCTTCAGCGTTGCCAGTTGTTCTTCGGAGTTGCGTCGGGTCATCAGGGTGGTCGACTGGTTCAGGACGTCGACCACCGTGACCAGTTGCTTGCGATTGCGCAGCGGGGTGCCGATGTCGACCACGATGGCCACGTCCACGCCCATTTCCCGCGCCACGTCCAAGGGAATGTTGTCGCTCATCCCGCCGTCCACCAGCAGGCGACCGTCCAGTTCTACCGGGGCGAACACCGCCGGGATTGACATGCTGGCGCGAATCACCTTGGGCAGGTGGCCCTTGCGGAACACGACTTTTTCGCCGCTGGCGATATCGGTCGCCACGGCGCGGAAAGGGATCGGCAGTTTGTCGAAGTCCCGGGTGTCGCTGGTGTGGGCCAGCAGGCTCTCGAGCAGCAGGGCCAGGTTCTGTCCCTGGATGACCCCCAGTGGCAGGCCGAGGCTGCCGTCATCGCGAAAGCTCAGTTTCTGTTTCACCAGGAAGTCCCGGTCGTCCTGCTTGCGCCGGAACGGCACGTCCTTGCGGGGTGGGGCGTCGGACAAGGCTTGCTGCCAGTCGATGCCCAGGGCGAGTTTTTCCAGTTCATCGATCTTGTACCCCGAGGCGTACAGCCCGCCGATCACCGCACCCATGCTGGTGCCGGCAATGGCGTCGATCTTGATGCCTTGTTCTTCCAGGGCCTTGAGCACGCCGATGTGGGCCAGCCCGCGCGCCGCGCCGCCAGACAGTACCAGGCCGATCTTCGGACGCGACGTTTCGGCGACGGGCTCGTTGGCGTGGCCGAACAAGGGCAATAGCAACAGGAACAGGCAAGGCAGCAGGCGGCGCATCGTCAATCTCGGGGCGGGCGGTCAAAGGCGAGTATTATAGCGACGCCTTCGAAGCCACGAGTCGACCTGCAATGACCGAGCAGAAACCGGAAGTCATCATTACCTATTGCACCCAGTGCCAATGGTTGCTGCGCGCTGCCTGGCTGGCCCAGGAACTGCTCAGTACCTTCGGTGACGATCTGGGCAAGGTGTCCCTGGTGCCGGGCACCGGCGGGGTGTTCCACATCAGTTGCGATGGCGAGCAGATCTGGGAGCGCAAGGCCGACGGTGGTTTCCCCGAGGCCAAGGTGCTCAAGCAACGGGTCCGCGACCGGATCGACCCGGAGCGGGACCTGGGCCACAACGACCGGGTTCAGTGAGAGCTGGCTTCTCTGCCAGCCACCGGTTTTTTTGCGCCGCTTAGCTGGCTCGACACCACGATGGCGGTGATGATCAGCGCGCCACCCAGCAGCATGCGCGGGGTCGGGGTTTCACCGAACAGCAGCCAGGCCATGCTGATGCCGTAGACCGGCTCCATGGCGAACACCACTGCCGCCGTACGGGCCTTGATCACCCTCAGGCTGGCGACGAACAGGCTGTGGGCCAGGCCGGTGCAGAACACCCCGAGCAGGCCGATCCACAGCCAGTCGAGCGGGCGTACCGCGCTTAGCTGTGGCGCGGCCAGCGGCAACAGGCATGCCGCCACCACCAGGTTCTGACACAGCGCCGCCTGCACCGGCGGTACAAAGCCTGCGCCGGCGCGGTTGGTCAATGACAGCAGGGAAAACAGCAAGCCCGACGCCACTGCCCACAACAGGCCGGTGGTAGCACCGCTGGCCAGGTCGAAAGCCGGCGTCACCAGCACCAGGCCGATGCTCACCAGCACCACCAGCAGGATTTCATTGGCTCGGATCCGTTCGCGAAACACCAGCCCTTCGAGCAGTACCGTGAAGGCCGGGAAACTGGCGAACCCCAGCGTGGCGATCGCCACCCCGGCGATTTTTACCGCGATGAAGAAACTCACCCAGTGACCGGTCAACAACAGCCCGCTCAGCAGCAGTCGCCAGCCGTCCCGTGCCCGGAGTTTCTGCCAGGGCGTGTGGCTGGCGAACCGGGCGAAGGCCGCCAGGGCCAGCACGGCAAACACGGCGCGGCCAAATACGATGATCGTCGGCGAGGCGGCGGCGAGTTTACCGAACACACCGGTCAGGCCAAACATCAGTGCGCCAATGTGCAGGGCGCCGAGGGCGGTACGGGGAGTCATTGCAGTCCTTAGAGCAGATAAACCAAATAGAAAACGGTCAACATAGAACCCTGTGGCGAGGGGATTTATCCCCGTTGGGCCGCGAAGCGGCTCTAACTGCATGTCAGGTTTAGGACTGCTACGCAGTCCAGCGGGGATAAATCCCCTCGCCACAGGGTTTTGTGTATTTAAGCGTGGGAAGGGAACAGCGTCTGTCGCAATCCTGGCGACTTTTAGCGCCAGGCTAGCGCGGACGGCGCAGTTTGCCCGGCGACGTGCCGAATTCGCGCAGTATCGCCGCAGCGAAGGCGCTCTGGGAGCTGTAGCCGACCCGATGGGCGATCTCGCCGATGGGCAGGTCCGAATCGCGCAGCAGCGCTTGCGCCTTGTGCAAGCGGCGGCTGCGGATGTAGTCCATCGGGGTTTGCCCGCATTCAGCGACGAAGCGTGCATGCAGGCGAGCACTGGAAAGTCCTGCGATCCGGGCCAGGTCCGCCACTTGCAGCGGGTAGGCGGCGTATTGGTCAATGTGCGCGTCGAGGGCCGCGTAGGGCAGGCGCCGGCCGCCGGTGGTTACCTGGCGAACGCCGTTGAGGCTGGCCAGGAGCAGCACCGCACCTTGCTGGGCGATCAGCGGGTCGTTCACCGGGCTGCCCGCGAGCCAGTTGACCAATTGGCTTTGTCCCGCGTCCAGGGGCAGGCAAGCGGTGTTGTCCAGCAGGCGACGGCTGGCCTCGGCGTGATCCCCCAGGGATAGGCCGACCCAATCGTCATCCGGCACGTCCAGCACCAGGCAATGGCTACCGCGAGGGCTGTCGCAAGCATGATGAGCACCGGCCGGTATCACCACGAAACTCTGTTGCACCACCTGGCTGCCACGTCCTTCCACCTCGAAATCCAGCGCGCCTGACAGCCCGAAGACCAGTTGGACGTGGTCGTGGCTGTGGACGATCAGGTCGTGGCTGTAGTGGCGGAGGGTGAGGATCGGTCTCATCGGAGTCTCCCAGGGCTGACGGCCAGCATACACCGAGGGCGTGTCGCGTCGCCCTGTCATCTAATCGACATGTGTTCGTCATGGGCCATTAACCGCCGGTGTGCACAGTGGTGAAAACGATCAGAGGGGTTGCCCATGACCAGCGCCGAGCTCGCCAGACCCAGCCGCAAGCAGCGTGTCCGCACCCTGTGGATTTCCGACGTGCACCTCGGTACCCGGGATTGCCAGGCTGAACATCTGTCGCAGTTCCTCAAGGGCTATCACGCCGACAAGATCTATCTGGTCGGTGACATCATCGACGGCTGGAAGCTGCGCGGCGGCATGTACTGGCCCCAGGCCCACACCAACGTCATCCGGCGTTTGCTGACCATGAGCAAGCGCGGCACCGAAGTGATCTACGTCACCGGCAATCATGACGAGTTCCTGCGCCGTTATTCGAAGCTGATCCTGGGCAATATCCAACTGGTGGACGAGGCGGTGCACGTCACCGCCGATGGCCGGCACCTGCTGGTGATTCATGGCGACCAGTTTGACGTCATCACCCGCTATCACCGCTGGCTGGCGTTTCTCGGGGATTCGGCCTACGAATTCACCCTCACGCTGAACCGCTGGCTCAACCATTGGCGGGCTCGCTATGGGTACGGTTACTGGTCGCTGTCGGCGTATCTCAAGCACAAGGTCAAGACTGCCGTCAGCTTCATCAGCGACTTCGAAGAAGCCATCGCCCATGAGTGCGTGAAACGCGAACTGCACGGCGTGGTGTGCGGGCACATTCACCACGCCGAGATTCGCATGGTGGGCGAGGTGGAGTACCTCAACTGCGGCGATTGGGTCGAATCCTGTACAGCGCTGATCGAGCATTGGGATGGCTCGATCGAGTTGTACCGGTTGGCGGATGCCCAGGCGCGCGAAGCCCAGTTGAAGGCCCTCAAAGTCGCCGAGCCGGCCTGAACCTGGCACAGGGGGATGTTTCTTTTCTAGAACGGCACCTTGCCCCGCAACATGTCGCGGTACATGACGAAATCGCCGAGCAGGCTGTAGAGCGGATGCTTGAAGGTGGCCGGGCGGTTTTTTTCGAAGAAGAAGTGCCCGACCCAGGCAAAGCCGTAGCCGGCCACCGGCAAGGTGATCAACCACCACCAAGCGGTTGCGACAAGGGCCAGGGTGAGAATCAGAATGACCAGGGAGGTGCCGATGAAGTGCAGTCGTCGGCAGGTGCTGTTGCTGTGCTCGCCCAGATAGTACGGATAGAAGTCAGCGAAACTCTTGAATTGTCTGATGTTTTCCAAGACTGCAGGCTCTTTGGTGATGGTTCTGTTTTCAAGTCTAGAGCGATCGTCTGCAACAGCCAGTGACAATGAGCGCCACTTTAGTATCCTTCGCAAATCCAGCCGTACTCTGCGGCTTGTCATGCAAGTGATGCGTCATGAGCGAACGAACCACTTCTTCAAGCTGGGCGATGGGGATTGTCAAGGCGCTGGAAATGGACGGCCTGGATTGTCGGTTGATGTTCAGGCAGTTGGGGCTGGACTTTGATGCGCTGGACGATCCGGACGCCCGTTTCCCCCAGGATTCGATGACGCGGCTCTGGCAACTGGCGGTGGAGCTGTCGGGCAACCCGGCCATTGGCCTGAACATGGGCAAGGTGATGCGCCCGGCGTCGTTCCATGTGGTCGGTTATGCCCTGATGTCCAGCCGCACGTTGATCGAAGGTTTCCAGCGGCTGGTGCGTTACCAGCGCATCATTGCCGAAAGTGCCGACCTGAGTATCCGCCAGTGGGAAGGGAACTATGGGCTGATTCTGACGGTGCACGGCGATCATCTCCCACCGACCCGGCAAAGTACCGAAGCGTCCCTGGCCTGTGCGCTGAGCCTGTGCAACTGGCTGACCGGACGCACTTTGCACCCGGTCAAAGTGCTGTTCCAGGGGCCCGAACCGCTCGACCGGACGCCTTATCGACAGGCGTTCTCTGCGCCGCTGGTGTTCGGTGCACCCTATGATGCATTGGTCTTCGAACGGGCCGACATGGAGGCACCGCTGCCCACGGCCAACGAGGCCATGGCTCAGCTCCACGATCGCTTTGCCGGTGAGTACCTGACGCGTTTTTCGGAAAGCCGCGTGACCCACAAGGCGCGCCAGGTGCTGTGTCGGCTGCTGCCCCAGGGCGAACCCAAGCGTGATGTGGTGGCGCAGGCACTGCATCTGTCCCAGCGCACCTTGCAACGGCGTCTGCAGGAAGAGGGCACCAGTTTCCAGGCCCTGCTCGACGATACCCGTCGCGAACTGGCCGAGCAGTACCTGGCGCAACCGGCCATGACCTTGCTGCAGATTGCCTATCTGCTGGGGTTTGCCGACCCGAGCAATTTCTTTCGCGCCTTTCGCCGCTGGTTCGATGTCACGCCCGGTGAATACCGGGCAGCGAGGCTGGACAAACCGGTCAGTGACGCCAGAACGCCGGGATGCACAACACGAACACCGTAATGATTTCCAGCCGGCCCAACAGCATGCCACCGGACAGGATCCACTTGGCTGCATCCGGCAGCGGCGCGAAGTTGCCGGCCGGGCCAATGGTTTCCCCCAGCCCCGGGCCGACGCCGGACACGGTACTGGCCGCGCCGGTCAGTGCCGTCATCCACTCCACCCCCAGCAGCGACAGCAGCAGGGCGATCACGCAAATGGTGATGGCGAAGAAGAACGAGAACGTCAGGATCGAACGCACGATTTCTTCGTCGAGGCGGTGGCCGTTATATTTCTGCTTGATCACCGCGCGGGGGTGAATCAGTTGCATGAGGTTGGCCCGGAGCAGGATGTAGGCAACCTGGAAGCGGAAGATCTTGATCCCGCCGGCCGTCGACCCCGAGCAGCCGCCGACGAACCCCAGGTAGAAGAACAGCATCAGCGAGAAATTGCCCCAGAGGCTGTAGTCCCCCAGGGCGAAGCCGGTGGTGGTGACGATCGAGGTCACGTTCAGGGCCACGTGACGCAGCGCGTCCAGCCAATGCAGGTCGGTGGTCGCCCAGTACCAGGTGCCGAGCACCAGCCAGGTCACCAGCAGCACGCCGATCAGGCCCTGAACCTGCTGGTCCTTGATCAGCGCCCGGCGGTTGCCTCGCAGCATCGAGACGTACAGGGCGAAGGGCAGGCTGCCGAGGATCATGATGACGATGGCGACCCAGTGCACCGCCGGTTGGGTCCATTTGGCCAGGGACAGGTCCGAGGTGGAGAAACCACCGGTGGAAATCGCCGACATCGAATGGTTGACGGCATCGAACGGGCTCATCCCGGCCCACCAGAGCGCCAGGGTGCCGAGAATGGTGATGCCGACATAGGACGCCACGATCAGCCGCGCCACCATGTGGGAGCGGGGCATGACCTTTTCCGAACGGTCCGAGGATTCGGTCTGGAACAGGCGCATGCCACCAATGCGCAACAGCGGCAGGATCGCCACGGCCATGCCGATGAAGCCGATCCCGCCGAGCCAGTGCAGCAACGAGCGCCACATCAGGATGCCGGGGGACATGGTGTCGAGGCCGCTCAGGACCGTGGCACCGGTGGCTGTGATCCCCGACATGCTTTCAAAGAATGAATCGGTGTAGCTAATGTGCTGGGTCAGCAGGAAAGGCAGCGCGGCGAAGATGCACACCACCAGCCAACTGCTGACCGTCAGCAGGTACATGTCCCGCGGACGCAGGTGCACATGCTCGGGGCGTCCGGGAAGCACCAGGGCCAGGCCGGCTACGAAGGTGATCATGCTTGACCAGAGGAACGATGGCAGGTCGCCGGTGCGCTCGAAGATCAGCAGGGTGGCCATGGGCACGACCATGAAGATCGCCAGGGTGATCAGGAAAATGCCGATGATGAAACCAATGATCCGCAGGGTCGGCAACGCCATGAAGTCCGCTCGGGCTGGAAGGAGAGGGCGCCATTCTACCCACGGCAAGCGGCATGTAAACCGCACCCGGCGCGACGGGTGTATGCGTCGGTGGCCAATTTGCGCTAACGGACTCACCGTACAGCCACTAGAATAGCCAGACATTTTTTCAGGGAGGTGGCCGATGCAGGCTCTCGACGCTTTGCTCAACCGTGTTTCCGTTCCTCGCCTGGTGGAACCGGCACCCACGCCTGAACAACGGGAGATCATGTTCGCTGCGGCAATGCGCGCCCCGGATCACGGGCAGTTGCGACCCTGGCGTTTTCTGACGATCGAAGGGCAGGCGCGTTATCGCATGGGTGAACTGCTGGCCGACGCGGCACGGTTCAATGATCCGCTGGTGCCCGAAGCGGTCGTGGAAAAGGCCCTCAATGGCCCGCTGCGGGCACCGTTGGTCGTGGTCGTGATCGCGCGTTTGCAGGACCATTTCAAAGTCCCGAAATCCGAGCAGTTGCTGGCAGCCGGCTGCGCCGCCCACGGGATCCTGCTGGCGGCATATGCCCAGGGCATTGGCGGTGTGTGGCGCACGGGCGAACTGGCGTACTCGCCGCACGTGGCCAAGGGGCTTGGGCTTGACGTGGGGGAAGAGGTGATCGGCTTCCTTTACCTGGGCACACCACAGAAAGAAGCCCGGACGGCGCCGAAGGAAGACACCGCCGAATTCGTCCGTGAGTGGACAGGTTTGTAGCAGCGCTTTTGTGGCGAGGGGATTTATCCCCGTTGGGCTGCGCAGCAGCCCCCAAACTGCTTACATAAGAAGTAACCTGACACACCGCAGTGACTGATTTTGGGGCTGCTTCGCAGCCCAACGGGGATAAATCCCCTCGCCACAGATAAGTCCTTTTCCAACAGGGTTATGCAGGCACAGCTCCTACCTGCAAACGTCCGCAATCGCCTCGGCCAACCGGTCCAGGCGCGTTGCATCGATACCGGCCACGTTGGCCCGGCCCGTGCCGACCATGTACACGCTGTGGCGCTCGCGCAGCTGCTTGACCTGTTCCGGCGACAGGCCGGTGTAGGAAAACATTCCGCGTTGCACGCCGATATGGGCGAAGCGTTCCCGTAAGCCGTGGGGGTCGAGGGCATCCAGCAGGCCACTGCGTAGCTGGGCGATGCGCAGGCGCATGGCCTCCACTTCGTCGGCCCACAGGCTTTTGAGTTGCACATCGCCCAGGATTGTCGCGACCACCGCCGCACCATGATCTGGCGGCGTCGACCACAGGTTGCGGGCGATGTTCGCCAGTTGGCTGCGGATGTCCACCAGCTTGTCGGCGTCGCGGGCGCAGACGATCAATGCACCGGTGCGGTCGCAGTACAGGCCGAAGTTCTTCGAGCAGGAGCTGGTGATCAGCACCTCGGGCAATGCCTGGGCGAACAACCGCACCGCCCACGCGTCCTGCTCCAGCCCGTCGCCGAAGCCCTGGTAGGCGAAGTCGATCAGCGGCAACAGCTCACGACTGCGCACCACCTCCAGTACCTGGCGCCATTGGTCCTGGGACAGGTCGAAACCGGTGGGGTTGTGGCAGCACGCGTGTAGCAGCACCACATCACCTTTCGGTGCCTGGCCCAGGGTTGTCAGCATCGCTTCGAAATCCAGGCGATTGTCGCTGCCCACGTAGGGGTAGTGATTGGCCTTGACGCCAGCGGTGGCGAAGATGGTTTCGTGGATCGGCCAGGTTGGGTTGCTCAACCATACGCCACGGCCCGGCAGGCACTGGGCAATGAAGTCGGCACTCAGGCGCAGGGCGCCGGTGCCGCCCGGGGTCTGGGTGGCACCGGCGCGTTTTTCCGCGATCTGCAAGGCATCGGTACCCAGGACCAGCGCACTGATCAGCCGGCCGAAGTTGGCGTCGCCATGACCGCCGATGTAGGTCTTGGTGATCTGGCGATCCACCAGGTGCTGCTCGGCCTGTTTCACCGATTCAAGAATCGGCGTCAGGCCCTGGGCGTCCTTATAGACGCCCACGCCCAGGTCGAACTTGCTCGGGTTGCTGTCCGCCGCGTAGGCCTCCAGCAGGCCGAGGATCGGGTCGCCGGGCACCCGGCCGATGGCGTCGAAATGCATTACTTGCGGCCCTCGGCGGTCTTGGCCACGTCATCGGTACGCGCGGCCATGATGAAGTCGTTGCGGTGCAGGCCCTTGATGGAATGGCTCCACCAGGTCACGGTGACTTTGCCCCACTCAGTGAGCAGGCCCGGGTGATGGCCTTCGGCCTCGGAGATTTCACCGACGGCATTGGTGAATGCCAGGGCGTGCTTGAAATTCTTGAACAGGAAAACCTTTTCCAGCTGCATCACGCTGTCGCGCACTTCGATGTTCCAGTCCGGGATCTGCTTGATCAGTACCGGCAGTTCTTCATCGCTGACCTGTGGGGCGTCGGCGCGGCAGGCTTCGCAATGGGCTTGGTTCAGAGTGTTCATGATGTGTTCCTGTATCGAATATTTTAAAAGCGTCGATGGCTCCCACGCTAAAGCAAAGCCGCGTGGTGCAACAGACTCACTTGGGATCAAAAAACGCCATTCAGGCGGCTTTCGGCGGAAATTTCGGTGCGTGCAGGCCCAGTTCCCGACCGCGCTTGACCATGCCCATGATGTCTTCATGGGCCAGGTCGAACAGACGCTTGAGCTCTGGCAATACGAAATACACCGGTTGCAGGATGTCGATGCGATACGGCGTGCGCATCGCTTCCAGCGGATCGAAGGCCTGGTGCTCCGGCTCGTCCGACAGGCAGTACACGGTTTCCTTGGGCGAAGACAGGATGCCGCCACCGTAGATGCGTCGGCCCTGCGCTGTTTCCACCAGGCCGAATTCGATGGTCATCCAGTACAGGCGCGCCAGGTACACGCGTTCTTCCTTGGAGGCCTGCAGGCCGAGCTTGCCGTAGGTGTGGGTGAATTCGGCGAACCAGGGGTTGGTCAGCAGCGGGCAGTGACCGAAGATCTCGTGGAAAATGTCCGGCTCTTGCAGGTAGTCCAGTTCTTCCCGGGTGCGAATGAAGGTCGCCACCGGAAATTGTTTGCTGGCGAGCAATTCGAAAAAGGTCTGGAAGGGGATCAACGCCGGTACCCGGGCAACTTGCCAGCCCGTGGTGGCGCCCAGCACTTTGTTGATTTCGCCCAACTGCGGGATGCGGTCGTGGGGCAGGCCAAGCTTGTCGATTCCGTCGAGGTATTCCTGGCACGCGCGGCCTTCGATGACTTTCAACTGGCGGGTGATCAGCGTATTCCACACCGCATGTTCTTCGGCGGTGTAGTGGATAAAACCTTGCGCATCGGGCTCGCGGGCCACGTACTGCGTCTGCTTCATGCTGCTCTCCTGCTGATTTCCCTCGGGGGGAAGACGTGTTTGTTGTTATGTCCAGCGATGCGTTAGAGATAGCGCGAAGCAGGCGAATGTGCAGCGGGGCGGCGACGAGGTGTTCGGGTTGAACAGGGAATTTTTGTAAAATTTTCGTTACGGATTGGGTTGTGATCCGATGCTGGTTGGATTTCAAGCTAGGAAATGGCCTACAACTGTCACATAATCTTGACGGTTATTTGCACTCAGCCTCAGAAAAAATCCCTCACAACGAGCTCCCGGGCCTCCCTATGCGCATCAAAGTCCATTGCCAGAACCGCATCGGCATCCTGCGGGACATTCTCAACCTGCTGGTGGAGTACGGCATCAACGTTGCCCGGGGCGAAGTCGGTGGCGAGCACGGCAATGCGATCTACCTGCACTGCCCGAACCTGATCAACATTCAGTTCCAGGCGTTGCGGCCGAAATTCGAAGGCATTGCCGGCGTGTTCGGTGTCAAGCGGGTAGGGCTGATGCCCAGCGAACGTCGGCACATGGAGCTCAATGCGCTGCTTGGCGCCCTGGAATTTCCGGTGTTGTCCATCGACATGGGCGGTTCCATCGTCGCGGCGAACCGGGCGGCGGCGCAGTTGCTTGGGGTGCGGGTGGACGAGGTGCCGGGAATTCCGCTGTCCCGCTACGCCGAGGATTTCGACTTGCCTGAGCTGGTGCGCGCCAACCAGTCGCGCATCAATGGGCTACGGGTCAAGGTCAAGGGTGATGTGTTCCTGGCCGACATCGCTCCACTGCAATCGGAGCATGACGACAGCGAGGCCATGGCCGGCGCGGTGCTGACGCTGCATCGGGCCGACCGGGTCGGTGAGCGTATCTATAACGTGCGCAAGCAGGAGCTGCGCGGCTTCGACAGTATTTTCCAGAGCTCGAAAGTGATGGCTGCGGTGGTCCGCGAAGCCCGGCGCATGGCCCCGCTGGACGCGCCGCTATTGATCGAAGGCGAAACCGGCACCGGCAAGGAATTGCTGGCCCGGGCCTGCCACCTGGCGAGCCCGCGCGGACAGTCACCGTTGATGGCGCTCAACTGCGCCGGGTTGCCGGAGTCCATGGCCGAGACCGAGCTGTTCGGCTACGGCCCCGGTGCCTTCGAAGGCGCCCGTGCCGAAGGCAAGCTCGGCCTGCTGGAGTTGACGGCTGGCGGCACCTTGTTTCTCGACGGGGTGGGGGAAATGAGCCCGCGCCTGCAAGTGAAGCTGCTGCGCTTTTTGCAGGACGGCTGCTTCCGTCGGGTCGGCAGCGATGAAGAGGTGTACCTGGATGTCCGGGTGATCTGCGCGACCCAGGTGGATTTGTCCGAACTCTGTGCCCGAGGCGAGTTTCGCCAGGACCTGTATCACCGCTTGAACGTCCTGTCCCTGCACATCCCGCCGTTGCGCGAATGCCTCGATGGCCTGGCGCCGCTGGTGGAGCACTTTCTCGACCAGGCCAGTCGCCAGATCGGCTGTGCGCTGCCGAAACTGGCCCCGGCGGCAATGGACCGCCTCAGTCATTACCATTGGCCGGGCAATGTCCGGCAACTGGAAAACGTGCTGTTCCAGGCCGTTTCCCTGTGCGACGGTGGGAAGGTGAAGGCCGAGCACATCCGCCTGCCGGACTACGGCGTGCGCCAGCCCCTGGGCGACTTCTCCCTGGACGGTGGGTTGGATGAGATTGTCGGGCGATTCGAGAAAGCGGTGCTGGAACGGCTCTACTCCGAACACCCCAGCAGCCGGCAGTTGGGCAAGCGATTGGGGGTATCCCATACCACCATCGCCAATAAGTTGCGCGAATATGACGTGGGCAGGCCCGCATAGTGGCTCTTCAAAGCCGCGTGCACTGCCCCAGTCGTTTCGCCCGGATATCGGTCAGTCGGGTAACCATCCCTGAACCCAGCGCGCCGCGTAGGCGTCGTCGAAGACCCAGCTATTGATCACTTGCTCGCGCAGTCGGGCCGCTTGCTGCCGTGATGCGTCCCGGTCGGCCAGGTGGTCGCTGATCGCTTTCAACCATTGTTCCCGATTGTTCGCTACGCGCGTGATTGCAAGATCGGCCGGATAATCAGTGGTGTCGCTGCCGATCACACTGTAGCCGCAAGCGCCATATTGCAGATGCTGGAGCAGATTTGCGGTTTCTCGGGTCGGGCCGAAGCCTTGGGGGGCGAGGACGATATCCAGTTGGAGGCTGGCCATGACATCGGGATTGTCGTGAACGTCGTCATGAACCTCGTTGGCGAGCGGTCGCAGGTACGTCGGCACATCGCCCCAGAGTACCCACTCCACTTGACCTGCCAACACTTGCATCAGCTCAAGGATCAGGGGTTGGACGAAGGGCTGCGCCGGGTCGATGGCGCAGCCGATGCGAGGGATGCCAGAGGTCTGGCGCATCTGCGGCAGGTCGCGCCATTTGTGGCCCAGACGTGTTTCGAGGACGCGGATATCCTGGTGCAGCCCGGCACAGGCTTCTGCCATCGCAGGCGTCGCCACGATGATGCGGTCGACCAGGCTTGCCGCTTGTCGCAGTGACGTCAGCCACTGCGGGTTCTCCGGTGTCAACGTATCCAGTTCAAGGACCTTGAACGCTTTGGAGAGGACGCTGATGCGCTGCATCTGTTCCAGGCGTAGCGGGTCGTCCTGGTGCTGGAAGACGATGACATCGGGGTTATAGCGTTCCAGCGTCGTCGCCGGCAGCAGGCTGTTGTGGAGGCAACCTTCGATTTTTCCAGCGTCACGCAAGGCAGTGAATGGTTCGATGACGCGCTGGTTGGCGGTTTGTGCCGACTGCGCGGGATGAGCCAATACGACCGGAAGGGGTCGCCAGGTCAGCGGCCGCCAGGTCAGCTCATTGATGGCTTCCAGCTCAAAGCCACTGCCGCGCAATGACAGGTTGCTGTTGTAGGCGGGGTCAGTGGACAGGACGCTCAGCCATTTGCTCAAGGCTTGATCTTGTTCTGTGGCAAAGCGTTGCTCGTTGAACTCGCTCTTGTCGGCCTTTGACAAGGTTGCCCCGCCCTCATGCAAGAGCACCGCACGCGGTGTCCAGACGTTAAGGTAGCCAAGACTCTTCACCTTCAGACAAAGATCCAGATCGTTGCAGGTGATCTGGAACAGCGTTTCGTCCATACCGCCGGCTTCCAGATAGAGCGACGTGCGGATCATCATGCAGGCCGCGCTGACCGCGCTGGTATTCTGGTCGACCTGCAGACGCTGCAGATAGCCGCCGCCAGTGGCGGCCTGACCGATGAACGGGCTGCCGGCTGGACCGCGTAGCCCGGTGATCAGGCTTGCCTGCTGGATGGTGCCGGCCGGGGTAACCAGCTTGGCGCCAACAATACCTACTTCGGGGCGCAAGGCATGGTTGAGCAATTCGTCCAGCCAGTCTTCGCGGATGATTGCCGTATCGTTGTTCAACAATACCAGGTACTCGCCGCGCGCTTGGCTGGCCGCAAGATTGTTCATGGCGCTGAAGTTGAACGGATATGGGAAGCGGACGACGCGTATCTTGTCGCCGCCAATCGAATCCATCTCGCTCAGCCAGTTGAGCGCCTCCTCGGTCTGGCTGCAGTTATCGATCAGGATGATTTCGAAGTGCGGGTAGCGCGTCATCGACAACAGGCTTTCCACGCAGCGTTGCAGCAGCGTCAGCTGGTCCCGGGTAGGGATCAGAATCGACACCAGGGGCTGTTGGTCGTGACCATACTCGATGTGGTAATGCCTGCTCGGTTCCTGCCGGATCCTGGCGTTCGGGTAGCCGCGATTGTTCAGGTGCCGCTGCAGGGCATTGAGTTCGTCAGGGTTGTCGGTCAGTTTTGGTGTGTCGCAGACCACCAGCGGTTCGCTCAGGTGGCCAATGCCGTTCATGCCATCGGTGTCGATCAGTCGCAGGATCAGATCCAGTTCGAGCGCCGCGGGCACCTGTGGGTCGTAACCGCCGACTTGCAGGGCCTGCTCGCGTCGGATCAGCCAATGGTTGGCCAGGGTCAATGGCAAGCTCAACAGGTAATCGAGGTTGATGTCAGGTCGGAACACCGGGTTTGGGCCATCAGCCGAGCGATACATGTCATCGCAATAGATCATCCGGCAGCCTTCGGCACCGGGCAAGTCCAAGTCGAGCATCAACGTGCCGCCGGGCAAGAATTCTTCGCCGGCGGTCAGCAGCATGATCCAGTCGCTGTCATCCGTTTGCAGCGTTTCGTTCAATTCTCTGGCGCCTGGGTTGGCGCAGGTCAGCCAGCGCAGGCTGCCGGGCAGGCTGGCAGGCCCCTGCACAGTGCTCAGGACCGTCATGCGCAGCCTGATCGAGGTGCGCGATTGCCACAGCGCCACGCTTTCCAGGGTCTCGCTCAAGGCATTCATATCGCCCAGGGGATCGAGTATCAACAGCGTCAGGCTGGTTTGTCCGCTGAGTTGTTGGCGACGCTGATCCACCAGCTGTTGCTGGATTGGTGTGAGGACACGCTTGCGCAGCCAGTCCCTGACCGAGGGAACATGGCTGTCGGTTACCCGCTTGATGGCGGCCTGCTGAGTGATATCGAGAAAGCGTTCCAGCTGGGGCCAGAAGGCGTTCTCGATGTCCAGCCAACGCTTGCGAGCCTGCATCACCGTGGCGCGGGCGCGCTCCAGTCCGCCAGGCTCGTCAAAGAGTGCCGAACCGGCGTCACCGAATTGTTCGATGAACGGCTGGGTCTTGACGTGACCGCCGGGCATATAGACAACCGGGCAGCCGCAGAGCATGGCTTCGGTGCACGTTGCCGAGATTTCGTAACTGTAGAGCGTTGAAGCCGTTCGAAAAATCTGCGCCAGCTCGGCAAGGGTCTTCGGGTTGGCCAGGCTCAGGACTTCGATATCGCCCGGCAGTAGCGAGTAGTCGATCTTGGTTCTGTCGAAGCGGTGCAAATACAGGTAATTGCCGCTGCGCTGCACGGGATCGGTTGGCGGCGAGAACAGTTGCGAGTCGATGACTGGCAGCAGGAGCAGGTTATCGCTCTTGCTATTGCCACGAAAATCCTGGGTGTAATAGAAGAACAGGTCAGATTTCTGCGCGTTGATCGCACGGCCAGTGAGGAAACCTTCACGGTTCAGAATGTAGCGAGCCACGATCGGCGTACCAATCGGGTTGCCATCCATGACCTCGGAGTAGACCCCGATCGGCGCCAGGCCTAACGACAGATGGTGCCGGCGTACCTCGTCGGTAAGAATCGGCGTGCGCAGTTTCGGATTGACCTTGCATGGTGTGACATAGGCTTCGTAGCCGGCCAGATTCAGCGCATGGCACAGGTAGTGCAGCACGCACACCCCCGAGGAGGTCTCCCGATAGTCCGGAGCGGCGATGTAGTAGGGGTGACGCGGCTGGCCATGCAGAGATGGAGAGGTCATACGGTCGCCTTGGGGCTGGAGGGCTGTTCACAGATGACGAAGACACTGGCGCAAAGATCTGGATAGACCATGCCCAGGGCATGGCAGGCGTCCATGAAGCGGTCATCGATCAGTTGGGTTTCCAGCGCCTTGTCCAGCTGGAAGTTGGCCAGTGGCTTGAAGAACACCCCGCCGCGCTGGCTGACTCGCCAACCGGCACTGCGTACTTCGTGGTCCAGTGTGTCGAGGGTGTAGGTGACCCGATGGCCGTGCAGGCGTTCGCCTTCGGTCACTGCACTGTTATGTTCGATCAGGCCCATTTTGACAGCGATCTGGCGCGACGGTGCATTGGCGTTAGGCACGGCGATGAACAGGCGACCACCCGGGGCGAGCCAACTGTGAATGCGCTTGAGCACCGCCTGGCGGTCGTCGAGGTGTTCCAGCGTGTGGATCAGGAAGATGTTGGCGAAGCGTGGTGGCAGCTCGGCTTCTTCAAAGGTACTGCAGACGAAACTGACGCCTGAGCCGACCTTGTTCCGAGTGACTTCGATCAGGTCGCTGGCCGCTTCGATGACTGTCAGGTCGGCAAAGCGTTCGGCGAACAGGGCCGTGAAGGCGCCTTCGAAGCAGCCCATTTCCAAGGTCGGCCCCTCCGCCAGCCAGGGGCCGAAGCTGTCCAGCATATAGCGTCGCAGGCGCGAGTCGAAATCGTAGAAATAGCTGCGGTGAGCGTTATCTTGAAATTCTTTGTTGTAGTCGCGTGTGGACATGGCGTTATTCCTGGCTTTTCCTGTAGAAACGTTGTTCTTCAGGTTGGTACCACTCATGAAGGGTCGAGGGAGTGCGGGCATACCACCCCAGCAGTTGTTGCAGCGCCGGTGTCTGCGCGAGACAGAATTCGTCGCCAAGCGCCCGGCAATAGTCGAATTGCGGTTTGAAATGGCTGCGTGTGAACGTCAGTGTCAGGCAGCGTCGTGGCAGGTCGGTGCGGTTGACGCCGGCAGCATGCCAGATGCGTGAGTCGAACAAGTAAATCGAACCGGCACTGCCGAGGGCCTTGCGGGCCTGGGCTTCGAATACCTGAGGGTCGGGTTTTTCAGGTGCGGTATGCGAACCTGGCAGAAACAGGGTTGCGCCGTTGTCGGGGGTGAAGTCGTCGAGTAGCACCAGGGCCTGGGCCATCTGCATGGATTCGGCTGACCAGGAGCGCACGTCCCGGTGCACATTTCGCACATAGGCGTCGGTGCTGTTCAGGTTGTTCAGACCACCAAATGAATTGAGGATTGCTGCGCCGCCGAGCATATGTCGCAAGAGGTCGACGATCCCCCATCCGGCGAACCGGTCGAGCAGTTCGACGAAATGAGTGTCTTGAGCAAGGATATGGTGTGCGGTTTGCTCGGTCCTCTGGGTGATACCGTTTTCCAGCTGTACCCGACGGCAACGTTCTATGGCGCTGGCGAGGTCTTCACGCAACTGGCCGAGCAGCGGTTCCGTAATAAGGGACGGCAGGCAGGCGTAGCCGTTCGCTTGCAGCGCTTGTAAGGCCTGATTCATGGAGTGTCTCCCCGGGCGGCTTGCCAGGCACGGTACTCTTCAGCGCTTACGCCGAGCAGGATGCGGTCCCAGCGCTGGCCCTTGCGGTAGTACCACTGGCGCTGCACGCCTTCAATAACCCAGGGGGTCTTGCGGGTATAGGTCGCCAGGGAGGCGGCGTTGTACTCAATGATGGTAGTCGAGAGGCGGCTCAGGCCCAGTTCGTCGAAGGCGTAGCGCATCACTGTGGCAATCACGTCGGTGCCATGGCCTTGGCCGCGCAGGGATGGGGCACCGATCATCATGCCGTGTTCGGCTGTGCGGTTCTTCCAGTCGATGCTGACCAGGTTCGCCGTACCAATCAGGCCCTGGCCCTGAACCTCGATCCCAAAGCGCTGGTTGAGGGAGTCGCTCTTGAGGCTCAGCAACCACTCCCGTTGTGCTTCCCGTGAGGTGGGGAAATGCCAGCCGCCCAGGAGGCTCCAGAGAGCCTCGTCATTGGACCACTGATGCAGCAGCGGTAGGTCCTCGAGCTCCAACGCCCTCAGCAGGACGTGTTGACCTTGAATACTCATGATTTCCCCGTGTTCTGAAGGATGGCGTCGGCAAGACGATTCATGTCATCGACGTTGTATCGCTGGTCGATCGGTAGCGGTAGTAAGCATTCTGCCCAGTCTCTTTCTATGGTCGGCGCGGTGGCCGTACTTAGCACTTCGCGCCAATAACCAGGCACATAGATGTGTTGTTCCAGCAGTTGAGTACGCAGCCGGGTCGCCGTTTCGGCGGATTTGGCCAACAGCGGGTAGCACAGAGTGGCAACAGGCTGTGCGGGCCAACTGCAGAAGCGGTTGCAATGGTCCAGGCGTTGGCGCAGTTGCGCGAAGTTATCCATCCTCTGCCTGGCGATTTCCTGGTAATCGATGCTGTCGAGCACGCGGGCTGTGCTGGTGGCCATGGCTTTGATGCCGTCGTTCTCCAGTGCCTGTTCCAATGCCTGGAACACCGCATAGTGATCTTGAGGAGGGTCTTCGAGGCGACCCAGAAGCGCGCCGAAACGTGCCTGAGAGCGGCTGCTCTCGGCTTGCGGCAGATCAGCTGGCCCATTGACCAACCAGCCACCATCGGGAACGCCGACGAACTTGCGGGGTGAATACAGGGTCGCAATCCCGGGCAGCGGCACTGAAAACAGCGCCTGGGAATTGTCGACGATCAGTCGTTGACCGTAGCGTGCGGCAAGCACTGTGCCGATGTAGTCGGTCTTGAGTCCGAAGTAATTGACGAACAGCAGAGCCTCATCGGCCTCCAGGGGCGGGAAGACCGGCAATTCGAGCTGTTCGGAGAGTGCATAGCGCAACACCTCGATGCCGGATCCGTGCAGCACGTCCTGCATGACGTCGCATATGTAAAAAGGCAAATGAACCCGGCGCAGCTTGCGCGCCAATAGCAAAGCCTTGAAGGCTGAGCGGGCTGAGTTGAAGCCCACTGCCTGCGGATAAGGATGTTGCCCCTTACGCAGCTCCAGTTCGAAATAACCGCCGATGGCTTCAGGCACGGACAATTTCCCCGCATTTCGCCCAGGCGCCTACCGTTTGCGGATCGTTGTACATCAGGGCGTCGAGAATCGACAGACCGGGCACGAAGGGGTGTTCATCCGAACCCTGTCGATAGTCGGGTAAGGTAGGCTTGAGCAATTCAAGGGTGATACCCGCTTGCTGGAATGCCTCGGCCTGATAGAGATGCCCACCGTTGAAGGGATTGAGGTAATGGGTACCAGTGCTTGCCTGAACCACTTCAAGGACCCGGTCCTGGGCTTTGCTGTCGGCGGAAATCGGCAGGTCGCTGGAACGGGTGATCGGGGTTTGCAGCCCGATCAGGCTGCAGCAGGCCCGTAATATCCGTTCGTTGAGCTCGGCAATGCTTCGGGCTGGCGCGACCAGCAGCGCTTCCAGCCACGCCAGCATGCGTGAAACGTGAGGTGCGCGGCGATAGGCGAAGCTCAGCTGGTTGAGAATATCGCCAGGGTCGAACGCCTCGGAAATGCGCTTCTCCATGATTTGCTGCGTGTGACTGCCCTTGGTCAACGGCACCCGAAACCACTTCGGTTCCTGGCCCAGTAGATAACGGTTGCGTTCGATCCAGCCGTTCTTGATGAACTGCACATTGTCATAGATGACAAAGCAATCGACCGCGGCGATCAGTTGGAAGTAACCCAGGTAGGGCAGGAAATAAGGTTGCATCAGGGCAATCCGATGCTGCCGGTCCGCTGCCGCGGCGCAGGCATTCGAGGTGTGGGCCAGGCTCATGCCACCCGGGCCTTGAGCAGCACCTCGATGATCTGCTCCTGGGCCTGCGGATCGAGGTCCGGATAGATCGGCAGGCATAGCACCTGGCGGGACACCTCGTAGGCATTCCCCAACTGAGAAAGATCCGAACTGGGAAGGCCGCGGTACATCGGGAATTCGCTGATGAGGGGGTAGAAATACCGGCGTACCAGGATGTTTTCTGCGCGGTAACGGTCGTACAGCTCGTCCCGACTTACCCCGAAACGCTCACCGTCGACCAGGATCGGACAATAGGCATAGTTCCAGTCCAGCCCCTGCGGTTGCTCCAGCAGGCTGATACCGGCGATGCCTTTCAGCGCCCTCTGGTAGTACTCGAACACTTTTTTGCGACGACCGAGGGCCTCGTCGATGTGGCGCAACTGCATCACGCCGAATGCCGCCTGCAGCTCGTTCATCTTCCCGTTGATGCCGGGAGCCATGACCGTTACTTCATCGGCAAAGCCGAAGTTCTTCAGGTAATCGATGCGGCGCTTGATCTTTGCGTCAGGGCAGATGATGGCGCCGCCTTCGAAGGTGTTGAATACCTTGGTGGCGTGGAAGCTGAGAATCGACAGGTCGCCGTTGTTGAGAATGCTCGCGCCATTATGGCGGACACCGAACGCATGTGCGGCATCGTAGATGACCTTGAGTCCATAGGTGTCGGCGACGGCCTGGATGCCCTCGACATCACAGGGAATGCCATAGCAATGAACGGGCAGAATCGCCGAAGTGGCCGGGGTGATGGCTTCGGCTATACGTTGCGGATCGAGGTTCTTGGTGACCGGATCGATGTCTACGAACACCGGCTTGAGGTTGTTCCACAGCAGCGAGTGAGCCGTAGCGACGAATGAATACGGTGTCGTGATGACTTCACCGGTAATACGTAGCGCCTGTAGGGCCGTCACCAATGCCAGGGTGCCATTGGAAAACAGCGAAATATGCTGGACACCGAGGTATTCGGCCAGCTCCTGTTCCAGTTGTTCGTGGAAGGGACCACCGTTGGTCAGGCGTTTACTGTCCCAGATCCGCTGCAGGTAAGGGATGAACTCCTCCAGAGGCGGGAGGAGCGGGCTGGTAACGGTGATGGAGTTGGCCATGGGTACACTGCTCGGGTTGACTAAAAAATGGCACGCAGCTCGAGAGTCCTTTCGGTCTGGCATGTTACCGCCGTCAATATCGACGGTCGCAACGCCATGAAACCGGCAACTGGCTCTTGATGTGTGGATTCCAGCAAAAAATCGGCCAACTCCTCGGTAAGGGCCGAACGCTGCCTAAAGGGTGGAGGCAGGCTTGCTTGTGATTGAGCCTCATGCGCGGTGATCGATACAGGTGACGCCGCCGCTGTCGTGAGCAAGCTGTGAGGCTGACTCTTGCCACTTACCGGCATGTCACCGCCGGTTTTTCGTCTTCGATACATTTCCTTCTTCCCCGCAAAAACCCTGCAAGTCCTTTGTTTGCCTGGGCTCGAGCCGCCAGAAAAAAGTTGGTCTGCAAATTGCTTATGGCTGAGCAGTACAGCAGTGGGCGGCAAACGTCCGGCATGCAGAGGAACGACAGTGGACAAGTACCTTTATGTGGCAATGACCGGCGCCAGCCAGAACGCACTGGCGCAGCGGGCCCATGCCAACAACCTGGCGAACATCTCCACCAATGGCTTTCAGAAAGACTTGGAGCAGGCACGTTCGATGCCGGTGTTCGGCGACAGCTTTCCGGCGCGGGCGTTTGCCATGTCCGAGCGGCCTGCCACCGACTTCACTCCGGGCGCTCTGGTGCAAACCGGTCGCGATCTCGACGTGGCGGTCAGCGGGCCGGGCTGGATGGCCGTGCAGAACCCTGACGGCGGTGAAAGCTACGTGCGCACCGGCAGCCTCAATGTCGACGCCCTGGGCGTGCTGCGGGCCGGCAACGGTATGCCGGTGATGGGTAACGGCGGTCCTATCGCCGTGCCGCCGGAGCAGAAGATCGAAATCGGCCAGGACGGCACCATCAGCATCCGTGCCATGGGCGAAGGCCCACGCGTGATGGCTGAAGTGGACCGCATCAAACTGGTCAACCCGGACCTCAAGAACATGACCAAGGGCCTGGACGGTTCCATCCGTACCAAGGACGGCCAGCCGGCACCGATCGACGCCAACGTGCAACTGGTGTCGGGGTTCCAGGAAGCGAGCAACGTCAATGCTGTGGACGAGATGACTTCGGTGCTGGCCCTGGCCAAGCAATTCGAGCTTCACGTGAAAATGATGAACACCGCCAAAGAAGGCGACGAGGCCATGGCTCGGGTCTTGCAGATCTAACCATTAATTAAAGCGTCGCGCCGAAAATCAGGCGTACGAGGAGAATCGAATGCTTCCGGCTCTGTGGGTTGCCAAAACAGGTCTGTCCGCCCAGGACACCAACCTGACCACCATTTCCAACAACCTGGCGAACGTTTCGACCACGGGTTTCAAACGTGATCGTGCCGAATTCCAGGACCTGCTGTATCAAATCAAGCGCCAGCCCGGTGCCCAGTCGACCCAGGACAGCGAACTGCCGTCGGGCCTGCAAGTGGGTACCGGTGTGCGCATTGTCGGCACGCAGAAAAACTTCACCGCCGGCAGTTTGCAAACCACCGAGCAGCCGCTGGACATGGCCGTCGACGGTCGCGGTTTCTTCCAGATCCTGCAGCCGGACGGCACCACGTCGTATACCCGTGACGGTACCTTCCACCTCGACTCCAACGGCCAGATTGTCAACGCCAGCGGTTTCGCCCTGGAACCGGCCATCATCATCCCGAACGATGCCCAGACCTTCACCGTGGGCCGCGACGGCACCGTGTCCATCACCGTGGCGGGCAACCCGGCCGCCCAGGTGATCGGCAACCTGCAGACCGCCGACTTCATCAACCCGGCCGGCCTGCAAGCGGTGGGCAACAACCTGTTCCTGGAAACCGCTGCCAGCGGCGCGCCGCAGATCGGCACCCCGGGTTTGAATGGTTTCGGCACCACGCTGCAGAACACCCTGGAAACCTCCAACGTGAGCACCGTTGAGGAGATGGTCAACATGATCACCACCCAGCGCGCCTACGAGATGAACTCCAAGGTGATCTCCACTGCCGACCAGATGCTTTCGTTCGTTACGCAGAATCTGTAATCACTTCTATAGGGCGGCCCCAGGGGCGCCTGCAACACCGAGAGGTAGGGTCATGAAACGCTTTGTATCTGTACTGGCACTGAGTGGGATCACCGCGCTTGCGGGGTGTGTCGCGCCAACGCCCAGGCCCAATGACCCGTACTATGCTCCGGTGTTGCCGCGCACGCCGTTGCCGGCCGCCGCCAACAATGGCTCGATCTACCAGGCCGGTTTCGAGCAGAACCTGTACAGCGACCGCAAGGCGTTCCGGGTCGGTGACATCATCACCATCACCCTGAACGAGCGGACCCAGGCGAGCAAGAACGCCAACTCCCAGGTAGACAAGACCAGCAACACCAGCGTCGGCCTGACGTCGCTGTTCGGTTCCAGCCTGACCACCAACAACCCGATCGGCAGCAACGACCTGAGCCTCAACGCCGGTTATGGCTCCGACCGGGCCACCAAGGGTGACAGCAAGTCCGGCCAGAGCAACAGCCTGACCGGCTCCATCACCGTGACCGTTGCTGACGTGTTGCCCAACGGCATCATCGTCGTGCGCGGCGAGAAGTGGTTGACGCTCAACACCGGTGACGAGCTGGTGCGCATCGCCGGCATGGTTCGCGCCGACGACATCGCCACCGATAACACCGTTTCTTCCACCCGTGTGGCGGATGCGCGCATCACGTACTCGGGTACCGGTGCCTTTGCCGATGCGAGTCAGCCGGGCTGGTTCGACCGTTTCTTCCTCAGCCCGAAGTTCCCTTTCTAGGTGGCCCAGTTGAATCTTAAGCGGTTGAACCTCAAACAGCTGTTGGTCGGTGCGTTAGTGATGACGGCAGCCTTCAGCGCTCACGCCGAGCGTCTGAAGGACATCGCCAGCATTTCCGGTGTGCGTTCCAACCAGTTGATCGGCTACGGCCTGGTCGTGGGCCTGAACGGCACCGGTGACCAGACCACCCAGACTCCGTTCACCCTGCAGACCTTCAACAACATGTTGTCGCAGTTCGGCATCAAGGTGCCGGCAGGTTCCGGCAACGTCCAGTTGAAGAACGTCGCTGCCGTGTCGATCAGTGCCGATCTGCCGGCGTTCGCCAAGCCCGGCCAGCAGGTGGATATCACCGTGTCGTCCATCGGTAACTCCAAGAGCCTGCGCGGCGGCACCTTGCTGCTGACGCCCCTCAAGGGTATCGACGGCAACGTCTACGCCGTTGCCCAGGGCAACCTGGTGGTGGGCGGTTTCGACGCCGAGGGGCGCGACGGTTCGAAGATCACCGTCAACGTTCCGTCGGCCGGTCGCATCCCTGGCGGTGCGTCGGTGGAACGTGCGGTGCCGAGCGGTTTCAACCAGGGCAACAGCCTGACGCTGAACCTCAATCGCTCCGACTTCACCACCGCCAAGCGCATCGTCGACAAGATCAACGACATGCTCGGCCCAGGCGTGGCCCAGGCCATCGACGGCGGCTCGATCCGCGTCACCGCGCCCCTGGATCCGAGCCAGCGGGTCGACTATTTGTCGATCCTGGAGAACCTTGAGGTCGATCCGGGCCAGGCAGTGGCGAAAGTCATCATCAACTCGCGCACCGGCACCATCGTGATCGGCCAGAACGTCAAGGTTTCGCCGGCCGCCGTGACCCACGGCAGCCTGACGGTGACCATCACCGAAGATCCGATCGTCAGCCAGCCGGGCCCGTTGTCCAACGGCCAGACCGCCGTGGTGCCCCGTTCGCGGGTCAATGCCGAACAGGAAGCCAAGCCGATGTTCAAGTTCGGCCCGGGCACTACCCTGGATGAAATCGTCCGGGCGGTGAACCAGGTCGGCGCGGCACCGGGCGACCTGATGGCGATTCTCGAAGCCTTGAAGCAGGCCGGCGCGTTGCAAGCCGACCTGATCGTGATCTGAGGATCGAACCATGGATATGCGCAAGGGCGCTTTGATCAGTGGGGATTCAGGTTCTTACTCGGACCTGAACCGCTTGAACCAGCTCAAGGTTGGCGACAAGAACAGCGACGGCAACCTGCGCAAAGTGGCCCAGGAATTCGAGTCACTGTTCCTTGGCGAAATGCTCAAGTCCATGCGTTCGGCCACCGAGGCGTTGGGCAAGGACAATCCCATGAATACGCCTGAAGCCAAGCAGTATCAGGAAATGTACGACCAGCAGTTGGCCGTTTCCATGTCCCGCGAGGGTGGCGGTATCGGTCTGGCGGATGTCCTGTTGCGCCAAATGTCCAAGAACAAACCGGTGGCGCCGGGCGAAGCGGCCGCGGCATCGGCTGCCAAGCAGCAAGCAGCGCTGGACAAAATCAAGGCGGTGCCCACCCCGGTGGCTGCCGGAACCCTGCCCACCGACGGCCCTTTGTCGCGCATCAACGGCCAGCGCCCGCTTTGGGCCTCGCGGGCCGTCAGTGCGCCGCAAGAGGCGGGCGAGGGCGGCCATCGCAACGACATGGAATTGCTCAACCAGCGCCGCCTGGCCTTGCCGCCGAAACTGGCCGACCGCCTGCTGGCCGGGCTGGTGCCTTCGGCATCGACCAATGCCAATACCGATGGGTCGACGCAGAACATCCGCTCGGATCGCGCCGCCACCAAGTCCGCCACTGGCGAAATGGCCAATGGCGACTGGCTGGCCGCGCTCAAGGCTTCCGAGTCGGGCGGGGATATGCAGGTCTATGGCCGCGCCGTGGCACAACCACCGCTGGCACCGGCCCGCAAAGCCTTCCGCGATGCCGACGAATTCGTCAACGCTATGTTGCCAATGGCCAAGGAAGCGGCGGACCGCATCGGCGTCGACCCACGTTACCTGGTGGCCCAGGCGGCCCTGGAAACCGGTTGGGGCAAATCGGTCATGCGCCAGCCTGATGGCAGCAGCAGCCACAACCTGTTCGGCATCAAGGCCAGCCAGAACTGGAAGGGCGATTCGGCGCGGGCGATCACCAGTGAGTTCCGCAATGGCGAGATGGTCAAGGAAACGGCCGAGTTCCGTTCCTACGCCTCGTACCGCGACAGCTTCCATGACCTGGTCAATCTGCTGCAAAGCAACAGTCGCTATCAAGATGTGCTGAAGTCGGCCGATAACCCGGAACAGTTTGTACGCGAGTTGCAGAAGGCCGGTTACGCCACTGACCCGCACTACGCCAGCAAGATTTCGCATATAGCCCGGCAGATGACCAGTTCCCAGAACTACGCATCCGCAGGCGCCACCACGACTTTATAAGGTCTGAACCATGAGTTTGCTCAATATAGGGATGTCGGGTCTGTCAGCCAGCCAGACCGCGTTGGTGACCACGGGTAACAACATTGCCAACGTCGATACCGCCGGGTATTCGCGTCAGCAGACCGTGCAGGCCACCAAGGCCTCCAATCAATACGGCAACGTGTTCATTGGCTCCGGCACGACCCTGGCCGACGTGCGTCGGGTCTACAACTCCTACCTTGAAGCACAGCTGAAAACAACCACCTCGCTCAACAGCGATGCGGCGGCCTTCCAGGGCCAGATCACACCCCTGGACTCCCTGCTCTCGGACAGCGGCACCGGCCTCAACGGCGCGCTGACCAAGTTTTTCGCTTCGGTGCAGAACGTCAATGCCAAGCCGGGCGACGATGCATCCCGTCAATTGCTGCTCAGCGATGCCCAGGCCTTGAGCAACCGGTTCAACTCGATTTCCAGCCAGTTGACGCAGCAGAGTGACAACATCAACGGCAACTTGTCGAACATGGTTGATCAGGTCAATGACCTGGCCTCCACCATTGCTCAGTTGAACAAGAAAATCGCCGAGGTCTCCAACACGGGCGGCCAGCCCAATGACCTACTGGATTCCCGTGGCGAAGCCATTCGCCAGCTGTCGACGTTCACCGGCACCCAGGTCGTGGAGAACGGCAGCAGCCTGGACATCTACCTGGGCTCCGGCCAGCCGCTGGTGATGGGCACTATCGTCAATACCCTGCAGGCCGTACCGGACAAGAACGATCCGGGCCGCATGGGTATCCAGCTCAACAGCGGCTCCAGCTCCATGGACCTCACCTCGGTGCTCACCGGTGGTGAAATCGGCGGCCTGATGCGCTACCGCAGCACCGTGCTCGACCCGGCCATGAACGAACTGGGCCGCGTCGCCCTGGTGGTCGCTGACCAGATGAACACGGTGCAGGCGTCGGGCATCGACATGAACGGTGCCTTTGGTTCCAATCTGTTCAACGACATCAACAGTGCCGCGCAGGTCAGTCAGCGCAGCGTTGCCGCACTGACCAACAGTGCAGGTTCCGGCAATTTCAACGTGGCCATCACAGACGCCGGCCAACTGAGCACCAACGACTACAAAGTGACGTTTACCAGCGGCACCAACTACACCGTCCAGCGCCTGCCCGATGGCTCGTCGATGGGCGCGTTCAGCACCGCGACCACGCCGCCACCGGTAATCGACGGCTTCTCGATGACCTTTGCCAACGGCACCGCGGCGGCCGGCGACTCGTTCAAGATCACGCCGACCCGCAACGCGGCGGGCAATATCAAGACCGAGATGACCGACTCCAAGCGGTTGGCGATCGCTGCGCCGCTGGGTGCCGCCATCGCGGCGGGCGGCAGCGGCACGCTGACCATTCCGGCCAGCGGCCAGCCGACCCTGACGACCAACCTGGATATCTACGACGCGGCGACGACGACCGTCATCCAGAACGGCATCAAGACCTCCATGCCGGTCAAGGTGTTGTTTGGGGCGACCTCAGCCGATGGCACCAGCCAGGCTTACCAACTGCTCGATGCCCAGGGCAACACACTCAGCGCTGGCACGATCACCCCTGGTCAAAGCAACACGTTGAATCTGAGCGTTCCGCTGAAAGACGCCAGCGGCAACCCGATCATGGATTCGTCGGTGCCGCCGGTGCAGCGCACCGTCAGCTTCGCGATGTCCATCGCCGGAGCACCGTCCAACGGTGCCGCCATCAACGTCAGCGTCAGCAAGGCGGGTAGCCTGGACAACCGTAACGGCACCATCCTGGCCGGTTTGCAGACCGCCAAGACCGTCGACACCGGTTCCTCCAGCGGTGGTATTTCCCTGAGTGATGCCTACGGCAAACTGGTGGAAGGCGTAGGTTCCAAGGCTGCCCAGGGCAAGCTCGACAGCGCTGCCACCGGCGCGATCCTGAACAACGCCAAGAACGCCCGCGACTCGCTGTCAGGCGTGGACCTGGACGAGGAAACCGGCAACCTGGTCAAGTTCCAGCAGTACTACACCGCGTCTTCGCAGATCATCAAGGCGGCGCAGCAAATCTTCAGCACATTGATCAACAGTCTTTAAGGAGCCGTAGCCCATGCGCATTTCTACCTCTCAGTTCTACGAAAGCACGGCTGCGAACTACCAGAAGAACTTCGCCAAGGTGGTCAAGACCAGCGAAGAAGCCAGCAGCCTGGTGCGTGTGAACACCGCCGCTGATGATCCGGTGGGCGCTTCGCGCCTGCTGCAGTTGGGCAACCAGGCTTCGATGCTTTCCCAATATGAAACCAACGTCACCACCATCAAGGCAACTTTGGGCACGACCG
Organism: Pseudomonas sp. B21-056; assembly: GCF_026016325.1. NCBI lineage: Bacteria > Pseudomonadati > Pseudomonadota > Gammaproteobacteria > Pseudomonadales > Pseudomonadaceae > Pseudomonas > Pseudomonas sp. B21-056. The sequence continues at coordinate 1,712,309 of NZ_CP087203.1, forward strand.
AAGCGGTCATGACCAGTATTGGCAATGTGCTGCAGCGCGCCAAGGAATTGGCCGTGAGTGCCGGTAACGCCGCTTACACCGACTCGGACCGCAAAGCGGTTGCCTCGGAATTGGGCTCGATCGAAGAGCAGCTGCTGAGCCTGATGAACACCAAGGATGAAAACGGCAAATACATCTTTGCCGGTTCCAAGGGCGATGTCGTACCGTTCACCCATAACGACGATGGCAGCTACAGCTACAACGGTGACCAGGTCACCCTTGACCTGCCGATCGGCGACACCATGACCATGGCCACCAACAGCACGGGTTGGGATGCGTTCCAGCAAGCCATCAACACCAGTCGCAGCCAGGTCACCATGACCGCGCCGGCGGTGGATGACGGGCGTGTCGTGCTGACCAACGGCCAAGTGTCCTCCAGTGTGACCTACAACAGCCAGTTCCGCAGTGGCGAGCCGTACACCGTGGAGTTTGCCAGCGGCACCCAGTTGAAAATCACCGATTCGAGTGGCAATGATGTGACCGCCGAAGCCAGCAAGGGCGGGGTCATCGAGCCGAACAACCAGACCGGGCAGACGGTGAGCTTTCGTGGCGTAGACTTGACATTGAACGTCAACCTTCAGGCGGGTGATGTTGCCGGCACGGTCTTGCCTGGCCATACGTTCACCCTGGCCGCCAAGCCCGACTCGTTCGCTCCGGCCCGCAGCCCGGGCAATACCACCGCAACCCAGATCACCGGTAGCGCAATCACCGATCCGGTGGCGTACCACGCCAGCTTTCCGACGGGGTCGGCGGTGCTGAAGTTCACCAGCGCCACGGATTTCGATCTGTACGCCGCGCCACTGACTGCTGACAGCAAACCGGTGTCCAGCGGCACGCTGGCGGGCAACGTTGCCACTGCATCCGGTGTGAGTTTTACCCTCAACGGTGCCCCGGCCGCCAACGATCAGTTCAGCATCGCGGTCAATACCCATGAGACGCAGAACATCCTGGACACCGTGAGCCAGTTGCGGACGGCTTTGAACACGCCAGCCGATGGCGACAACATCGCTATCCAGAAACTGAATGCGGCATTGGCTTCGGGTATTGGTAACCTGGCCAGTGGCACCGACCAGTTGACCAGTGCACTGAGTTCGGTCGGCGGCCGCGGGCAGGCGCTCGATACCCAGAGCGATACCAATCAGAGCTTTGTCCTGGCGAACTCGCAAACCCAGTCTGCAATCCGTGATTCCGATCCGGCCGAAGTGATGACGCGCCTGACCTTGCAGCAGACTATGCTGCAGGCGTCGCAGTTGGCCTTCAGCAAGATCGCTCAATTGGGCTTGTTCAACAAAATGTGATTCAGGCAGGGACCGTGACGCTATAAGCGGTCCCTGACTCGTTCCTCTATACGATCCAGGACGTCCTGCTCTCGCCTGAGTTGGCGCCCAACGGTTGAGAGCCATGCGTGTGAAATCAGCTCCTCTTGTCAGCATTGCCATTCCCGCGTTCAACCCTCGCTTTTTCCGCCTCGCCTTGCAAAGCGCGCTCGAGCAGACCTACGAGAATCTCGAGATTGTCATCTGCGACGATTGCCGCACCGATGAAATCGAGCAGATTGTTCAGCAAATTGGCATGGGCTCCCATGTTGCGGTGCGCTACCTGCGCAACCCGAGTCGGCTGGGATTCCAGCAGAATCTATTGCGCTGCCTTGAAGAGTCCCGGGGCGAATTCATCAAGTTCCTGTGCGATGACGACCAGTTGCTGGCGTTCTGCGTCAAGCAGCAGGCGGCGATCTTGCAGGAGCATGCGCAAGTATCGCTGGTGATCAACAAGCATCATTTAATCGATGCAGACAATTACGCCTTGCCGGTACGTGTTGAAAACACCGGCATCACGCTGTTCGATGCGATGTTCAACGGCAGCGACATGCTGGCGTATTTTGAAAAAACCACCCGCAATATTCTCGGCGGTTTCAGTGGCGCATTAATGCGTCGCGCAGATGTCGAGGCTTTGTTGCCGGCCTTGGCCCGGCCCGGTGAAGGTTTTGAGGCTGTCCTCGATTTTGCCTTGTTCATCTGCCTGTTGCGTCGGGGTAATCTGGTTCAGCTTTACGCCGAGGGAAGCGGCCAGCGGCTGCATCCGGAGCGCCTGGCGCGTCAGGCAAAGATGCTTGACGCAGCCACGGTGGAGCTGACGTGGCTCAAGGAAATGCTGACCCAGCGCAGCGGCGAGCCGGCGCCAGCCAGTGGCTGGGTGCGCTACCTGGCGCTGGAGCACAACAAGGACCCAGAGACGTCCGAGTGGGAGGAAATCAACGTTTACTCGGTCATTGCGACTCGCCAGGGTGTCATCGGTTCGCAAGTCGGTACTGACATCGAAAGTTACGCAGACCTCTATGTGCAATGGTTGGCGTGTCGACATTTCAGCCCATTACGCAAGCAAGTCTTGTCCCGGCAGATCGCTCGCTGGGCCTATCGACCAATGATCGTACCCGTCATCATCGATGAGCAGGACGATCCTTATGCGTTGGGTATTACCCTGCAGAGCATCGCTGCCCAAGCCTATGCCTGCGAATCGGTGCTGCTGCTGTCCAATGGGCGCCAGGCCGTGGACAACCATGTCCTGCGCCTTGGCCTGCAAGCGGACTGGGTGCAGCAACTCAATGGGCTGTTGCCTCAACTGGACGGGGCTGATTGGTTCTATCTGCTGCGTGCCGGCGATCGACTGACGGAGTCTGCGCTGCTGATAATGGCCGACCGGATTGTCAGCTCGCCGGCTTCTGCCTGTATCTACAGCGATGAAGGTGCGTTGGTGGATGACAAGTCGGTGGAGCCGATTTTCAAGCCCGACTTCAATCTGGACCTGATGCGCGGTTATCCCTATGTCGGCCGGACACTCGCCTTCGAGCGTGCCCGATTCCTGGCCTCGGGCGGATTCGATTCGAGCCTGGGCGAGCTGGCGCCCCATGACTTGATCTGGCGATTGGTGGAGACGGATGGGCCGCAGGTCATCAGTCACATCCCGGAAGTCCAGGTCGAATCGATGTTTTCATTTGCCCAATGGCTGTCGTTGCCCGAGGTCATCGAGCAAAACGCCCGGCTGATCAGCACTCATCTACAGCGTATCGGTGTGCCGCACCGGCTTCATCCGGGGCCGCTCCTGGCGCTGGTCCCGCGTATCGAATACCTGTTCGATACGCGCCCTCTGGTGTCCATCGTCATCAGCGTCAAGGATGACCTGGGCGCGCTGGAACGTTGCGTAAACAGCCTGATCAGCACGACCGTGTATCCGCATTACGAAATCATCATTGTCGATAACGCCAGTGAAAACCCCGAGCTGCAGCATTGGCTACGGGCCATGGCGGAGCTGGGCAGTGAAAAGCTGCGGATACTCCTGCACCCGGGAAGCGGCAGCGAAGCCGTGATCCGCAATTTCGCCGCCCAGCATGCCCGCGGTGAGTACCTGTTGTTGCTCAACCCCAGTTGCATCCTGCTGGAAGCTGCCTGGCTGGATGAGTTGCTCAATCATGGGCTGCGTCCCGAGGTGGGGATCGTCGGACCCCGCACACTCAACCAGCAAGGCCGGGTCATTGACTCCGGCATGGTCATGGGGCTGGGTGGGTTGGCAGGCAGGGCTTTCGTCAACGAGTCGGTAACGTCTGGCGGCTATATGCAGCGCCTGCAGACGGTGCAGAACTGGAGCGCTGTCGGCGATCACTGCCTGTTGGTGCGCAAGCAGGTTCTGGAGGAAGCTGGCGGCTTCGATGAGTCGATCACTACGCAGCGGATCAACTCTCTGGAGTTATGCCAGCAGGTCGGAAAAAACGGTTACCTGATCGTCACTACACCTTACAGCGATGTCGTGCTGGCGGCCGGTGTGGAAGCCAGTCGTGATCCTGCATGGAAGCAGCGGCTGGAGCATGAACAAGAAGCGTTCTATCAGCGCTGGTTGCCCAGGATCGCCAACGATCCCGCCTACAACCGTAACCTGACCCTGACCGGGAAAAGCTTCAGTCTCGAGCCCGGACCACGCACCGGCTGGAATCCGTTGGTCACCCGCAACGTCCCTTCGATCCTGGGGCTGGCGGTCAATACTTCGGCGGTGGGGCATTACCGGGTCAGTCAACCGTTATTCGAGCTGGAGGCGGCTGGACGAATCGTGGGGCGTGTGGCCTACGATACGCCTTCGATCATCGACATCGAGCGCCAGTCGCCGGATGTGATCATCCTTCAAGGTCGCTATAACGTCGGTAAGTTCAAGGACATCACTCAGGTCAAGACTTACTCCAACGCCATGCGCATCTACGAATTGGATGACTACATCGCCAAGGTTCCGGAAAAAAACGAACACCGCCGCAACATGCCGGACAACCTTGAGGACTTGCTGCGCCAAGGGATAGGCCTGTGTGACCGGGTCGTGGTGTCAACCCATCCGCTGGCGGACGTCCTGTCCAGCATGCACCACGACATCCGCGTCGTGCCGAACATGCTGGCGGCTGGCCTGTGGAACCGGCTCAGAAGCCAACGTGCAACCTCCAGCAAGCCGCGTATCGGTTGGGGAGGGGGCACCAGCCACCGCGGCGACCTGGAGCTCATCGCCGATGTCGTCCGGGAATTGGCTGATGAAGTCGAATGGGTTTTTTTTGGCATGTGTCCCGATTTACTCAAGCCCTATATCCATGAGTTTCATCAGGGCGTGAGCCTGGCGGATTATCCGAAGAAGCTTGCCAGCCTGAATCTCGACCTGGCCTTGGCACCGTTGGAATTCCATATTTTCAACGACTGCAAAAGCAATCTTCGCCTGTTGGAATACGGTGCGTGCGGCTATCCGGTCATTTGTTCGGATACCGAGGCATACCGGGGACACTTGCCTTGTACACGGGTCCTCACCAACAGCACCGAAGAATGGCTGGAGGCAATCCGTATGCACCTGGCGGATCCGATTGCCAGCTACCGGATGGGCGACGAATTACGTGAAGTGGTGCTGCGCGATTTTATCTTGCGCGGCGACAACCTGCAGTATTGGGCCAATGGTTGGCTGCCGGATTGATGGGTTTCAACCGCGAGACTCCCGCCATCGCTGGTGCGGCCACCCACTCGTTAAGGAATGAATATGCAAAGCAATGTCCCAGCAGGATCGACTGCGCCGTTCAATGAACGGGTTACCCTGGTGCTGCTCGCTCACGACCAGTCGACTGCCTTGCGGCGGGCGTTGCGTCACTACCGCGACAGTTCATTTGCCGTACTGGTGATCGATTCATCAAGCCTGATCGACGCTGGTATCACGGCAGCGTGCCCCGGCGTGCAATACCTGCACGCGCCAACGGCCATTGGTTTCGGCGACAAGGTTCGCCAGGCTGTCGAGCGAGTCGCCACCCCTTACCTGGCGATTGCCGATGCCGAGGGTTTCCTGTTACCCCAGGGGCTCGAGCAGGCGTTGAGTTTCCTGGAAGCGCACACTGAATACGGTGCCTGCCAAGGCTATGGCCTGGCGTTCGAAGCGCATGCCGACCGTGTCGACTATTACTTGCTCGATCGCAAGGGACGTGAGGGTTACTCCAACGCATCGGCTGACGCTCGGTTAGCCGTGTTTGCCGAGGATTGCCCATCCCTGGTGAATGCCCTCACGCGCACTGAAACCTTGCGACGCAGTTACGCTTCGTTGCCCGTCGGTTTTGATTCCCGGTTGCAGGAGGCTGGCCATTCCCTTGGGGTGGTGGCGGATGCAAAGGTCCGTTTGCTGGACATTCCTTACGCTATACACGAGCGCAGTCGCGTGGCGAAGCCACGGAACCCGGTTGGCATGGCGGCTGGTACCGAGGACTTGCGAGTGGCCGCTGAACAGGAACGCATGGGCACTATGTTGGCCCAAGTCTTGGGTACTGATGCTTCGGTGCGGGAGCAGGTTCGGACCATGCTCAAGAAGCTGGTCGAACGTTCGGTGCCGCAGGCCGGGAAATTGTTCGAGTCGACCTGGGACTCACGGCGTGGCGAACCGGTTCGGCGTTTCGAGCCGACGCAATACGTTGAGTTGCCCTTTTATAACCAGGCTTTTTTCGACGTGCTCACTTCCCTGGAGTTTCTGCTTCATGCGGCGCCAAGCGGGACGGTGCAGTTGAAGGAACTGGAAGCGGTCATGCTCAAGCAGAAGGAGTTGTCTCGCCCTCAGCGCAACACCAGCGCCGAGCCGCTTGATGAACAGCTGGCGAGGGCTTTCCTGAGCTATGCCTTCAACCAGGACCTGGTGGAGCAGCTGCTCGAGGTCATGCAAGCCAAGGGTGACAAGCGCTACGTGCAAATGCTCCGGGCCTGGGAAAAACGGCTCAAGGCGGCGGCCTTTGAAAACACCGCGAGGTTGTTCGACGCCACGCGCTCCGGTCAGTTGCTGCGTTGGCTCGATGCGCGTGAACCAAGCGCCAGTGAAGCCCGGAAAGTGTCCGAATACCTGGCCAGTCGCAAAGGTGGACCGAGTTTCGGCATTTTGATCCTGGATCTGGACGCCGACCTATTCAAGATGCAGGCAACCTTCGACAGCGTGATCAATGGCTATTGCCGGGCGTTCAAGATTGTCGTGTTTACTACCGGTGACCTGCCGGCCGAGACGACACCAAAGCAGGTCCTGCATTTTGTCAAAGTCAACGAAAGCAACTACGTCGACAAAATCAATCAGGTTATCAGCCAGAGCGATTGTGATTGGATGGTCATGGCCGAGGCCGGCGATGAATTGACGCCGGGCGGTCTGTTCCGTGCGGGTGTGGAATTGTTGGCCGCGCCACAGTGCCAGGCCGTGGCAATGGATGAGGTCCATCGCCAGCCTGACGGGACGCTGGCCGATGTCTTCCGGCCAGGGTTCAACCTTGATTTGCTGCAAAGCTCCCCGGCGTTGATGGCGCGGCATTGGCTGGTACGACGCGAGATGTTGGTAAAGCTCGGCGGTTATTCGCGCGAGTTCAAGAATGCGATGGAGTTCGATCTGTTGTTGCGCCTGATCGAGCAGGACGGCCTGGAGAGGCTTGCCCACCTGGATGAGCCGCTACTGATTTGCCAGGCGCCGACGGTGGAAGACAACGCCGATGAGCGCAAGACCCTGTTGCGTCATCTGGCGGTTCGTGGCTATCAGGCCGATGTGAGCGCGGTCGTGCCGGGCACGCATAAAATCGACTATCGCTTTGCCGAACGGCCCATGGTGTCGATCATCATCCATGGTGCTTGCGAGCTGACGTCCCTTCAACGCTGTCTGCTCAGCGTGCTGCAGCGCACGCGATATCAGCGCTACGAGGTGTTGCTCTGCGCCGCCGCGGCAGACAACGCTGTGCTGCGTACCTGGCTCCAGGGGCAGGGACACCAGGCAAGTCGTGTTCACTTATTGGATATCGAGCAAGACATGGCGACGGGCTCTTTGATCAACGCGGCCAGCCAGGAGGCCAAGGGCGACTATCTGGTGACGCTGGCGGCTGACAGCGAAGTAGTGAACGTCAACTGGATCGAATCGCTGCTCAATCAGGCCTTGCGTCCGGAGGTCGGAGTGGTGGGTGCCAAGCTGATCGAGCGCGATGGACGTGTCACCCAGGCGGGCCTGATCCTGGGCTTGAACGGCGAAGTCGGCTCGGCATTCGTTGGCGAACCGAAGACTGCCAGAGGCTACATGAACAGACTTGTCGTCGAGCAGAATTGCTCGGCGGTGTCCTTTGCCTGCCTGATGATTTCCAAGCAGTTGTTCGAAGCGGCTGACGGCATAGACAGCGGTTTGTTCGATGAGGCCCTGGGAGATGTGGACCTGTGCCTCAGAGTCGGACAGGCCGGGTACCTGACGGTATGGACGCCGCATGTGCAGGTTATCCAGTCCGGCGTACTGGCGAGTAAGCCACAGGCGCGTGCGGCACTGCGTGAAAAGTGGTCCGAGGCGTTGGCCCAGGATCGATTCTACAACGGGAACCTGGCGTTGGAAGGCGCGGGTTTCGCCCTGGGACCGGTGCGCAACGTACCCTGGATCGACTTGCTGGACGCACCGGCTGCGTAACCCCAGCCGTACAAGGCTTTCCCTCAACGCCGGCAACTGAAACCTGCCGGCGTCTTCCCCCTCTGATCACGCCGCCATCTCCAGGATTTTTGTCCGGTGCTCGACACCGCCTCTGGAAGTGACACGGCTTCGTTTGTCGTGAAAAAATGCCCCTTCAGGACAAAACGGCGTGACGCATAGGTCATAAAGTGCATCTTCACTGTATTGTGTTCCATGGAGTGGAGGCTCGTCCGTTCGCCAGACCAGGCGTCCGCCCTTGGAAATCAACCATTTGAAGCGCCCCTGAGCTTTCGGGGGTGAACCTAGTCGCTGTTCATGATCGGGAAGCCATGATGATTGGCATAAAAAGCATAGCGAGTTATGTGCCGACCGCTGGTGTGGATAACTACGCTCAGGGTGCCAAATTCGAGAAGGATGAAGAGTTCATCCTTGGCAAGATTGGTTCGGCGTTCCTGCCGCGCAAAGACGCTGACCAGGAAACTTCGGATCTGTGTGTCGAAGCGGTGAACGCGTTGTTCGCCAGCAATCCCGAGCTCAAGCGCGAGTCGATCGATGCGCTGATCGTCGTCACCCAGAACGGTGACGAAGAAGGGTTGCCTCATACCGCAGCCATCGTACAGGACAAGCTGGGCCTGCCGACCCATGTGGCAGCGTTCGACATTTCCCTGGGTTGCTCGGGCTATGTGTACGGCATCTATGCCCTGAAAGGCTTCATGGAGGCCGCAGGGCTGAAGAATGGCCTGTTGGTGACGGCTGATCCTTACTCGAAGATCGTCGATCCTGAAGATCGCAACACCACCATGTTGTTTGGCGATGCCGCCACCGCAACCTGGATGGGGGAGGGGGCGATCTGGCAACTGGGCAAGGCGAAGTTTGGCACCGACGGTTCCGGAGCACCGCATCTGAAGGTCAGTGACGGCGTGTTTTTCATGAACGGGCGCCAGGTGTTCAACTTTGCCTTGCTGAAAGTGCCGGCTCATTTGCACGAACTGCTGGGCGAGTCGTCACTGCAGCCTGGCGACATCGACGCGTTCTGCATCCACCAGGGCAGCGCGGCGATTGTCGATGCCGTGGCGCGCCGTTTCGAAGACAAGCCCGAGAAGTTCATCAAGGACATGGTCGAGACCGGGAATACTGTGTCCTCGAGCATTCCACTGCTGTTGGAAAAGCATGCCCTGGATGCCAGCTGGAAGCGTGTGGCGATCAGTGGTTTTGGTGTTGGCCTGTCATGGGGCTCCGCGATTCTCTATCGCGACTGATCAAAAAACTGAGATGTGATGTGGGAGCGGGCTTGCTCGCGAAGGCGTCGGTTCAGCACAAGCTGATCTACCGCTTTCGCGAGCAAGCCCGCTCCCACATTTTTTTTGCCCACAATGTGCTGGTGCAGATTTCTGGCGCCATTTTTCGAGCCTTTCCCCTGCGCTAAGCCCTTGTTTCTCAAGGGATGGCCACCTGCTAGCAAATTTTTTGAAAAAAGCCCTCAAGCAAGCTCCCAACCCGACGATAACTATTACGAAGGTTCTCTAGGCCACACCCCCGGCGGTTGCCAAAGGGCCGGAAAGCCGCAGTACCCAACCAACGAGGAATTCGTCATGGCTTTAACAGTAAACACCAACACTACATCGCTGAACGTTCAGAAGAACCTGAACCGGGCTTCCGACGCTCTGTCCACTTCGATGACCCGCCTGTCTTCCGGCCTGAAAATCAACAGCGCCAAAGACGACGCCGCCGGCCTGCAGATCGCTACCCGTATGACCTCGCAAATCCGCGGTCAGACCATGGCGATCAAAAACGCCAACGACGGTATCTCCATGGCGCAGACCGCTGAAGGCGCGATGCAGGAGCAGACCAACATTCTGCAACGTATGCGTGAACTGGCCATCCAGTCCCGTAACGATAGCAACAGCGCAACCGACCGTGTCGCCCTGAACAAAGAGTTCTCGCAGATGAGCGACGAACTGACCCGTATCGCCAACAGCACCAACCTGAACGGCAAGAACCTGCTCGACGGTACTGCCAGCACCATGACCTTCCAGGTCGGTTCGAACACCGGTTCTGACAACCAGATCTCCCTGACCTTGAGCGCCAGTTTTGACGCCGCGGCCCTGGGTGTTGACTCGGCAATCACCATCGTTGGTTCCGACAGCGCTACTGCTGAAACCAACTTCTCGGCTGCCATGGATGCAATCACCAGCGCGATCGATACCATCAACAGTGCTCGTGCCGACCTCGGTGCTGCTCAGAACCGTTTCGCCAGCACCATCTCCAACCTGCAGAACATCAACGAAAACGCCAGTGCTGCACTGGGTCGCGTACAAGACACCGACTTCGCTGCTGAAACTGCCCAGCTGACCAAGCAGCAGACTCTGCAACAAGCTTCCACTTCGGTTCTGGCCCAGGCCAACCAACTGCCATCCGCTGTACTGAAGCTGCTTCAGTAATAGCCGGATGAGTTTTAGCGGGGGAGTGCGCTTGCGTACTCTCTCGCTTTTTCCGTTCAAGAGGTGATGGACATGGATATGAGCGTGAAGCTGAACTTGTCTTATCCTGCGGCGAAGCCGGCACCCACCGTAGTCGACAAGCCAGTGGAGAAGCCTCAAGCCGACGCTTTGGTTGTGGCGCCGGTCAAGGAAGGCCCTAAAGATGCCGCTGCCGAGCAGGAAAAACTCAAGAAAGCTGTCCAGGAGATCGAGAAGTTCGTTCAATCGGTCAAGCGTAATCTGGAGTTTTCCATCGATGAGCCTTCAGGCAAAGTAGTGGTTAAAGTGATTGCCAGTGGTTCCGGTGAAGTGATTCGCCAGATCCCGAACGAAGAAGTTCTGAAGCTGGCGAACAGTTTGAATGATGCAAACAGCTTGTTGTTCAGCGCCGAAGCCTGACAACCGGCACGAATTTTGTAGCTATGTTCTTTTGGGCGTTGTAAAGGTCAAAAGGCCGGCGACACACTGAAGGGAGTCCCACATGGCAAGTCCAATTCTACCTGGCTTGGGTCTAGGCTCTGGCCTTGATACCACTGCGATCGTCAAGGCGCTGGTCGATTCCGACAAGGCCGCCAAGCAAGGTCAGATCACCCGAGCGACGACGACGACTACCAATAGTATCTCCGGGGTGGGAACCCTGAAGTCGTTGTTGGCAGCTTTCAATACCGCCATGAAGGACTTGGCCAGTACAACGACCCCGCAATTCGCCGGTTTCGCTGCAACATCCTCTTCCCCCACCGTTCTCACGGCCACCGCCAGCAACTCTGCGGTGGGCGGTACCTATGCGATCAAGGTCGATAACATCGCAACGTCTTCCAAAGTCACCACGGCGGCCTTTGCCGGTGGCACTACCAGTGCGATTCCGAGCGGCACGTTGACCATCACGCAGAATGGCGTCAACTACAACCTCAATGTGGACGCCGGTGCGACCCTGCAATCGGTTCGTGACTCGATCAACGCGGACTCGTCCCTCAAGGCTGCGGGCTTCAGTGCCAACATCGTGACCGACTCCTTTGGTTCGCGCCTGGTGCTGGGTTCGACGACCACGGGGGCTGGTTCCGACATCTCGGTCAGTGGTATCGCTGGGCTGGAGATCGATGGGACGAACGTCGTGGGGGCCGGTGGTGCGGCACTGACGGCCACTTCGGCGGGGGCCATTGGTGCCCTGGCGCTGGATGCCAAGTTTTCCGTCGACGGCATGTCGTTGACCAGCAAAAGCAATACGGTAAGCCAGGCCATTTCCGGACTGACATTGAATTTGCTCAGTGGGGGGGCGAGTGCGACCTCGACCGTTACCGTTGCGCCGAACAATGATGGCTTGAAAGCATCCATTCAGAAGTTTGTCGATGCGTACAACGCCGTCGCCAACAGCATCACCGCGCTGACCAAGCCTTCGCTCGATGCTGACGGTAAACTGACCGTGCCGGCAAAACTGACCGGTGATGCGATGCCGCGTTCGGTCCTCGCGTCGATTCGTGGTCCGTTGTCGGAAACCGGGGCTGGCGACAAACTGACGGTGCTGGCCCAGTTGGGTATCACCACCGACCAGAAGACAGGGGCGTTGAACTTCAACAGCACCACATTCACCACAGCGATGAATGATAAAAAGCTCAGTGGTGAAGTCCAGACGATGTTCACCGGTACCAATGGTTTGCTGGAGCGTATGGGCAAGGCTATCGAACCCTACACTCAGACTGGCGGAATCCTTGATCAACGGACAGCGACGCTGAACAGAACGCAGACCCGCCTGGCGAGCGATCAGGAGGCCCTGGATCGTCGGGTCGAAACTCTGACGGCCGTACTGACCAAAAAATACAACAAGATGGATGAGCTGGTCGGCAAGCTGAAAGCCACCGCCAATAACATCACCTCCATGTTCGAGGCGATATCGGCACAGCAGAAGAACAGCTGATTCATCGAGCGATGCAAAAAAGCCCGGCAACGTTGTGACAACGTTCCGGGCTTTCGGCTTTTCGGTCTAAAGTTTTTTGACGCAGCGTCGATACGCTATTTATACGAACCGAAGTTTTTTGAGTTTTTTGATGAGGTAGAACATGAATCCGATGTTGGCCCTTCGCCAATACCAGAAGATTGGTGCCCAGGCGCAAACCTCCGAGGCAAGCCCCCATCGTCTTGTGCAGATGCTCATGGAGGGCGGGCTGGATCGTATCGCCCAGGCCAAGGGCGCGATGGGGCGCAAGGATATTGCAAACAGAGGCATTCTGATCAGCAAGGCCATCGGTATTGTCGGTGGTTTGCGTGAGGGCTTGGACCTGGAAAACCAGGCTGAGTCGGTCGCTGAATTGGATGCTCTTTACGCTTACATGATGAAGCGTCTGGCCGAAGCCAACGTCAAGGCCGATCCGAAAATCCTCGACGAAGTCGCCGATCTGCTTCGCACGGTCAAGGAAGGCTGGGATGCTATTGCCGTACCTGGTCCGCAATTCTAAGGAGTGCTCCCATGAGTCTTGTCCTGCAGCGAATCGAACAAACCCGCGATGCCTTGGTCGATGCCCTGGCCGAGCGAAACTGGGAGGCAATCGGTCAGTTGGACCTGGCTTGCCGTTCCTGCATGGAAGACGTTCTGGGCGAGGCCCAGGTGGACGAGGCGGCGCTGCGGATAAATCTTGAGCAGTTGCTGGGAGTGTATCGGCAGTTGCTGGAAGCGGCGACGGGAGAGCGTCAGGCGGTCGTCGACGAGATGCAGCAGATCCATCAAGCGCAAAACGCCGCAAAGGTATACCATCTGTTCGGTTAATGCTCAGTTAATCCGAACAAAGTGCGCCATAAATTTGACTGTGCACCGTTTTTTGACTTAACTAGTAGCTGTTTACAGATTTCAGGCGTCTACAGGCATGACAAGTCTGCAAGCGTCTAGCTTGCCCCCTAATTTCGGGCACTGAGTTGACTAGGGAAGTTGCTATTGCATGTGGCGTGAAACCAAAATTCTCCTGATCGATGACGATAGCGTCCGCCGCCGCGACCTGGCGGTGATTTTAAATTTTCTTGGCGAAGAAAATTTACCGTGCGGAAGTCATGACTGGCAGCAGGCCGTCGGCTCGCTGGCGTCCAGTCGTGAAGTCATTTGCGTCCTGATCGGGACCGTAAATGCCCCCGCGTCTCTTTTGGGCTTGTTAAAGACACTCTCAACCTGGGATGAGTTCCTTCCGGTTTTGTTAATGGGCGAAAATTCTTCCCTTGACTTGCCCGAAGACCAGCGTCGTCGAGTGCTTTCCACGCTCGAAATGCCGCCCAGCTACAGCAAATTGCTCGATTCGCTGCATCGCGCCCAGGTTTATCGCGAGATGTACGATCAGGCCCGTGAGCGCGGCAGGCATCGCGAACCCAACCTTTTCCGCAGCCTCGTTGGCACCAGCCGGGCGATCCAGCACGTGCGCCAGATGATGCAGCAGGTCGCCGATACGGACGCCAGTGTGCTGATCCTGGGTGAGTCGGGCACCGGCAAGGAAGTGGTTGCGCGCAATCTGCATTACCACTCCAAGCGTCGCGAAGCCCCGTTCGTGCCGGTGAACTGCGGTGCAATTCCGGCCGAGTTGCTGGAGAGCGAGCTGTTCGGGCACGAGAAGGGCGCCTTTACCGGCGCGATCACCAGCCGGGCCGGGCGCTTCGAACTGGCCAACGGTGGCACGCTGTTTCTCGATGAGATCGGCGACATGCCGTTGCCGATGCAGGTCAAGCTGCTGCGGGTCCTGCAGGAGCGCACCTTCGAGCGCGTGGGCAGCAACAAGACCCAGAGCGTCGACGTTCGAATCATCGCCGCGACCCACAAGAACCTCGAGAGCATGATCGAGGTCGGCAGTTTCCGCGAAGACCTTTACTACCGCCTCAATGTATTCCCGATCGAGATGGCCCCGTTGCGTGAGCGCGTCGAGGACATTCCATTGCTGATGAACGAGCTGATTTCGCGCATGGAGCACGAAAAGCGCGGTTCGATCCGCTTCAATTCGGCGGCGATCATGTCCCTGTGCCGTCATGGCTGGCCGGGCAACGTTCGTGAATTGGCCAACCTGGTGGAGCGCATGGCGATCATGCACCCCTATGGCGTGATCGGTGTGGCGGAGCTGCCGAAGAAATTCCGCTACGTCGACGACGAAGACGAGCAAATGGTCGACTCCCTGCGTAGCGACCTGGAAGAGCGCGTGGCGATCAATGGCCATACACCGGATTTCACCAGCAATGCCTTGCTGCCGCCGGAAGGCCTGGATCTCAAGGATTACCTGGGTGGCCTGGAACAAGGGCTTATCCAGCAGGCCCTGGACGACGCCAACGGTATCGTGGCCCGTGCAGCGGAACGCCTGCGCATCCGTCGCACCACCCTGGTGGAGAAGATGCGCAAGTACGGCATGAGCCGTCGCGAAGGCGATGAACAGGCGGATGATTGACGCCTGTCTCATGACCGCCTGATTTTTTGTGGCGAGGGGATTTATCGAAACGTCGCACCGCCCCGCTGGGGCGCGAAGCGGCCCTGTTTTTGCGGCCGCTATGCAGCCCAGCGGGGCGGTGCGACGTTTCGCTAAATCCCCTCGCCACAAAGCCCCCGCGACAGCTCGATTCATGTTTACCGCTTTCCGGCACGGCTATTGCTAAAGCTCTCTCAACAGTCCGTTTAACTGACGGTCAGCCAAGCGAGAGAGTTCGATGAGCCAAGCCGCCCACGTCCAGATGTCTCCTGTCCCTGAGTCGGGGCTCATGCCGTCCGCCGAGCAGGCAAGCCGGCCTGGACTTGAGCAGGCGTTTTCGCTGTTCAACCAGATGTCCAGCCAGTTGACCGATTCCTACAGCCTGCTCGAAGCCCGGGTGACCGAGCTCAAGGGCGAGCTGGCGGTGGTCAGCGCCCAGCGCATGCAAGAGTTGGCGGAAAAGGAGCGTCTGGCCAATCGCTTGCAGAATCTGCTCGACCTGTTGCCTGGCGGTGTCATCGTCATCGACGCCCATGGTTTCGTTCGCGAAGCCAACCCGGCGGCCTGCGAGTTGCTCGGGTTGCCCCTCGAAGGTGAGCTGTGGCGACACGTCATTGCTCGCTGTTTTGCTCCCCGTGAGGATGACGGCCATGAAGTATCCCTCAAGGACGGCAGGCGCCTGTCCATCTCGACACGCTCGCTGGATGCCGAGCCCGGACAGCTGGTGTTGCTCAACGACCTGACTGAAACCCGTCACCTGCAGGACCAGTTGGCTCGTCATGAGCGCCTGTCGTCCCTCGGTCGCATGGTTGCATCGCTGGCTCATCAGATTCGCACGCCGCTGTCCGCCGCGCTGCTGTACGCCAGTCATCTGACCGAACAGCAACTGCCGATGGAAACCCAGCAGCGCTTCGCTGGGCGCCTGAAAGAGCGCCTTCACGAACTCGAGCATCAGGTGCGGGACATGCTGGTGTTCGCCCGTGGCGAGCTGCCCTTGACCGACCGCATCACCCCCAAGGCCCTGCTGCAATCCCTGCAGGCAGCGGCATCGACCCATGTACGGGATCTGCCGATCCGCTGGCAGTGCGATAGCCATGCCGGGGAGCTGCTCTGCAACCGCGATACCCTGGTGGGCGCAGTGTTGAACCTCATCGAAAATGCCATCCAGGCCAGTGGCGAAGACGTACGGCTGAAGGTGCACCTGTATCGCCGCGACAATACCTTGCGCCTGTGTGTCAGTGACAATGGTGGCGGTATCGAACCAGCAGTGCTGGCGCGTCTCGGCGAGCCGTTCTTCACGACCAAGACCACCGGGACCGGCCTCGGCCTGACTGTGGTCAAGGCTGTGGCCCGTGCTCATCAGGGAGAATTGCAACTGCGTTCGCGGCTGGGGCGTGGCACCTGTGCGCTGGTGCTCCTGCCGCTGTTTTCCGGTGCGCCGGAGGTGGAGTGAAGTCGATGGCGATCAAGGTGTTGCTGGTTGAGGATGACCGGGCCCTGCGCGAAGCGCTGGCCGACACGCTGGTGCTGGCCGGGCACGATTACGCTGCCGTCGGCTCGGCGGAAGATGCGCTGCTGGCCGTGGGTCGGGAAACCTTCAGTCTGGTGGTCAGCGATGTAAACATGCCGGGCATGGACGGCCATCAACTGCTTGGGCTGTTGCGTGCTCGGCAGCCTCAGTTGCCGGTCTTGCTGATGACGGCTCATGGCGCTGTCGAGCGAGCAGTGGACGCCATGCGTCAGGGGGCGGCGGATTACCTGGTCAAGCCGTTCGAGCCCAAGGCACTGCTCGATCTGGTGGCTCGTCATGCGTTGGGCGCTCCTGTGGTCGAGGGGGACGGCCCGGTGGCACTCGAGCCAGCCAGCGCACAATTGCTTGAATTGGCTGCACGGGTCGCGCGCAGCGATTCAACCGTGTTGATTTCCGGTGAGTCGGGTACCGGCAAGGAAGTGTTGGCGCGCTACATCCACCAGCAATCCCGTCGCGCCAACGAACCGTTCATCGCGATCAACTGCGCGGCGATTCCCGACAACATGCTCGAGGCGACGCTGTTCGGCCACGAAAAGGGTTCGTTTACCGGCGCCATTGCGGCCCAGGCCGGCAAGTTCGAGCAGGCCGACGGTGGCACCATTCTGCTTGATGAGATTTCCGAAATGCCCTTGGGGCTGCAAGCCAAGCTGTTGCGGGTATTGCAGGAGCGGGAAGTGGAGCGGGTAGGGGGGCGCAAACCCATCAGCCTGGATATTCGCGTAGTCGCGACCACCAACCGTGACCTGTCCGGTGAAGTGGCAGCGGGTCGTTTTCGGGAGGACCTTTTCTACCGTCTGTCGGTATTTCCTCTCGCCTGGCGTCCATTGCGCGAGCGCACTGCCGATATCCTGCCGCTGGCCGAGCGTCTGCTGGCCCGGCACGTCAATAAAATGAAGCATGCAGCGGCCAGATTGTCGGCCGAGGCACGGGCCTGCCTGATCGCTTATCCCTGGCCCGGTAATGTGCGGGAGCTGGATAACGCCATTCAGCGTGCGTTGATTCTGCAGCAGGGTGGTTTGATCCAGCCGGAAGATTTTTGCCTGACAGGTCCCGTGGCGTGCGCGCCGTTGCCGACACTGGCGCCAGCCCCGCTGAAAGTGGAGATGGAAAGCGAGTCGGCCGGTGCGCTGGAGGATGACCTGCGGCGGCGCGAATTCCAGATGATCATCGATACCCTGCGCGCCGAACGCGGCCGTCGCAAGGAAGCGGCCGAACGCCTGGGTATCAGCCCGCGCACCCTGCGCTACAAACTGGCGCAGATGCGTGACGCGGGGATGGATGTGGAGGCCTATCTGTTCGCCAGTTGAGTTGTGTAAACCGGTAATTTCCTTGTGGGAGCGAGCCTGCTCGCGAAAGCGTCGGGTCAGCCAATGCAGATGTTGACTGGCCCACCGCTTTCGCAAGCAGGCTCGCTCCCACATGAGTTTATTGCTATCGCCATGGAGCTGGCACCCTTGTTGCTAACACCTGTGTACCCATCGAGTAAGCGTCAAAAAAACGCGGGCCGCCAGAGAGAGTAGACCATGAGCCAAGGTATTGAATTTAATCGGTTGATGCTGGACATGCGGGCCATGCAAATGGACGCCATGTCGCAGCCCAAATCGGTTGCGGTCCCCCAGGTGGGCGGCAGCAGTTTTTCCGACATGCTGGGTCAGGCCGTCAATAAAGTGAACGATACCCAGCAGGCGTCGAACCAACTGGCCAGTGCTTTTGAAATTGGCAAAAGTGGCGTCGACCTGACCGACGTCATGATCTCTTCGCAGAAAGCCACTGTCTCGTTCCAGGCACTGACCCAGGTTCGCAACAAACTGGTCCAGGCCTACCAAGACATCATGCAGATGCCGGTCTAAGGAAACTATTGAGTCATGGCAGAAGCAGCCGTAGATAACGTTCCAGCCAAAGCCACCCCGCCAGACGGCAAACCGCCGTTGTTCGGGCTGTCCTTCCTGGAAAACCTCTCCGAGATGACCATGCTGCGTCAGGTGGGCCTGTTGGTCGGCCTGGCTGCCAGTGTGGCAATTGGTTTCGCCGTGGTGCTGTGGTCCCAGCAGCCAGACTACCGTCCTTTGTACGGCAGCCTGGCGGGTATGGATGCCAAGCAAGTCATGGAAACCCTGGCTTCCGCCGACATTCCCTATACCGTCGAGCCGAATTCTGGCGCCTTGCTGGTCAAGGCCGACGACGTGGCGCGTGCGCGCCTGAAGCTGGCCGCCGCCGGCGTGACGCCTACCGATGGCAACATCGGTTTCGAGATTCTCGACAAGGACCAGGGCCTGGGCACCAGCCAGTTCATGGAAGCGACCCGTTATCGTCGTGGCCTGGAAGGCGAGCTGGCACGTACTATCTCCAGCCTGAACAACGTCAAGGGTGCCCGTGTGCACCTGGCGATTCCGAAAAGCTCGGTGTTCGTGCGCGACGAGCGCAAGCCAAGCGCGTCGGTCCTGGTTGAACTGTATCCCGGCCGCTCCCTGGAGCCAGGCCAGGTCCTTGCCATCGTCAATCTGGTGGCGACCAGTGTGCCCGAGTTGAGCAAGTCCCAGATCACCGTGGTCGACCAGAAAGGCACCTTGCTGTCCGACCAGGCGGAAAATTCCGAACTGACCATGGCCGGCAAGCAATTCGATTACAGCCGTCGCATGGAAGGCATGCTGACCCAGCGGGTGCACAACATCCTGCAACCGATCCTGGGGAACGATCGCTATAAAGCCGAAGTCTCGGCCGACGTGGATTTCAGCGCTGTCGAATCGACGTCCGAGCAGTTCAACCCCGATCAACCGGCGTTGCGCAGCGAGCAGTCGGTGAACGAGCAGCGCACCGCCAGCAATGGCCCGCAAGGCGTACCCGGTGCCCTGAGCAACCAGCCGCCATCGCCGGCCAGTGCACCGCAGACCACCGGTGGTGCTACTGCCTCCGCGAGCATGGTGCAGCCAGGCCAGCCGCTGGTCGACGCCAACGGCCAGCAGATCATGGACCCGGCCACCGGCCAGCCGATGCTCGCGCCGTACCCGGCCGACAAGCGTCAACAATCGACCAAGAATTTCGAGCTCGACCGCTCCATCAGCCACACCAAGCAACAGCAGGGCCGTTTGACCCGTCTGTCGGTTGCGGTGGTGGTGGATGACCAGGTCAAGGTCAATCCGGCCAACGGCGAAACCAGCCGTGCGCCATGGAGCGCCGACGAATTGGCGCGCTTCACTCGCCTGGTCCAGGACGCCGTCGGTTTCGACGCCAGCCGTGGCGACAGCGTCAGTGTGGTCAACGTGCCGTTCTCCTCGGAGCGTGGTGAAGTCATCGCCGATATTCCGTTTTATTCGCAACCCTGGTTCTGGGATGTGGTCAAGCAAGTATTGGGCGTGGTGTTCATCCTGGTGCTGGTGTTCGGTGTCCTGCGTCCGGTGCTCAACAACATTACCAATGGCGGCAAGAACAAGCAGTTGGCTGGCTTGGGCGATGTAGAGCTGGGAGGCATGGGCGGCCTGGATGGCGAATTGGCTAACGATCGCGTCAGCCTCGGCGGGCCGCAGAGCATTCTGCTGCCAAGCCCGAGCGAAGGTTATGACGCTCAGTTGAACGCCATCAAGAGTCTGGTGGCAGAAGACCCGGGTCGTGTGGCCCAGGTCGTGAAAGAGTGGATCAACGCAGATGAGTGATAATCGAGCCGCTGTTGCCAAATTGTCCCGGGTCGACAAAGCCGCGATTCTGCTGCTGTCCCTGGGCTCGACCGACGCCGCCCAGGTGCTGCGCCACATGGGGCCCAAGGAGGTCCAGCGTGTGGGCGTGGCCATGGCCCAGATGGGGAATGTGCACCGCGAGCAGGTCGAGCAGGTGATGAGCGAGTTCGTCGACATCGTTGGCGATCAGACCAGCCTGGGCGTCGGTTCCGACGACTACGTGCGCAAGATGCTCACCCAGGCCCTGGGCGAGGACAAGGCCAACGGCCTGATCGACCGGATCCTGCTGGGTGGCAATACCAGCGGCCTGGACAGCCTCAAATGGATGGAACCGCGGGCAGTGGCCGATGTGATCCGCTACGAGCACCCGCAGATCCAGGCAATCGTGGTGGCGTATCTCGACCCGGATCAGGCCGGCGAAGTGCTGGGCAACTTCGACCACAAGGTGCGACTGGACATCATTCTGCGGGTGTCTTCGCTCAACACCGTGCAGCCGGCGGCCCTGAAAGAATTGAACCAGATTCTCGAGAAACAGTTCTCGGGCAACTCCAATGCCTCGCGCACCACCCTGGGTGGTATCAAGCGCGCGGCGGACATCATGAACTTCCTCGACAGCTCGATCGAAGGTCAACTGATGGACTCGATCCGCGAGTTCGACGAAGACCTGTCCGGTCAGATCGAAGACCTCATGTTCGTGTTCAACAACCTGTCCGATGTCGACGACCGTGGCATCCAGGCGCTGTTGCGCGAGGTGTCCTCCGACGTGCTGGTCCTGGCGCTCAAGGGTTCGGACGAGGGTGTCAAGGAGAAGATTTTCAAGAACATGTCCAAACGGGCGGCCGAACTGTTGCGCGACGACCTCGAGGCCAAGGGCCCGGTGCGCGTCAGCGACGTGGAAACCGCGCAGAAGGAAATCCTCACCATCGCCCGCCGCATGGCCGAAGCCGGAGAGATCGTGCTCGGTGGCAAGGGCGGCGAAGAGATGATCTAAGGTCGTTATGTCTGCCAAGAGTGATGATTCACCCAGCGGCCTGATCCGCGCCCGGGACGTCGGCGGTTTCGACGTCTGGTCGCTGCCCAGCTTCGATCCCCATGTGCCGGAGCCTGAGCCTGAGCCGGTGGAAGAACTGCCGGAGATGGAGGAGGTGCCGCTGGAGGAAGTCCAGCCACTGACCCTCGAAGAAGTCGAAGGCATTCGCCAGGAAGCCTACAACGAAGGCTTTGCCATCGGTGAGAAGGAAGGTTTCCACAGCACCACGCTCAAGGTCCGTCAGGAAGCTGACGTGGCGCTGACGGCCAAGCTGCGGGCCTTGGAATCGCTGATGCTCAACCTGTTCGAGCCCATCGCCGAGCAGGACACCCAGATTGAAAAATCCCTGGTGGGGCTGGTGCAACACATCGCCAGGCAGGTCATCCAGCGAGAGCTGGCCATCGATTCGAGCCAGATCGAGCACGTCATGCGCGAGGCCCTCAAGCTTTTGCCGCTGGGCGTGGGCAACGTGCGGCTGTACATCAATCCCCAGGATTTCGAACTGGTCAAAGCCCTGCGCGAGCGCCATGAGGAAACCTGGCGCATCGTCGAGGATGAAACCCTGTTGCCGGGCGGTTGTCGTGTGGAAACCGAGCACAGCCGTATCGACGCGACCATCGAAACCCGTATCGGCCAGATCATGGCCAAGCTGTTCGACCAATTGCATGAGCAGGCCCTGCACCCGGCTACCGCCGACCTGAGCCTGGAGTTGCCGGACGAGCCCTTGGCCGCGGACGGTGCCGAGTTGATTGCTGCCGAGCCGGATGGCCGCGATGCGTCTTGAACGCACCAGCTTCGGCAAGCGCCTGGGTAGCTACGCCGAGGCTACCGAGCTGGCCGGCCAGCCGATTCTCGAAGGGCGCCTGTTGCGCATGGTCGGGCTGACCCTCGAAGCCGAGGGCCTGCGTGCCGCCATGGGCAGTCGCTGCCTGGTGATCAACGACGACAGTTACCACCCGGTGCAGGTCGAGGCCGAGGTCATGGGCTTCTCCGGTAGCAAGGTGTTCCTGATGCCGGTGGGCAGCGTCGCCGGGATCGCTCCGGGCGCGCGCGTAGTGCCTCTGGCCGATACCGGTCGCTTGCCCATGGGCATGAGCATGCTCGGTCGGGTGCTGGACGGGGCCGGACGGGCCTTGGACGGCAAGGGTGGGATGAAGGCCGAAGATTGGGTGCCGATGGACGGCCCGACCATCAACCCCCTCAAGCGCGACCCCATCAGCGTCCCGCTGGATGTGGGCATTCGTTGCATCAACGGTTTGTTGACGGTCGGGCGCGGCCAGCGGCTGGGCCTGTTCGCCGGTACAGGCGTGGGCAAGAGTGTGCTGTTGGGCATGATGACCCGCTTCACCGAAGCCGACATCATCGTGGTGGGACTGATTGGCGAGCGGGGTCGCGAGGTGAAGGAGTTCATCGAGCACATCCTCGGTGAAGAGGGCCTCAAGCGTTCTGTCGTGGTGGCATCGCCGGCGGATGATGCGCCATTGATGCGCCTGCGGGCCGCCATGTATTGCACCCGCATTGCCGAGTATTTTCGCGACAAGGGCAAGAATGTCCTGTTGCTGATGGATTCATTGACCCGTTTTGCCCAGGCCCAGCGGGAGATCGCCCTGGCCATCGGCGAGCCGCCGGCGACCAAGGGCTACCCGCCTTCCGTGTTCGCCAAGCTGCCGAAGCTGGTGGAGCGCGCCGGCAACGCCGAGAAGGGCGGCGGCTCGATCACGGCGTTCTACACCGTGCTGTCCGAAGGCGACGACCAGCAAGACCCTATCGCCGACTCGGCGCGAGGCGTGCTCGACGGCCACATCGTCCTGTCCCGGCGCCTGGCCGAAGAAGGTCATTACCCGGCCATCGACATCGAGGCGTCCATCAGCCGGGTCATGCCGTCGGTCATCAGCGCCGAGCACATGAAGCGGGCCCAGCAGTTCAAGCAATACTGGTCGCGCTATCAGCAAAGCCGCGACCTGATCAGCGTCGGCGCCTATGTGCCGGGTGGCGACCGTGAAACCGATACCGCGATCAACCTCTATCCGGCGATGGCTGTCTACCTGCGCCAGAGCCTGAACGACAACATCGGCATGGGCGCCAGCGAAGCGCACCTGCAGACCATCTTCGCCCCGGTTGCCGGCGGGTAATCGGCCGTGGCCACGAGTCGTGCGGCACGTCTGGCGCCGGTGGTGGACATGGCCGAAAAGGCCGAGAAAACCGCTGTCCAGCGACTGGCCTATTTCCAGGGGCAGGTGGCCGTCGCTGAAAGCAAGCTGGCGGACCTGGAGAATTTCCGCTTCGAATACCAGGAACAATGGATCGCGCGCGGCAGCCATGGCGTTTCCGGCCAGTGGTTGCTGGGTTACCAGGGCTTCCTTGCGCAGTTGGGCACCGCCATCGACCAGCAGCGTCAAAGTCTGGTCTGGCACCAGAACAACCTGGAAAAGGCGCGGCAGAGCTGGCAAGAAGCCTTTGCCCGGGTGGAGGGGCTGCGCAAACTGGTGCAGCGCTATATCGATGAGGCGCGGCAACTGGAAGACAAGCGCGAACAAAAACTGCTGGATGAATTGTCCCAGCGCCTGCCACGCCAGGATTCGTTTTGATCATGAAGTCGGGATTTTGTCGGTTGGGTGCTCCAAAACCTTGCTCAGTCCTTTACCAGATGCTAAACCTTGTACACGTATGTCCATGACAGGGAAGCCAACTATGTCAGTCGTTACCGAAGTATCCGATGATGGAAAGAAGCTGACGATTTCGATCAAGGGTCGATTCGATTTCGGACGGCATCAGGAGTTTCGCGAGTCCTACGAGAGGCTCAACAGGAAGCCCGAAATCTACGTCGTGGACCTGAAGGATACAACCTACCTCGACAGCTCCGCGCTGGGCATGCTGCTGTTGCTCCGTGATCATGCCGGTGGCGAAGATGCCGACGTGAATGTCACCAACTGCGGCGCGGATGTGCGCAAGATTCTCGCGATCTCCAATTTCGACAAGCTGTTCGATATCGACGGCCCGAAGGACGACAAGTCGGAGAAAGACAAGCCGCAGGCAGGGCATGCCCATCAGGACAAAGTCCATCCGGGCAAAGCCTGATCGACAGCCATGTTGTCCGATCTGGAGTCGCTGACGGTCCTGATTGCCGAAGACAGTGCCGCTGACCGACTGCTGTTGTCGACCATTGTCCGCCGCCAGGGCCATCACGTGCTCACCGCAGCCGATGGCGCCGAAGCGGTGGAAATCTATACGGAGCAACGTCCGCACCTGGTGCTGATGGATGCGATGATGCCAGTCATGGATGGGTTCGAGGCGGCGCAGAAGATCAAGCGGTTGGCCGGCGACCAACTGGTGCCGATCATTTTCCTCACGTCATTGACTGAAAGCGAAGGCCTGGCCCGTTGCCTGGAAGCCGGCGGTGACGATTTCCTCGCCAAGCCTTACAACCAGGTGATCCTGGCCGCCAAGATCAAGGCCATGGACCGTTTGCGCCGATTGCAGGCCACGGTCGTCGAGCAGCGCGACCAGATCGCCCGGCACCACGATTACCTGCTCAACGAACAGCGGGTCGCCAAGGCCGTGTTCGACAAGATCGCCCATTCCGGCTGCTTGAGTGCGCCGAATATCCGCTACCTGCAATCGCCCTACGCCCTGTTCAATGGCGACCTGCTGCTGGCTGCGTTCAATCCGGCCGGCGATATGCACATCCTGCTGGGGGATTTCACCGGGCACGGCTTGCCGGCGGCGGTCGGTGCGATGCCGCTGGCGGAAGTGTTCTACGGCATGACCGCCAAAGGCTATGGCCTGGCGCAGATCCTGCGGGAGATGAATGCCAAGCTCAAACGCATCCTGCCGGTGGATATGTTTTGTTGTGCGACGCTGCTCTGCCTGGGTTTCCAGCGCTGCACCGTGGAAATCTGGAATGGCGGCATGCCCGATGGCTACCTGCATGACAGCCTCAGCGGCGTGCGCACGCCGCTGCCGGCACGGCACCTGCCATTGGGGGTGCTCACGCCGCAATTATTCGATGATCGTACCGAAGTGCATCCCATGGCGGTGGGTGACCGGATATTCCTGCTATCTGACGGCGTCATCGACACCAGCGATGCCGATGACCAGTTGTTCGGTGTGGAGCGGCTGCAACAGGTGTTTGCCGCCAACCGTGAGCCCGACTGTCTTTTCGAAGATATCCAGCAGGCCCTGCGGGACTTTCGCGGCGAGGCCCGCGACGATTTCAGCATGGTCGAAGTTCGCATGGTCGCGCCGACGCAACTCAATCCGCCGCCACCGGTCTATTCCGATAGCGGCCAGTCCAGTCCGCTGGACTGGTCGGTGAGTTTCGAGTTTCGGGCCCAGACGCTCAAGCGCTTCAACCCGATGCCGTACCTGCTGCAATTGCTGCTTGAGGTGCACGGGCTCAGGGCTCAGAGTGGCGCTCTCTACAGTGTGCTTTCGGAGCTCTATTCCAATGCCCTGGAGCATGGGGTGCTAGGGCTCGATTCGAGCATCAAGCGCGACGCGTCGGGCTTTGCCCGGTACTACATGGAGCGCAGTACCCGACTGGATGAACTGGACACCGGTCACATCCGGGTACACTTGCATGTCACACCCCACGGCGACGGTGGTCGCCTGGTGATCGAGGTCGAGGACAGCGGTCAGGGCTTTGATGTCGGTCGTGTGCTGGCCCGGCCGCTGGACAGTGATCGGTTGTCGGGACGTGGTGTAAGCCTGGTGCGTCAGTTGAGTCACCAGGCCCGTTGGTCAGACGATGGTCGTAGTGTCCGTGTGGAGTTTTTCTGGGAGGCTCTGGCATAATCCGCGCCACTCTTGATCAGGGAGCGAACAAGTGAACGAGATTCATCTGGACCGTGACGTGCTCAGCACGTTGAAGGAAGTCATGGAGGAAGGGTATCTGGAATTACTGGATACGTTTCTCAATGACTCAGAGGCACGCCTGCGCGTGCTGCATGAAGCCCGCGATGCCGAAAAGCTGAGCGCCACCGCCCACAGCTTCAAGGGCAGCAGCAGCAACATGGGCGCCATCCGCCTGGCCGAACTGTGCGGTGAGCTGGAACAGCGTGCCAAACAGCCCTCCCTGGGGGGCATCGAGAAGCTGGTCAGCGAAATCGACAGCGAATTTGCTCATGTCCGCAATCTTTGCAGGGAAGAGCGCGAAGGCTTTCACTGCTGAACGTTGACTACCGGGCGTCGCCACTGTCCAGGCGTTGGCCCATCCCTTGCATTGTCCAGTCTCGACTGTACCTATGATTTCAGTGCAGCGGAGACCTTTTATGCCCGTTACGCCCAATACACTGCTTCAGGCCACTGCCCAGGCCAAGCCGCAGGCCGCCGTCAATCCGCCGGCAGCGGCTCCGGACCTCGGCACTAGAGCCTCCAGCTTCGCTCAGGTCTTCGCCCAGCAGGCGCCCGTCAAATCCTCGTCGTCCCCTGAGCCATCCATGAAGCCGGTGCGCGATAAGCCCGACAACAGCGTCAAAAAGGACGCTGGTGATGAAACGGCTGCCGCCCCGGAGCCGACGGTTGCCGATAGCGGCAAAGCCTTGCCTGCCGACAAGCCGGTCAAGGCCGATGACACGGCTGACAATGACGACAATGCCGCCTCCGACACCGAAAACCCGGTGGCGGACGCGGCGCCTGCCGATCCTGCCGTCGACCCGATGTTGCCGCCGGAGGTGGTTGCGCCTGTGGTTCAAGCCGACGTGGTGCCCGTGCCTGTGGTGGACGCCGCGACGGTGCCGCAAGTAGCGGCTACGGTGGCGGCCCCGGTCGTTCCGCTGGCTGTGGCAGCCCAGGCTGCGCCGCCGGTGGATCCGGAATTCGACCCCGATGCCGATCCGCTCGATGCCTTGCCGGCGTTGCGACTGGCGATGGAGCAGGGCGGCCACGTTTCCGCTACCAGCCAGTCGAAGACAGTCACCCCCGCTCCGCTCGACGGTGAGCCGACGTCGGCCCAGACATTTGCCGCCGGCATGGCAAGCATGCTCACCGTGCAAGCCGACCAGAACAGTACCGGCCCTGGCAGCCAGGGTGGGGAAAAGGCCTTCAGTGGCCTGATCGGCGAGGGGCTCAAGGATCTGGGCTCGGCTACCAGCGACACCCGCGTGGATGATTTCGCCAACCGCCTGGCGGCACTGACCCAGGCCGCTACGCCCAAGACCGCCAATGCGGTGCCGGTCAACCAGCCCATCGCCATGAACCAGAGTGGCTGGACCGAAGAGGTGGTCAACCGGGTGATGTACCTGTCGAGCGTCAATCTCAAGGCAGCCGACATCCAGTTGCAACCCGCTGAACTCGGTCGCCTGGACATCCGGGTGAACATGGTGCCGGATCAACAGACCCAAGTGACGTTCATGAGTGCCCACACCGGCGTTCGCGAAGCCCTCGAAGGCCAGTTGCATCGCTTGCGGGACAGTTTCGCCCAGCAGGGCATGGGCCAGGTCGACGTCAACGTGTCCGATCAGTCCCGTGGCTCGCAGAACCAGAACCAGCAGGCGCAGCAGCAGGCCCAGGCCGGACGGACGTCGTCATCCGGTGGACGGGTGGATTCGGCAGATGAACACCTGCCGGCCAGCGTTGCTGAAGTGGCGGCCGCTACCACCAGCGTCATTGGTACCAGCGCGGTCGATTACTACGCCTGACCCGGCGCACTACATCCTGTGGGAGCGAGCCTGCTCGCGATAGCGATAGATCAGTTGAACATTAGTCGACTGACACACCGCCTTCGCGAGCAGGCCCGCTCCCACAGTTGTTTTCGGGTGTTGCAAATTGCTTCTGGCATAACACTTGCTCCTGCCTTGCCATGCAACCGTAAACCCCCGATTAGTGACGGATTATTGGCATGGCGAAGAGCGAAGCAGCAGCTGTAAAGGACCCCGCAACCAAAGGCAAACTCAAGATGATCATCCTGATCGTGGTGGGTGTGCTCCTG
Organism: Pseudomonas sp. B21-056; assembly: GCF_026016325.1. Classification (NCBI taxonomy): domain Bacteria; kingdom Pseudomonadati; phylum Pseudomonadota; class Gammaproteobacteria; order Pseudomonadales; family Pseudomonadaceae; genus Pseudomonas; species Pseudomonas sp. B21-056. The sequence continues at coordinate 1,740,368 of NZ_CP087203.1, forward strand.
GCCATCGGTGTGTCCGTGGGGGCGACCTGGTATTTCATGCACAGCGCTCAAAGCAAGCCGGCGGCGGTGGTCGAGGCTGCGCCTGTGGGCAAGCAGCCGGCGATTTTCGAGCCCATGGCGCCAGCATTTGTCGCCAACTACACCCAGAATGGCCGTCAACGCTACATGCAGGTCAGCATCACTTTGCTGGGTCGTAACCAGGCGGACCTGGAAGCACTGCGGGTGCACATGCCGCTGATCCGCAACAATCTGGTGATGCTGTTCTCCGGACAGAATTTCGACACCCTGGCCACCCCGGTCGGCCAGGAAATGCTCCGTCAGAAAGCCACGGCCAGCGTGCAGGAAGTGGCTCAGAAAGAGCTCGGCAAAGTGGTGATCGAACAGTTGCTCTTCACTAACTTCGTATTGCAGTAGGAACCCGCCATGGCCGTGCAGGACCTGTTGTCCCAGGACGAAATCGACGCGCTGTTGCACGGCGTCGACGACGGCCTGGTACAGACCGAAAACGCTGCTGAACCGGGCAGCGTCAAAAGCTACGACCTGACCAGCCAGGATCGCATCGTTCGCGGACGCATGCCGACCCTGGAGATGATCAACGAACGTTTTGCCCGCTATACCCGCATCAGCATGTTCAACATGCTGCGTCGTTCCGCCGATGTGGCGGTCGGTGGCGTGCAGGTGATGAAGTTCGGGGAGTACGTGCACTCGCTGTATGTACCCACCAGCCTCAACCTGGTGAAGATCAAACCGTTGCGTGGCACCGCGCTGTTTATCCTCGATGCCAAGCTGGTATTCAAGCTGGTGGACAACTTCTTCGGCGGTGACGGTCGTCACGCCAAGATCGAGGGGCGTGAGTTCACCCCGACCGAGCTGCGGGTCGTACGCATGGTGCTGGAGCAGGCTTTCGTCGATCTGAAGGAAGCCTGGCAGGCGATCATGGAAGTGAACTTCGAGTACATCAACTCGGAAGTGAACCCGGCCATGGCCAACATCGTCGGTCCGAGCGAAGCCATCGTGGTATCGACTTTCCACATCGAGCTCGATGGCGGCGGCGGGGACCTGCACGTGACCATGCCGTACTCGATGATCGAGCCGGTGCGCGAAATGCTCGACGCCGGTTTCCAATCGGACCTCGACGATCAGGACGAGCGCTGGATCAATGCCTTGCGCCAGGACGTGCTGGATGTCGATGTGCCGATCGGCGCGACGGTTGCCCGGCGTCAGTTGCGCCTGCGGGACATCCTGCACATGCAGCCGGGGGACATCATTCCCGTCGAAATGCCCGAAGACATGATCATGCGCGCCAATGGCGTACCGGCCTTCAAGGTCAAGATGGGTTCTCACAAAGGCAACCTGGCGTTGCAGGTGATCGAGCCGATCGAACGCCGCTGAGCAATGTCGAACGCTTTAGTTTGTAGCTGAATTTGGTTTTTAACTGATTTTTTGCCCGCCGAGGACAAATGATGGCTAATGATATGAACAACCAGGACGACCAGTCGCTGGCCGATGAGTGGGCTGCCGCCCTGGAAGAAGCCGGTGAAACCGGGCAGGACGACATCGACGCCTTGCTGGCCGCCGACACGGGTGCCAGTTCGTCCAATCGCCTGCAGATGGAGGAGTTTGGCAGCGCGCCGAAAAACAACGAACAGGTGTCGCTGGACGGGCCGAACCTGGATGTGATTCTCGACATCCCGGTGTCGATTTCCATGGAAGTGGGTAGCACCGACATTAACATCCGTAACCTGTTGCAACTCAACCAGGGCTCGGTGATCGAGCTGGATCGCCTGGCTGGTGAGCCGCTGGACGTGCTGGTCAACGGTACCCTGATCGCCCATGGCGAAGTGGTGGTGGTCAACGAGAAGTTCGGCATTCGCCTGACGGACGTGATCAGCCCGAGCGAACGCATCAAGAAGCTGCGCTGAGTGAAAGGTCTTTTCGCTACCGCCCTGATGCTGCCATTCAGCGTTCTGGCGGCCGAGCCCGCGAGCACCGCGGCCACTGCCTCGACGGCCGGCAGCGGCATGGCCGGACAACTGGCGCAATTGGTGCTCGGCTTGTTGCTGGTGCTGGGGTTGATTTTCTTTCTCGCCTGGCTGCTGCGGCGCGTGCAGCAGGCGGGGCCCGCCGGCAAGGGGCAGGTCATCGACATCGTCGGCTCCCGCGCGCTCGGCCCGCGGGACCGGCTGGTGCTGGTGCAGGTCGGCAACGAACAGATTCTGCTGGGCCTGAGCCCGGGCACCATTACTGCGTTGCATGTCCTCAAGGAGCCGGTGCAGGTGCCCGCCACCGACCAGGCCACCCCCGAATTTGCCCAGCGCCTCATGGAACTGTTGGGTAAAGATCAGAAGGATAAGAAGTAATGCCGTTGCGCATTCTGTTGGCGCTGGCCCTGATGCTGGCCGCGCCGTTGGCGTTCGCCGCCGATCCGTTGTCGATCCCGGCCATCACCCTCGGTACCAATGCCCAAGGAGCCCAGGAATACTCGGTCAGCCTGCAGATCCTGCTGATCATGACCGCGCTGAGTTTCATCCCGGCGTTCGTCATGCTGATGACCAGTTTTACCCGGATCATCATCGTCTTTTCGATCCTGCGCCAGGCCCTGGGTCTGCAGCAGACGCCATCGAACCAGATCCTTACCGGCATGGCGCTGTTCCTGACCATGTTCATCATGGCCCCGGTGTTCGACCGGGTGAACCAGGATGCGCTGCAGCCCTACCTGGCGGAAAAACTCAGCGCCCAGGACGCGGTGGCCAAGGCCGAGGTGCCGATCAAGGACTTCATGCTGGCCCAGACCCGCAGCAGCGACCTGGAGCTGTTCATGCGCCTGTCCAAGCGCACCGACATCGCCAGTGCCGACCAGGCGCCGCTGACCATCCTGGTGCCGGCGTTCGTGACGTCCGAACTGAAAACCGCGTTCCAGATCGGTTTCATGATTTTCATCCCGTTCCTGATCATCGACCTGGTGGTCGCCAGCATACTCATGGCGATGGGTATGATGATGCTGTCGCCACTGATCATTTCCTTGCCGTTCAAGATCATGCTGTTCGTGCTGGTGGATGGCTGGGCCTTGATCATCGGCACCCTGGCGGGCAGTTTCGGCGGTGTTTAGACCATTTGCAGGTAGGGCGATATGACTCCTGAAGTAGCGGTAGACCTGTTCCGCGAAGCGCTCTGGCTGACCACCGTCATGGTCGCCATCCTGGTGGTCCCCAGTCTGCTGGTGGGCCTGCTGGTGGCGATGTTCCAGGCCGCGACCCAGATCAACGAACAGACCCTGAGCTTTCTGCCGCGCCTGCTGGTCATGCTGGTGACGCTGATCGTCGCCGGGCCCTGGCTGGTGCAAACCTTCATGGAATACATCCTGCGGCTGTACGGCAGTATTCCGCAGTTGATCGGCTGACCCGATGTCGATGCTCGCGCTGACGGATACCCAGATCGGCTCCTGGGTGGCGGCTTTCGTCTTGCCGCTGTTTCGCGTCACCGCCGTGTTGATGAGCATGCCGGTCTTCGGTACGACCCTGCTGCCGAGGCGCGTGCGCCTGTATTTCGCACTGGCAATCACGGTGGTCATCGTGCCTGGGTTGCCACCGATGCCACAGGTTCATGCCCTGGACCTCAGTGCGCTGATGCTGGTGGCCGAACAGATTCTTATCGGGTCCTTGATGGGTTTTTCGCTGCAACTGTTTTTCCAGGCGTTCGTGGTGGCCGGGCAAATCATTTCGATTCAGATGGGCATGGCTTTCGCATCCATGATCGACCCTACGAACGGCGTTAATACGGCGGTGATCGGTCAGTTTCTGACGATGTTGGTGACGTTGCTGTTTCTCGCCATGAACGGACACCTGGTGGTATTCGAGGTGCTGACCGAGAGCTTCACCACGATGCCGGTTGGGAGTGCGATGCTGGTCAACCATTTCTGGGAGGTTGCCGGCAAGCTCGGCTGGGTCCTGGGGGCGGCGATGGTATTGGTGCTACCTGCGATCACGGCCTTGCTGGTGGTCAACATCGCATTTGGCGTGATGACCCGGGCGGCGCCGCAACTGAACATTTTTTCCATTGGCTTTCCGCTGACTCTTGTACTGGGCATGGTGATCTTCTGGGTCAGCCTGGGGGATATTCTCAATCAGTATCAGCCGCTGGCCACCCAGGCCTTGCAGCTGCTACGCGACATGGCACAGGCGCGCTGAACCATGGCCGAGAGCGAGAGTGGCCAGGACAAGACAGAAGACCCTACGGAAAAGCGCAAGCGCGAGTCCCGGGAGAAGGGCGAGATCGCGCGCTCCAAGGAGCTCAATACCCTTGTGGTGATGCTGGCCGGTGCTGGCGGGCTGCTGATCTATGGGGGTGGGTTGGCCCTGGACCTGCTGGAAATCATGCGCCTGAATTTCTCCCTGCCTCGCGAAGTGCTGCTCAGTCCGGGCGCCATGGCGCAATACCTGTTGCACTCGGGCAAGATCGCGATCGGGGCGGTGCAGCCGATCCTGATCTTCCTCCTGCTGGCTGCGTTCATCGGCCCGATTTCCCTGGGGGGGTGGTTGTTCGCAGCGGGTAGCCTGGCCCCCAAGTTCAGTCGGATGAATCCGATGGCGGGCCTCAAGCGCATGTTTTCCACCTCGGCCCTGATGGAACTGCTCAAGGCCTTCGGGAAATTCCTGCTGGTCCTGTCTGTGGCCTTGGCGGTGTTGCAGTCGGACATTGACGATGTGCTGCGCATCGCCCATGAGCCGTTGGAGCAGGCCATTATCCACAGCGTGCAACTGGTGGGCTGGAGCACCTTGTGGATGGCCTGCGGCCTGATCCTGATTGCTGCCATCGATGTGCCGATCCAGCTGTACCAGAGCAAGCAGAAGCTGATGATGACCAAGCAGGAGGTTCGCGACGAGTACAAAGATTCGGAGGGCAAACCGGAGGTCAAGCAGCGGATTCGCCAGTTGCAACATGAAGTATCCCAGCGACGGATGATGGCGGCGATTCCGACGGCCGACGTGGTCATCACCAACCCGACCCACTACGCCGTGGCGCTCAAATACGACCCGGAAAAGGGTAACGCCCCGGTATTGCTGGCCAAGGGCAGTGATTTCCTGGCGCTGAAAATCCGTGAGATTGCCGTGGCCAATGAAGTGATGCTGCTGGAGTCTCCGGCCCTGGCGCGGTCGATCTATTACTCCACCGAACTCGACCAGGAGATTCCTGGCGGCCTGTATCTGGCGGTGGCCCAGGTCCTGGCCTACGTCTACCAGATCCGCCAGCACCGCGCCGGCAAGGGCAAGCGCCCCGATCCGCTCAAGGACCTGCCGATCCCGCCGGACCTGCGCCGCGATCCTGAATAATCTGCGCCAGGTTCTGTTGGCGACAAAACCTGTGGGAGCGAGCCTGCTCGCGATTGCGGTCTTCCAGCCAATACCTTCATTGCTGAACCACCGCTATCGCGAGCAGGCTCGCTCCCACAGGGTTCATATTTCTGGTCCCAGGCTTGTATTCCAAGGTCTGGCAAAAGTTGGAAGGCTTCTTGCAATACCCCGTCTGCGCCCGTTTCGGGCGTCAAAAGTTTGCTTCACAGGAACGGGGAATATTGGTGGATCGCTCTCAGTTACTCAGCACCGCGCGCAGCAACGTCGTAGACCTCAGCCGGGGCAATCTGGGCGTGCCGCTGTTGCTGCTGGTCATGCTCGCCATGATGATGCTGCCGGTACCGCCGTTCCTGCTGGACGTGTTCTTCACGTTCAACATCGCCTTGTCGATTGTGGTGCTGCTGGTGTGCGTGTATGCCCTGCGCCCACTGGATTTCGCCGTGTTCCCGACCATTCTGCTGGTGGCCACGCTGTTGCGCCTGGCGCTGAACGTGGCGTCCACCCGCGTGGTCATGCTCCACGGCCAGGAGGGTCATGCCGCCGCCGGTAAGGTGATCCAGGCCTTCGGTGAGGTGGTGATTGGCGGTAACTACGTGGTCGGTATCGTGGTCTTCGCCATCCTGATGATCATCAACTTCGTGGTGGTCACCAAGGGTGCCGGGCGTATTTCCGAGGTGAGCGCGCGGTTCACCCTCGATGCCATGCCCGGTAAGCAAATGGCAATCGACGCCGACCTCAACGCCGGCCTGATCGATCAGGGCCAGGCCAAGCTCCGTCGTCTGGAAGTGGCCCAGGAAGCCGAGTTCTACGGTTCCATGGACGGTGCGAGCAAGTTCGTTCGTGGTGACGCCATCGCCGGCCTGTTGATCCTGTTCATCAACCTGATCGGCGGCATGGCCGTCGGTATCTTCCAACATCAGATGAGTTTCGGTGACGCCGGCAAGGTTTACGCCTTGCTGACCATCGGTGACGGTTTGGTGGCGCAATTGCCATCACTGTTGTTATCCACAGCTGCGGCGATCATGGTGACCCGTGCTTCGGGCTCCGAAGACATGGGCAAGCAGATCGGCCGGCAGATGTTCGCCTCGCCCAAGGCCCTGGCCGTGGCCGCCGGGCTGATGGCGGTGATGGGCTTGGTCCCGGGCATGCCACACATTTCCTTCCTGAGCATGGCGGCCGTGGCGGCAGGCGGTGCCTACCTGTTCTGGAAGAAGCAGAACGTGCAGAAGGTCCAGGCGTTGCAAGAGGTCAAGCGCCAGCAGGAACTGCTGCCATCGCCGGCCCGTGCCCTGGAGACCAAGGAACTGGGCTGGGACGACGTGACACCTATCGACATGATCGGCCTGGAAGTCGGCTATCGCCTGATTCCATTGGTGGATCGCAACCAGGGCGGCCAACTGCTGGCGCGGATCAAGGGGGTGCGCAAGAAGCTGTCCCAGGACCTGGGTTTCCTGATGCCCACCGTGCATATCCGCGACAACCTCGACCTGGCGCCCAGCGCCTATCGTCTGACACTGATGGGGGTGATCCTGGCCGAAGCCGAGATCTACCCGGACCGCGAACTGGCGATCAACCCGGGTCAGGTCTATGGTTCGCTCAACGGCATTACCGCCAAGGACCCAGCTTTTGGCCTGGAAGCGGTGTGGATTGAAATCAGTCAGCGGGCCCAGGCCCAGTCCCTCGGTTACACCGTGGTGGACGCCAGCACGGTGGTTGCGACCCATTTGAACCAGATTCTGTACAAGCACTCCAGCGAGTTGATCGGTCACGAAGAAGTCCAGCAATTGCTGCAGGTACTGGCCAAAGGCTCGCCGAAACTGGCCGAAGAGCTGGTGCCGGGTGTGGTTTCGTTGTCGCAGTTGCTCAAGATCTTGCAGGCGCTGCTGGCCGAACAGGTGCCGGTACGCGACATCCGCAGTATTGCCGAAGCCATCGCCAACAACGCTTCCAAGAGTCAAGATACCGCCGCCATGGTGGCTGCGGTGCGGGTCGGCGTATCCCGTGCAATCGTCCAAAGCATTGTAGGCACTGAGTCGGAGCTGCCTGTGATCACGCTGGAGCCAAGGTTGGAACAGATATTGCTCAATAGTCTTCAGAAGGCAGGGCAAGGCTCGGAAGAGGGTGTCCTGCTGGAGCCAAGCATGGCCGAGAAGCTGCAACGTTCGTTGATCGAAGCAGCTCAGCGGCAAGAGATGCAAGGCCAACCGGTGATCCTGCTGGTGGCGGGTCCGATTCGTGGGATGCTCTCGCGATTCGGTCGCCTCGCGGTCCCGGGGCTGCATGTGCTGGCGTACCAGGAAATACCGGACAACAAGCAAGTGACCATTGTTGCGACAGTAGGGCCCAACGGCTGAGGTAGTGGGTTATGCAAGTGAAGCGTTTTTTCGCCGCCGATATGCGTCAGGCCATGAAACTGGTTCGTGACGAGCTGGGCGCCGAAGCAGCCATCATCGGCAACCGCCGGATCGCCGGTGGTGTCGAGCTGACGGCGGCCCTGGACTACAAACTGTCTGCGCTGGCCCCGCGGGTTCCGAACATGGAGCTTGAGGATGAGCTGCGCAAGACCCAATCGCGCATCGCCAGCGCCCAGGCCGAACTGAGCCTGCGCAGCAGCGAGGGCGAGGCCGTCGCGGGCACCAATCGTCAATTGTTTGCCGGTCAGCCGTTGACCGCAGGCCTGCCGCTGACCGCTGCCGAACCGCTGATCGAGCCGACCCCGGCCGAGCCGCGTCGTCCGGCGCCGGCTCCAGCCGCACCGGCTGCTGGCGTCGATCCGCGTGCCCTGGACTCGATGCGTTTCGAGCTCAACAGCCTGCGCGAGCTGATGGAAGTCCAGCTCGGCTCCCTGGCCTGGAACCAACTGCAAGGCAGCCGTCCTGCCCAGGCGAACCTGTGGCGCCGCCTGCAACGCATCGGCCTGTCCGGCCCATTGGCTCGCGACCTGCTGGCGCTGATCAACGATATCCACGAGCCTCGCCAGGCCTGGCGCATGTTGCTGGCGCATCTGGCGCGGATGATTGCCACGCCGGAAGTCGAGCCGCTGGAAGAGGGCGGGGTGATTGCCATGGTCGGCCCGGCCGGCATGGGCAAGACCACCACCCTGGCCAAGCTCGCCGCCCGTTATGTGCTCAAATACGGCGCCCAGAGCATTGCCCTGGTCAGCATGGACAGTTTCCGCATCGGCGCCCAGGAGCAACTCAAGACCCTGGGCCGGATCCTCAACGTGTCGGTGACCCATGTGGATCCGGGTCAATCCCTGGCCCAGGCGCTGGAACCGCTGTTGCGCAAGCGCGTCGTGTTGATCGATACCGCCGGCCTGCAAGCCAGCGATCCGGCCCTGCGCATGCAGCTTGAAAGCCTGGCCGGGCGCGGCATCAGGTCAAAAAATTATCTCGTGTTGGCAACCACCAGCCAGAAACAGGTTCTAACCGCCGCCTACCACAGCTACAAACGCTGCGGACTGGCCGGTTGCATCCTGACCAAGCTGGACGAAACGGCAAGTCTGGGCGAGGTATTGAGCCTGGCGATCGGTCACGATCTGCCGGTGGCGTACCTGACCGATGGGCCGCGGATTCCGGATGATTTGCATCTGCCGCGTCGCCACCAACTGGTCAGCCGCGCCGTGAGTGTGCAAATGCAGGACGAACCCAGCGAAGAAGCCATGGCTGACATGTTCGCTGATATCTACCACAGCCCGACCAAGCAGGTTGGCTGAGGTAATCATGAATATTTTTTGTACCTACATCGATGGTCTGCCAGGCAATGTTCCGTATGTGAACGCGCAGCCAGTAATGTGGCCTTCGTCTAAGTAAGACAGGTAAAGAACGAACATGGGCAGCATGCATCCCGTACAGGTGATCGCGGTGACCGGCGGCAAAGGTGGCGTCGGCAAGACTAACGTGTCAGTGAACTTGTCCCTGGCTCTGGCAGAGCTTGGCCGGCGGGTCATGCTGCTGGACGCCGACCTGGGCCTGGCGAACGTCGACGTGTTGCTGGGGCTCACCCCCAAACGCACGCTGGCGGACGTGATCGAAGGCCGCTGCGAACTGCGCGACGTGCTGTTGCAGGGGCCGGGCGGGATTCGCATCGTGCCGGCCGCTTCCGGCACCCAGAGCATGGTTCATCTGACCCCGGCCCAGCACGCCGGCCTGATCCAGGCCTTCAGCGACATCGGCGACAACCTCGATGTGCTGGTGATCGACACGGCGGCCGGCATCGGTGATTCGGTCGTCAGCTTCGTGCGCGCCGCCCAGGAAGTGCTGCTGGTGGTCTGCGACGAGCCCACGTCCATCACCGATGCCTACGCCCTGATCAAACTATTGAACCGCGACTACGGCATGAACCGCTTCCGCGTCCTGGCCAACATGGCCCAGAGCCCGCAGGAAGGGCGCAACCTGTTCGCCAAGTTGACCAAGGTCACCGATCGCTTCCTCGACGTTGCCCTGCAGTACGTCGGCGCCGTGCCGTACGACGAGAGCGTACGTAAGGCGGTCCAGAAACAACGTGCCGTCTATGAAGCCTTTCCCCGTTCCAAATGCGCGCTGGCGTTCAAGGCGATCGCCCAGAAGGTCGATACCTGGCCACTGCCGGCCAACCCGCGCGGGCATCTGGAGTTTTTCGTCGAGCGTCTCGTGCAACAAACAGCAGGGCCCGTGTTATGACAGCCAGCGGATACAACCACCTCTATAAAAAATCGGCACGGGACGCCCAATACGAACTGATCGAGCGTTACGCGCCGTTGGTCAAGCGCATCGCCTATCACTTGCTGGCACGCTTGCCGGCCAGTGTCCAGGTCGAAGACCTGATCCAGGCGGGCATGATCGGCCTGCTCGAAGTGGCGAACAAATACGACGCGAGCAAGGGCGCCAGTTTCGAGACATACGCCGGTATCCGCATTCGCGGCGCGATGCTCGACGAGGTCCGCAAGGGCGACTGGGCACCCCGTTCGGTGCACCGCAATACCCGCATGGTCAGTGACGCCATTCGCGCAATTGAAGCGAAAACCGGGCGAGACGCTAAAGATCACGAGGTTGCGGCCGAACTCCAGTTGAGTCTCGATGATTATTACGGGATTTTGAACGATACCTTGGGCAGCCGCCTGTTCAGTTTCGACGACCTGTTGCAGGACGGCGATCATGAAGGGCTGCACGAGGATGGCGCGAGTACTCACATGGAGCCTGCGCGTGACCTGGAAGACGAACGTTTCCAGAGCGCGCTGGCCGATGCGATTGCCAATTTGCCGGAGCGTGAGCGACTGGTCTTGGCGCTGTACTACGACGAAGAGCTGAACCTCAAGGAAATCGGTGAGGTCCTGGGGGTCAGCGAATCGCGGGTCAGCCAGTTACACAGCCAGTGCGCCGCCCGTTTGCGGGGGCGTTTGGGGGAGTGGCGAGCGCGCTGACAGTCGGTACCGGTGTCCCGGGCCGTTGTCGAATGCTGTACCGGATTGATTGAAATGGCGCGTTCAGGTGCTGCACGCGTTTAAGACTGCTTGGAGGTCGAATTGGACAAGAACATGAAAATCCTCATCGTTGATGACTTTTCAACGATGCGGCGGATCATAAAAAACCTGTTGCGTGACCTTGGGTTCACCAACACGGTCGAGGCCGACGATGGCACCACTGCCATCCCGGTTCTCAACAGCGGGAGCATCGACTTTCTGGTGACTGACTGGAACATGCCCGGCATGACCGGTATCGACTTGCTGCGCCATGTGCGCGCCGACGAAAAACTCAAGCATCTTCCGGTGCTGATGGTCACCGCCGAAGCCAAGCGCGAGCAGATCATCGAAGCGGCCCAAGCCGGTGTGAACGGCTATGTGGTCAAACCCTTCACGGCCCAGGCGTTGAAAGAAAAGATCGAAAAGATCTTCGAACGCATCGGTTAACGGCGCCACGGGGGAGCTATGGAGAATAATGAAGCTTCAATGGGCGATTTCGAATCGACCCTGAAAAAACATGCCCGCGAACTGGTCGACAGCCTCGAAAAAGGTCGTTTCGGCGATGCAGTCCAGATGATCCACGAGCTCAATCAGACCCGGGATCGTGGTCTGTACCAGGAAGTCGGCAAGCTCACCCGTGAACTGCACAGCGCCATCGTCAATTTCCAGATCGATCCGAACACGCCCCAGGCCGAAGAGGTCTCGCAGATCACTGACGCGACCGAGCGCCTGTCCTATGTGGTCAAGCTGACCGAGGCCGCCGCCAACCGCACCATGGACCTGGTGGAAAGCGCCACGCCGCTGGTCAATGGCCTCGGTGATGAAGCCCAGGCCTTGAGCGCCGACTGGGGGCGTTTCATGCGTCGTGAAGTCGGGGCGGAAGAATTCCGCGACCTGGCGCGTCGGGTCGACGGTTTTCTGACACGCAGCAGCACCGATAACCGCGCGGTAGCGAGCAACCTCAACGATATTCTGCTGGCTCAGGACTATCAGGACCTGACCGGCCAGGTGATCAAGCGCGTCACCCAATTGGTCACCGAAGTCGAAAGCAATCTGCTCAAACTGGTGTTGATGGCCAGCCAGGTCGACCGCTTTGCAGGCATCGAACACGACCGTGAGGCGATGCTTGCTGAAAAAGATCCACAAAAACATCTCTCTCAGGGTGAAGGTCCGCAGATTCATGCCGATAAAAGAGAAGACGTTATGTCCGGCCAGGACGATGTGGACGATTTGCTGTCCAGCCTTGGATTCTGAGTTTTAGCCCTGTTTTAGGAGCAGCCATTAATGAGCTTCGGCGCCGATGAAGAGATCCTTCAGGATTTCCTGGTTGAGGCCGGCGAGATTCTAGAGCAACTGTCCGAGCAACTGGTCGAGCTGGAAAGCCGACCGGATGATGCGGATCTGCTCAATGCAATTTTTCGCGGTTTCCACACTGTAAAAGGAGGCGCCGGCTTCCTCCAGCTCAACGAGCTGGTGGAGTGCTGCCACATTGCCGAGAACGTGTTCGACATCCTGCGCAAGGGTGAGCGTCGCGTCGATTCGGAACTGATGGACGTCGTGCTTGAAGCGCTGGATGCGGTCAACAGCATGTTCAGTGAGGTGCGTGACCGTTCGCCGATCACCGCCGCCACGCCTGAGTTGCTCGCCGCGCTGTCGCGCCTGGCCGAGCCGCAATCGGCTGACGAAGCTGCTCCGGTCGAAGCCATGGTTGAAGAACCTGCGGTCGAGGAGCCGGTCGCCGAGGAATCGGGCGATATCACCGATAACGAATTCGAACAACTGCTGGACTCCCTGAGTGCTGTCAAGGCCGAAGCCCAGGCCCAGACCCAGGCTCCGGTAGTGACTGCACCCGCCGATGCTGGCGCGGCCAGCGATGAAATCACCGATGCGGAGTTCGAGTCGCTGCTCGATCAACTGCACGGCAAGGGCCAGTTCGCCGTCGATGCGGTTGTCCCGGCGACAGCCCCTGCCGCGCCGAAAGCCGCAGGCGACAGCTCCGACATCACTGACGATGAGTTCGAAGCCCTGCTCGATCAGTTGCATGGCAAGGGTACCTTTGCCGTCGACGCCCTGGAGTCGGCCATTGCTTCCGCGCCTGCCCCGAGCAAGCCCGCTGCCGCAGCGGCCGGTAGCGACCTGATTACCGATCAGGAATTCGAATCGCTGCTCGACGATTTGCACGGCAAAGGCAAGTTCACCGAGGTCGGCACGGCCGCTGCTGCGCCCGCTGCCGGCACGACCGCCGCACCCGCCGCCAAGGCTGCGCCCAAACCCGTCGCCAAGGCGCCGGAACCCAAGGCCGAGACGCCCGCACCCGCACCCAAGCCTGCAGCAGCGGCTGCCGCGCCTGCGCCTGCCCGTGCACCGGCCGCGGCGGCGGCTGCACCGGCGGAAAAACCGACCAGTGAAGCCGAGACCACCGTTCGGGTCGACACTGCGCGCCTGGACGAGATCATGAACATGGTCGGCGAACTGGTGCTGGTGCGTAACCGCCTGGTGCGCCTGGGCCTTAACAGCCAGGACGAAGCCATGTCCAAGGCCGTGTCGAACCTCGACGTGGTCACGGCCGATCTGCAGACCGCGGTCATGAAGACCCGGATGCAGCCGATCAAGAAAGTCTTCGGGCGCTTCCCGCGCCTGGTACGTGACCTGGCTCGCCAGCTCAAGAAAGAAATCAACCTGGAACTGGTGGGTGAAGAAACCGACCTCGACAAGAACCTCGTCGAGGCCCTGGCCGACCCGCTGGTCCACTTGGTGCGCAACGCGGTCGACCACGGCATTGAATCGCCGGAAGAGCGCGAAGCTTCGGGCAAGGTCCGCAGCGGCAAGGTGATCCTGGCCGCCGAGCAGGAGGGGGACCACATCCTGCTGTCGATCTCCGACGACGGCAAGGGCATGGACCCCGACGTGCTGCGCTCCATCGCCGTCAAACGCGGCGTGATGGACAAGGACGCCGCCGACCGCCTGAGCGACACCGAGTGCTACAACCTGATCTTCGCCCCCGGCTTCTCGACCAAGACCGAGATCTCCGACGTGTCGGGTCGTGGCGTGGGCATGGACGTGGTGAAAACCAAGATTTCCCAGCTCAACGGTTCGATCAACATCCACTCGGTCAAGGGCGCAGGCTCGAAGATCCTCATCAAGGTCCCGCTGACCCTGGCGATCATGCCGACTCTGATGGTGATGCTGGGCAACCAGGCATTCGCCTTCCCGCTGGTCAACGTCAACGAGATCTTCCACCTCGACTTGTCGCGCACCAACGTGGTGGACGGCCAGGAAGTGGTGATCGTGCGGGACAAGGCTCTGCCGCTGTTCTACCTCAAGCGCTGGCTGGTCAGCTCCGCGGCGCATGTGGAGCAGGGCGAAGGCCACGTGGTGATCCTTTCGGTGGGCACCCAGCGGATCGGCTTCGTCGTCGACCAGCTCGTGGGCCAGGAAGAAGTGGTCATCAAGCCGTTGGGCAAGATGCTCCAGGGCACCCCGGGCATGTCCGGCGCCACCATCACCGGCGACGGCCGCATCGCGCTGATCCTCGATGTGCCGAGCATGCTCAAGCGTTACGCCGCACGGCGTATTTGATTCTGGAGGGGCGTGGCCCGGCGCCGCGCCTCGTCTAACGGAGTGTTTATGGTAGTTAAAGTCCTGGTGGTGGACGATTCGGGGTTCTTCCGCCGCCGCGTCTCGGAAATTCTTTCGGCGGACACGACGATTCAGGTCGTCGGTACCGCAACCAATGGCAAAGAGGCAATCGATCAGGCCCTGGCACTCAAGCCGGACGTGATCACCATGGACTATGAGATGCCCATGATGGACGGCATCACGGCCGTGCGGCATATCATGCAGCGCTGCCCGACCCCGGTATTGATGTTCTCGTCCCTGACCCACGAAGGCGCCCGTGTCACCCTCGACGCGCTGGACGCCGGTGCGGTGGATTTCCTGCCGAAGAACTTTGAAGACATCTCGCGCAACCCCGACAAGGTCCGGCAGTTGCTGTGCGAGAAGGTCCACAGCATTTCCCGCAGCAACCGTCGTGTGAGTGGCTACACCCCAGCGGCACCGGCGCCTGTGGTTACACCTGCACCTGCACCTGCGCCGTCGTCGGGCGGCTTCAATCCGCCGCCGGTACGCAGTGCTCCAGCCCCTGCGCCCGCGCGCCCGGCTCCAGTCAGCGCATCGTCGCCGGCGCCCAAGCGCAAGGCCTATAAACTGGTCGCCATCGGCACGTCCACGGGCGGTCCGGTGGCGCTGCAACGGGTCCTGACTCAGTTGCCGGCCAACTTCCCGGCCCCCATCGTGTTGATCCAGCACATGCCCGCAGCCTTCACCAAGGCCTTCGCCGAGCGCCTGGACAAGCTGTGCAATATCAGCGTCAAGGAAGCCGAGGACGGCGATATCCTGCGTCCGGGCCTGGCGCTGCTGGCGCCGGGTGGCAAGCAGATGATGATCGACGGTCGCGGTGCGGTGAAAATCCTGCCCGGCGACGAACGCCTGAACTACAAGCCGTGTGTGGACATTACCTTCGGCTCCGCAGCCAAATCCTACGGTGACAAAGTTCTGGCGGTGGTGCTGACCGGCATGGGCGCCGACGGTCGCGAAGGCGCACGCCTGCTCAAGCAGGGCGGCAGTGCGATCTGGGCCCAGGACGAAGCCAGTTGTGTGATTTATGGCATGCCGATGGCAATTGTCAAAGCGGACCTGGCCGACGCGGTGTATGGATTGGACGACATCGGTAAAAACCTGGTCGAGGCATGCCTGTAATGGATGTCCTCAGCCTGATCGGCATCATCATGGCGTTCGTCGCCATCATTGGTGGCAACTATCTGGAGGGCGGTCATCTCGGTGCCCTGGCCAACGGCCCGGCCGCGTTGATCGTACTCGGTGGCACCATCGGCGCCGCGCTGTTGCAATCGCCCATGAGCGCGTTCAAGCGTGCCATACAGGTGCTGGTCTGGATTCTGTTTCCACCACGGGTCGACCTGGCCGGTGGTATCGATCGCGTCGTGAACTGGAGTCTGACCGCCCGCAAGGAAGGCCTGCTCGGCCTGGAAGGGGTGGCCGATGCCGAACCGGACAACTACTCGCGAAAAGGCCTGCAACTGCTGGTAGACGGCGCCGAGCCGGAAGCCATCCGCAGCATCCTGGAAGTGGATTTCTATACCCAGGAAAGCCGCGATATCGAAGCGGCCAAAGTCTTCGAAAGCATGGGCGGTTATGCGCCCACCATCGGTATCATCGGGGCGGTGATGGGCCTGATCCACGTGATGGGCAACCTGGCCGATCCTTCGCAACTGGGCAGCGGCATTGCCGTGGCGTTCGTCGCCACCATCTATGGCGTGGCGAGTGCCAACCTGGTGTTGTTGCCGATTGCCGCCAAGCTCAAATCCATTGCCTTGCGCCAGTCGCGTTATCGCGAAATGTTGCTGGAAGGAATCCTCTCGATCGCCGAAGGTGAAAACCCGCGCTCCATTGAATTGAAGCTCCAGGGCTTCATGGACTGATGGGAGTAATGGACCATGGCGCGTCGCAGGAATCATGAAGAGCACGTCAACCACGAACGTTGGCTGGTGTCCTACGCCGACTTCATCACGTTGCTGTTCGCCTTTTTCGTGGTCATGTATTCGATCTCCTCGGTCAACGAGGGCAAGTACAAGGTCATTTCCGAGGCGTTGATCGGCGTCTTTACCGACTCGGACCGCGCCCTCAAGCCGATCCCCATTGGTGACGAGCGACCCAAGACGACCACACCGGCCAAGCCGCTGGTCCGTGACGCCGAGCAGGTCGATGCCGGCATCGCCGGTGGCAGCGATCCGTTGAAAAGCATCGCCGACGACATCAGTGCGGCCTTCGGCGACCTGATCAGCTCCAACCAGATGACCGTGCGCGGCAACGAGTTGTGGGTGGAGATCGAACTCAACTCCAGCCTGTTGTTCGGCAGCGGCGACGCCATGCCCAGCGACATGGCGTTCAACATCATCGACAAGGTGGCGGCGATCCTCAAGCCGTTCGACAACCCGATCCATGTGGAAGGCTTCACGGATGACCAGCCGATCCGCACCGCGCAGTATCCGACCAACTGGGAACTGTCTTCGGCGCGTTCGGCGAGCATCGTCCGTATGCTCGCCATGCAGGGGGTGAACCCTGGTCGCCTGGCATCGGTGGGGTATGGCGAGTTCCAGCCGGTCGCCAACAATGCCACTGTCGAGGGGCGGGCAAAAAATCGGCGCGTGGTGCTGGTGGTGTCGCGCAACCTCGATGTACGCCGCAGCCTGACCGGTACCGGCACGGCCAACGCAACGCCGGATGCGGCATTGAAGCGGGCTGGCACACAAACTGCACCGACCCCGGTCAAGACACCGGGAAGACAGAGTGCCGTCAATTCTCCGTCACCCGCTTTATAACCGAGCTATTTCTCGGTCGAGCCTGTCTCGGCCGGGAGGAACGATCTGAATGAGAGTCTGGGCAGTTGCCAATCAAAAAGGTGGGGTGGGTAAAACCACTTCTTCCATCGCTTTAGCCGGCTTGCTGGCCGAGGCGGGCAAGCGTGTGGTCATCGTCGACCTGGACCCCCACGGCTCGATGACCAGCTATTTCGGCTACGATCCCGATAGCCTGGAGCACAGCAACTACGACCTCTTCCTGCACCGCGGCACGGTGCCCGAGGGCTTGCCGGGGCAACTGCTGCTGTCCACCAGTGATGAGCGGATTTCCCTGTTGCCGTCGAGCACCGCGCTGGCGACTCTGGAGCGGCAGTCGCCGGGGCAGGGCGGCCTGGGCCTGGTGATCGCCAAGAGTCTGGCGCAGCTGTGGCAGGATTTCGATTACGCGATCATCGACAGCCCGCCCCTGCTGGGTTTATTGATGGTCAATGCCTTGGCGGCCAGCCAGCAACTGGTGATCCCGGTGCAGACCGAGCACCTGGCGGTCAAGGGGCTGGAGCGGATGGTCAATACCCTGGCGATGGTCAATCGCTCACGCAAGCAGTCGCTGGCGTTCAATATCGTGCCGACCCTGTTCGACCGTCGCACCCAGGCGTCCATGGGCACCCTGCGCGTGTTGCGAGACATGTACCCGGACGACATCTGGCAAGGTTATATCCCGGTCGACACGCGCCTGCGCGATGCCAGCCGCGCCGGTATGACCCCTTCACAGTTCGATGGCAAAAGCCGCGGTGTGCTGGCCTATCGGGCGTTGCTCAAGCACCTGCTGGCCCAGCAGCTTGTTCCTCAGCAGGTGGCCTGATTGAACGCGTCTAAAAGCTCTGCGGGCTCAAGTCTCATGGCACTCATGCCGATAACGTCTATATGCGGCGCACAGATTTCATGAACCGCCCGATCAAGACAACCTCGCGTCCGCAAATGGCCTTGCAGTCCTACCTGGACGGGCTGTTGCAGGAAGCGACCGAAGAATTGCCGCCGGAACCGAAGGTGCCCGAGGCTTTGCCCGCGCCCGTCGAGCCCGAAGGTGTGCTGGATGAGTTTCAGGCGGCCGTGCTCGAGGAGCAGGCCCGTGATGCACGCAAGCCAGTGGTTGCCGCAGCGGTCGAGACACCGTTCGCCAAGCCACCGGTGAAAGTCATGGAGGCGCCTGCGCCGCTGCTGTCTGCGGTTTCCACCGTTGCACCGTTGTTGCAGGGCCTGGTGACGCCGGTGGTGGAAGTTCATCTGCCGCCACCGAGCAACACACCGCCGCCGGTACCGACGGACGACCGTCCGGCCTGGGCCGCGGAGCCGTTCGAGTGTCTGTTGTTCGATGTCGCCGGGTTGACCCTGGCGGTGCCACTGGTGTGCCTGGGATCGATCTATTCCCTGGCCGGGCATGAATTGACGCCGTTGTTCGGCCAGCCGGATTGGTTCCTTGGGATCCTGCCGAGCCAGTCCGGCAACCTGAAGGTCCTGGATACCGCACGCTGGGTCATGCCGGACCGTTATCGCGATGATTTTCGCCAGGGCCTGCAATACGTGATTTCGGTACAGGGTTACGAGTGGGGATTGGCGGTGCACCAGGTCAGCCGTTCGCTGCGCCTGGACCCGAATGAGATCAAGTGGCGCAGCCATCGAGGGCAACGGCCATGGCTGGCCGGTACGGTGATCGAGCACATGTGCGCCTTGCTGGACGTTTCCGAGCTGGCTGAGCTGATCGCCAGTGGCGGGGCAAAACACCTGGGCGGCACCAAGCCGGTCCAGAAACCGAAATAACACAGCCGGTGGCGCACAGCGTCACGGCGCAGAACACACCGCCACAGGCGGTTTTTCGAGGGGTCAGGGTATGAATGATAAGGCGTCGTCTCTCAAGGGTTCCGAAGATCCGATCCTGCAATGGGTCACCTTCAAACTCGACAACGAAACCTACGGCATCAACGTGATGCGCGTGCAGGAAGTGCTGCGCTATACCGAGATCGCTCCGGTCCCGGGTGCGCCAAGCTACGTGCTGGGTATCATCAACCTGCGTGGCAACGTGGTCACGGTGATCGACACCCGCCAGCGTTTCGGCCTGAGCTCCACCGAGGTCAACGACAACACCCGTATCGTGATCATCGAGGCCGACAAGCAAGTGGTCGGCATCCTGGTCGACAGCGTGGCTGAAGTGGTTTACTTGCGTCAGTCGGAAATCGAAACCGCGCCTAACGTCGGTAACGAAGAATCGGCCAAGTTCATCCAGGGCGTCTGCAACAAGAACAACGAGTTGCTGATCCTGGTCGAGCTGGAAAAAATGATGAGCGAAGAAGAGTGGTCGGAACTGGAGAGTATCTGATTGATTCTTGAGGTAGCAGTCATTGTCCTGTTCCTTTTCTGGGCAGGCACGCTGGCGATGTTCCTGGCGTACATACGCGGCCAGCGGCAGATCGCCGCTCAGCAGGCCCAGGGCGATGCGCTGCGCGATCAGCGCATCAAGGACCTGGCCAAGCGTGTCGACGATTACCAGAACGGTACCGTGCGCATGGGTGAAGCCATCCATGAGCTGCGTGCCGTGCTCAGCCCGTTGCCGGACAAACTGGCCCAACTGGAACAGCGCGACCCCTCGAGCCTGTCCTTTGCCCAGGCTGCACGGCTGGTGGGCATGGGCGCCAGTGTCGACGAACTGACCCAGGCCTGCGGCTTGACCCAGGCCGAGGCGGAGTTGATGAGTAAGTTGCATCGAGGCGGCTAAGAGCCTTGAGCGGCAAGCTACAAGAGATTACAGCCTCGCAGGTTGTCTTGCGCTTAGGCTTGTCCTTGCTTCGTGAAGTAGCTGACAAGTTCCTTCGCACTTGGGCACTCTGGGTGCGTGGCGGCTTGGCGAATGCTGAAGCCATAATGCTTGACCATCTTCTTTGCAAATGCGGTCTTGTTGCCCGGACCGCGTTTACCAAGCTCATTTGATATTTCTTTGAGGCGGTCCCAAGGCTTGTTCAGTGTCTGCTCGGGTTGAGGCTCATCGAAGTGATGGACGTCAAGCCATTTGCGTATTGCACTTGAGTCAGCCAGGAACCATCCTTCCAACGCTTTTACAGCGACAAATGTGATATCGATTCGTGCGTTCGAGATGCGCTCTCTGACTACATCAACTGACTCTTCGTCTTCGAGATCGGTAAGCACAACGATTCTATCCACTGCTTGCTGATCCAGGCGCGCCAGATAGGCGTCGATGTTTTGCGGTAAAAGATTACCGCCTCCCTTGGCATTGACCACGGGATTGATCAGTTCAAAATTATTTTCCAGCAGAAACGCTCTGAAGTCAGCGGATTCGATAACGATTTTTTCGCTGTCGCCTTCAACGATGAATCCAACTTTTACCATGGCAGGCCTCCATCAAAAAGATTGGCCAGCCAGGCTGTGTCCAGCGGGATATCTTTTTTATCGACCCTTGAGTCCGAAGCACATTTGACCTTGGTCTTGCCATCCTCTTTATTCACGAGCCACAGTTCTTCAAGATCAAGATTCCGGACAACGGATTCGCTATGGGTGGTGATGAGAACTGGGTGTTCCACGGACGCATTTTCACGCATCAACTGGACCAGCTCACCGATAGCTTTCGGATGAATGCCTCGTTCGGGCTCCTCTATGATTGTGATGCCTGATTTGTCTGCACGGCTTAATACAGCGGTCATGATGCACAGGGCATAAATCGTACCATCAGAAATCAGCCGTGCCGGGAACCGAGCTTTTGTTCCTTCTTCCTTGAAGGTGATCACCGTTGAGCCATCCAACCTTTGCTTCTCGGTAGAGACATTCTCCATTCCCGGAACTATCAACTCGATCCATTCCAGTACCTGGTCACGAAAGCGTTCGTTTTTCTCCAGAACTGACAACATGGTTGCCACGTTCCGACCGTGGCTATCGAGTGTCGTAGCATCTGCTGTTGAGCTGTCAGGTTCCTTGGCTTCTAGCGGATCGATCCGGAATACCTGGATATTGGTAAGCATGCGATACAGTGGCGAATGGCTGAGCAGCATGAGCGCAGTCATGTCCTGTGCGTATTCAGGCAAGAGCTGCAGACCCTGGGCGTCACTTAAAGCAATCTGCGTTTCATTGCTGCTCTTGCGATCAATGACCTGTTTGCCGTTGATCTTTAAGCTTTCAAGTACTTGAGGTACCCGGTCTATCCCGGATATTTTCAAGCTGTAGTCGAACACCTCTTCTTTGAGCTTTATCCTGAGCGCAAAGGAGATCGTCGTACGTTTTTCCTTTCTATGCTTGAAGCAGTGAATCTGCTGGAATCCCCCAAAGTCACGTATTGCCTGGGCAGCCCCTCGCTTCACTACCGCACCCAGAAAGGCCAGCGCGTCAGTAATGTTGCTCTTACCTGCACCGTTCGAGCCGGCTAGAGCTGTAAAGGGTGGCACATCCCGCAGGACTATGTTTACCGCGCTCTTGAAGCCTTCGATCTCGAGGTATTCAATTTTCATCGCAAATCCTCAGCTCTCAGCACATAAATTCTTAAAATCAGGCGCTTGGAGTCATTTTTCGTAACGTAGTCTACTCAATGGGCACTGATTCTATAGACAAATTGGAAAGCCTGCTCCTGAGTGAAATTCGGTAGAGCTGGTGGCTACTTTGCGTCCAAGACAAAGACCAAAAAAGTGGAGCCTTAATCTTACTGAACGTTCCCAGAAGGCTTTCCACCGCTTCTGAATGCGAACCAGAAAAGCAACAACCCGCCGAGACGGGTTGTATGCCTGGAACCGCTACTGTCCCTCAGATGCCTCAAATCCCCGCACTTCGATTACCCGAAACACATCGCTCACATCCTGAACCAGGATCCGAGCAATGTTGGTGACGGTATTAATGTCGTTTTCGGCATAGTCGGGCAGGGTGGTGCAGGCCATGAGATTGAGGTACTTGAGGACGGCCTCGAGGCGTTCGTTAAGGCAGCTGTGGAGCTCACCCAGTGGGGCGTTTGCATCAATGAGGAGGACGGGATGTTCGGTGGCGAAGTGAGACATGGGGGTGAAGTGGTTGAGCGGATGCTGACTTGTCATGGTGTTAATCCTGATGAAAATTGGATTGCCACCGTTCTGCTGCGAAACAGGATGGGTGGCAGCTATGCGCGGGTTCGCAGACCGGAGGATTAACACCAAGACCCGGCAGACCCGAAGGTCTCCCACGCACAACCGCCATGAAACGATGCGCAACCGAAAGCCGGCCGTACATGGCGAACAAGGTATCAATCTTAAGGGCTGCGAAACCCTTCGCCAACTGATGTCAGCGACAGGCCAACTTTAGGCAGCGATTTTGGTAGCCGCAACCGGGCTGTAGGAAGTTCAGGTGGATATCCTGGTGAGTGATTTTCCCGCGCCCCATGATGCAAGCCCATTAAAACCGGTTGTTGCGCTAGGTTTGGGGAAACGGGTTAGCAGGGTTTGGGTTGTTTCTCGGTCCAGCCGGAACAAACTCCGTCACCATAGACAGTTATTTCCCACAGGATTTACAGACTTAAAATTGGCCGCGTCGTCAGCCAACGATCAGTCCGGGACGCTCTGCAGTGGGGAACTTGCTTGTATTCAGCGTCGCCGCCGGCATTCAGTAATCGTCCCCACGCTCCGTCACATCCTTCTCGACACTCTGCGCATGCGGGTCGAACCCCTTGGGAAACTTGCCCTTGAGATTCCACGCAAATGCGATGATCTCGGCAATGGTGAGATACAACTCCTCCGGAATGCTTTCTCCCAGTTCCAGCCGGGCCAGCAGTTTCACCAGTTCGGCATTCTCGTAGATCGGCACTTCACTGTCCCGGGCGATCCGCAGGATTTCCTCGGCCAGGGCTTCGTCGCCCTTGGCGGTGAGAGTCGGGGCGTGATGGCCGTCGTATTTGAGGGCGATGGCCTGCCGTGGTTCGGTGTGGGTTGTCATGCGGTTTCGTCCACCCAGCGTTGTTCGAGTCGGGTCTTGGGGCCTTGGGGCGGGGTGCCGACGTGGCAGTCCAGGTCGGCGACGTTCAGGCCGCAGGTCACCAGGCGCTCGCGCAGCGCCGCCAGGTTGCGTTCGATCAGGTTCGCCGTGTAGGGCCGTTCCGCCCACAACTGGCTCGACAGGCTGCCGCTGAGCAATTGCGCCTGGACCTGCAGCGGCCCCAGCGGTTCCAGGTCGAAGGCCAGTTCGACCCGCCAAAGCTGCTGCTTGGCCTCACGTTCTTCCCGACGCTCGCTGGGTTGTTCCCGCGGCGGGGTTTCTTCGCGTTGGAACTTGACCTGCAATGGCACGATGTCCTGCAGGTTGCGCATCGGGATTTCCAGTTGCCAGGTGCTCATCAACCGGCCGTCGTCGGTCAGGCCGGTCTGTTCCAGGCTCGACAACTGGTGACTTTGCAGGCGCGACACGGCAGCCGCGGCGAGGCGCAGCAGATGTTCCAGGTCGCCTTCATCGTCCTGGCCCTTCAACAGGCGGGAGGGCAGGGGGAAGCCAGTAGGTTGTGGCTTTGCGCTGACTTGGCCGAGCATGCCCAAGGCGTTGCGCACGAAGCTGGGTAAGGCCTGGGCCAGGGTGTTGGCGGCAATGATCGCGCCGAGATTGGTGGAGGTGGGCAGGGTCGTCGTCAGTTGGCCGATCAGCTTCAGCAGATCGCCCTTGAGGTCCGCTGCCAGGCTCGGTGGTTGTCCGGCCAGCAGCTTGCTTTCCAGGAACACGCCGCTGGCGGCCAAGGCCTGGGCCAGGCCCTTGGGCGTGCTCAGTTGCTGCACATCCGGCAGGCCGGCCAGCAGGCGTGTCACCGCGGCACGCAGCTCGACGCCGGTCTCATCCGTGGCGGGCAGGTTCTGCAGGGCGCTGATCAGGCTGTCCAACGAGCCTTGTCGGCTCACCTGGGTTGCCAGTTGCTGGCTCACCGCCAGTTGTTCCTGGCGGTTGCTCAGCGGAATGAATTTCAGCGTCTGGGCGTCCTGCACCTGAGCACTCAACAGCGTGCCGATACGCAGCGGTTGGGGGCTGTCGATATCCAGGGTGCTGCCAGCCTGCGCAGTGTTGAGCAGGCTCACCAGTGATCGATACACCGCCGGTTGGCCCGGCAACTGCGGCAACGCCTGGCTGGTAATCACCTTGCCTTGCAGCAGGGTGCCGACCGGCAATTGCGTGGTGTCGATACGGGTCAGGGTCGCGACGCTGGAGGCAACGGCCTGTTGCACGGTGATCGCCAGGTTGCTGGCGGACGGCTGGGTCACCGCCAGGCTGGTGCCTTGTGGCAGCGGCTGGGCGCTGGTGGCCTGCACGGTGGTCTGGCGGCCGCTGTCCAGGGTGACCTTGAGCAGTAGCTGGAAAGTCTGGTCGGCCTGCTTGAGTGACAGCACCTCGGCACTGGCCGTCTGGCCGGGACCGATCAGGCCTTCGACCGGCGTCAGCAGTTTGAGCAGCTCGCCACTGACCGCCGGCATACGCGTCGTTGCGGTGGGCTGGGGCAGCGGCTGAATGTTCATGTCGCCTGTCATCTGCGGTCTTACCCTGGAAACTAATTGAGAACGCCCCCTGGAGGCATCGCATGTATAATGCCGCCCGTCTTTCAGGGAGTGGCGAAAACCTTGCAATTGTTTGACGCAGCTCTGTGGAACAGGCCGTCAATGCATCTATGCTGCATCTCTTTAACGGCCGCTGCACCGCCGACTTAAACCGTATAAGGCCCGCGATCCCTTGACCAGTCCTCTCTTGCAAACCGTCGGCCTCGCCTGTGAGCGAGACTTGCGGCTGCTTTTCGAACACTTCGAATTGAGACTCTCGCCCGGCGATATGGTGCAGATCAGTGGCCCCAACGGCAGCGGCAAGACCAGCCTGCTGCGTCTGCTGGCCGGGTTGATGCAGCCGACCGCCGGCCAGGTGCTGCTCAATGGTCAGCCCTTGCAGGACCAGCGCAGCGAACTGGCCCGTAACCTGCTCTGGATCGGCCACGCCGCCGGGATCAAGGATCTGCTGACCCCCGAAGAAAACCTCAGCTGGCTCTGTGCGCTGCATCGGCCCTCCGGTCGTGAGGCGATCTGGCAGGCGTTGGCCATGGTGGGGTTGCGCGGCTTCGAAGACGTGCCGTGCCATACCTTGTCCGCTGGCCAGCAACGCCGCGTGGCCCTGGCCCGGTTGTACCTGGACAGCCCGCCGCTGTGGATTCTCGACGAACCGTTCACCGCCCTGGACAAACAGGGCGTGGCGCAGCTCGAGGAACACCTGGCCCGGCATTGCGAAGGCGGTGGCATGGTGCTCTTGACCACCCACCACACACTGGCCCGGATGCCGTCCGGTTATCGCAATATCGATCTGGGGAACTGGGCCGTATGAGTGTGTTTGGCCTGTTGCTCGCCCGCGAAGCGCGTCTGTTGTTCCGCCGTCCCGCCGAACTGGCCAACCCGCTGGTATTCTTCGCGATCGTCATTGCGTTGTTTCCGCTGGCGGTCGGACCGGAGACTCAATTGTTGCAAACCTTGTCGCCAGGGTTGGTCTGGGTGGCGGCACTTTTATCGGTCCTGCTCTCGCTGGACGGGCTTTTCCGCAGTGATTTCGAAGACGGTTCACTGGAACAGTGGGTCCTTTCGTCGCACCCCCTGGCCCTTCTGGTTTTGGCCAAGGTACTGGCACACTGGGTTTTTTCCGGCCTGGCGCTGGTATTGCTCTCGCCGCTGCTGGCGATGATGCTGGGGTTGCCCGCCGCGTGCCTGCCGGTGCTGCTGGCGTCGCTGCTGCTGGGCACCCCGGTACTGAGCCTGCTCGGTGCGGTGGGCGCGGCATTGACGGTAGGGTTGAAGCGCGGCGGCCTGTTGCTGGCGTTGCTGATCCTGCCGCTGTATATCCCGGTGTTGATCCTCGGCAGCGGCGCCTTGCAGGCCGCCTTGCAAGGCATGCCGGCAACCGGTTATCTGCTCTGGCTTGGGAGCCTGACCGCCTTGGCGATAACCCTGACACCCTTTGCAATAGCCGCTGGCCTGAAGATCAGCGTCGGCGAATAATAATGAGGCCTGGTCAAAAACTGACCACTTCCGTAGAAGTAAGGCCGCCCCGGCGGTTCGTGATGACGAGCCGCAACCGTGATGGAAACAGCAATGAACTGGACCTGGTTTCATAAGCTCGGCTCACCCAAGTGGTTCTACGGCATCAGCGGCAGATTGTTGCCCTGGCTGAGCATCGCCGCACTGCTGCTGATCGGCATCGGCGTGGTCTGGGGCCTGGCCTTCGCGCCGCCGGATTATCAACAGGGCAACAGCTTCCGCATCATCTACATCCATGTGCCCACGGCGATGCTGGCCCAGTCGATCTACGTGATGCTGGCAGTGTGCGGCGTGGTCGGGCTGGTCTGGAAGATGAAGCTGGCCGACGTGGCCCTGCAATGCGCAGCGCCCATCGGCGCCTGGATGACCGCCGTGGCGCTGGTCACCGGGGCGATCTGGGGCAAGCCGACCTGGGGTTCGTGGTGGGTCTGGGATGCCCGACTGACGTCGATGCTGATCCTGCTGTTCCTGTACTTCGGTCTTATTGCGCTGGGCAACGCCATCAGTAATCGTGAGAGCGCCGCCAAGGCCTGCGCGGTGCTGGCGATTGTCGGTGTGATCAATATCCCGATCATCAAGTACTCGGTGGAGTGGTGGAACACCCTGCACCAGGGCGCGACCTTCACCCTTACGGAAAAACCGGCGATGCCGGTGGAGATGTGGCTGCCGCTGCTGCTGACGGCGTTGGGCTTCTACTGTTTCTTCGGTGCGGTGCTGTTGCTGCGCATGCGCCTGGAAGTGCTCAAGCGTGAAGCCCGGGCCAGTTGGGTGCAGGCCGAAGTCCGGAACAGCCTGGAGGCCGCTCGATGAGTTTCGCTTCATTCGGCGATTTCCTCGCCATGGGCCATCATGGCCTGTATGTCTGGTCGGCCTATGGCATCTGCCTGGTGGTGCTGACCCTCAACGTGACGGTGCCGATCCTGGCCCGCAAGCGGTATCTGCAACAAGAGGCGCGTCGTCTGCGCCGGGAGAACGGTCAGTGAATCCGCTGCGCAAAAAACGTCTTGTCATCATCCTGGCGATCCTGGTGGGTGTCGGTGCCGCGGTCGGCCTGGCCTTGAGTGCTTTGCGGGAGAACATCAACCTGTTCTACACCCCGACCCAGATCGCCAATGGCGAAGCGCCCAAGGACACCCGCATCCGCGCCGGTGGCATGGTGGAGAAGGGCTCGCTGGTACGTTCCGGGGATTCGCTGGACGTGAAGTTCAATGTCACCGACTTCAACAAGACCGTGACCATCACCTATCGCGGCATCCTCCCGGACCTGTTCCGCGAAGGGCAGGGCATCGTCGCCCTGGGCAAGCTCAACGCCGATGGCGTGGTGGTGGCCGACGAGGTGCTGGCCAAGCACGACGAAAAATACATGCCGCCGGAAGTGACCAAGGCTCTTAAAGACAGTGGTCAGTCGGCGCCTGCTCCCGTGAAGGAGGGCTGATCGATGAGCACTGGCATCTTTATTCCCGAGTTAGGCCACCTGGCGATGATCCTGGCCCTGTGCCTGGCCCTGGTGCAGGCCATTGTGCCGTTGCTCGGCGCCTGGCGCGGCGATCGCCTGTGGATGAGCCTGGCCCAGCCGGCCGCCTGGGGGCAGTTCGCCTTCATGGTGTTCGCCTTCGGTTGCCTGACCTACGCCTTCATGACCGATGATTTCTCCGTGGCCTACGTCGCGAGCAACTCCAACAGCGCCTTGCCCTGGTACTACAAGTTCAGTGCGGTGTGGGGCGCCCATGAAGGTTCGCTGCTGCTCTGGGCGTTGATTCTTGCCGGCTGGACCTTCGCCGTCTCGGTGTTCTCCCGGCAATTGCCCCAGGTGATGCTGGCCCGGGTGCTGGCGGTGATGGGCATGATCAGCACCGGTTTCCTGCTGTTCTTGATCGTCACGTCCAACCCGTTCGCGCGGATCCTGCCGCAGATGCCGATGGATGGTCGCGACCTCAATCCGCTGCTGCAGGACATCGGCCTGATCGTGCACCCGCCGATGCTCTACATGGGCTACGTCGGCTTCTCCGTGGCCTTCGCCTTCGCCATCGCCGCGTTGCTCGGTGGTCGCCTCGATGCCGCCTGGGCTCGCTGGTCGCGGCCATGGACCATCGTCGCCTGGGCGTTCCTGGGCATCGGCATCACCCTCGGTTCGTGGTGGGCCTACTACGAACTCGGCTGGGGCGGCTGGTGGTTCTGGGACCCGGTGGAAAACGCCTCGTTCATGCCGTGGCTGGTGGGCACGGCGCTGATCCACTCCCTGGCGGTCACGGAAAAGCGCGGTGTGTTCAAGAGCTGGACCGTGCTGCTGGCGATTGCAGCGTTCTCGTTGAGCCTGCTGGGAACCTTCCTGGTGCGTTCCGGCGTGCTGACCTCGGTGCATGCCTTCGCCTCGGACCCCGAGCGCGGCGTGTTCATCCTGATGTTCCTGCTGTTCGTGGTCGGCGGTTCGCTGACGCTGTTCGCCCTGCGGGCGCCGGTGGTCAAGAGCCAGGTCGGCTTCAACCTCTGGTCCCGGGAGACGCTGTTGCTGGGCAACAACCTGGTGCTGGTGGTGGCCGCGTCGATGATCCTGCTGGGAACGTTGTACCCGCTGGTGCTCGATGCGCTCTCCGGGGCCAAGCTCTCCGTCGGGCCGCCGTATTTCAATGCGCTGTTCATTCCGCTGATGGCGATCCTGATGGTGGTGATGGCGGTCGGCGTGCTGGTGCGCTGGAAAGACACTCCGGTCAAGTGGTTGCTGGGCATGTTGACGCCGGTGCTGCTGGGCACCGCGGCCCTGGCCGTGGTCGCCGGGATCGCCTATGGCGATTTCAACTGGGCGGTGCTGGCAACCTTCGTGCTGGCGGCCTGGGTGCTGCTGGCCGGTGTACGGGACATCTTCGACAAGACCCGTCACAAAGGCCTGATCAAGGGCCTGCCGACCCTGACCCGCAGCTACTGGGGCATGCAGGTTGCTCACCTGGGCATCGCCGTCTGCGCCCTGGGCGTGGTGCTGTCCAGCCAGAACAGCGCCGAGCGCGACCTGCGCCTGGCACCGGGACAGTCCATGGAACTGGCCGGCTACCAATTCGTGTTCGAAGGCGCCAAACACTTCGAAGGCCCGAACTTCACCTCCGATAAAGGCACGGTGCGGGTGATTCGCGACGGCCAGGAAGTGGCGGTACTGCATCCTGAGAAACGCCTGTACACCGTGCAGAACTCGGTGATGACCGAAGCCGGAATCGACGCCGGTTTCACCCGCGACCTCTATGTGGCACTGGGTGAGTCCCTGGGCGACGGCGCCTGGGCGGTGCGGGTGCACGTCAAGCCGTTCGTGCGCTGGATCTGGTTCGGTGGCCTGCTCACCGGCCTGGGTGGAGCACTGGCGGCACTGGATCGGCGTTATCGGGTCAAGGTGAAAACCCGGGTGCGCGAAGCCCTGGGCGTGACGGGAGCCACTGCATGAAACGTTGGTTGATGGTATTGCCGCTGGCGCTGTTCCTGGTGATGGCGGTCTTTCTGTATCGGGGGCTTTTCCTGGACCCGTCCGCATTGCCCTCGGCGATGATCGGCAAGCCGTTCCCGGAATTCACCCTGCCTTCGGTGCAGGGCGACAAGACCCTGACCCGTGCCGATCTGCTGGGCAAGCCGGCACTGGTCAACGTATGGGGCACCTGGTGCATTTCCTGTCGGGTCGAGCATCCGGTGTTGAACAAACTGGCGCAGAACGGCGTGGTGATCTACGGCGTCAACTACAAGGACGTCAATGTCGATGCCTTGAAGTGGCTCGCCGAGTTCCACAACCCGTATCAACTGGACATTCGAGATGAAGAGGGCACCCTGGGTCTGAACCTGGGGGTCTATGGGGCTCCGGAAACTTTCTTCATCGACGCCAAGGGCGTCATCCGTGACAAGTTCGTCGGTGTGATCGACGAACAGGTGTGGCGGGAGAACCTGGCTGGCAAATACCAGGCACTGGTGGACGAGGCCAAGCCATGAAGCGCTGGTTATCCGCCTTCGTCCTGGGGTTGAGTCTCGCCGGCGTGGCCCACGCCGCCATCGACACCTACGAATTCGCCAGCGAGGGCGAGCGCGAGCGGTTTCGCGAGCTGACCAAGGAACTGCGCTGCCCCAAGTGCCAGAACCAGGACATCGCCGACTCCAACGCCCCGATTGCCGCCGACCTGCGCAAGGAAATCTTCCGCATGCTCGGCGAGGGCAAGGACAACCAGCAGATCATCGACTTCATGGTGGATCGCTACGGTGAGTTCGTGCGCTACAACCCGGCCCTGTCTTCCAAGACCGCGCTGCTCTGGTTCGGCCCCGCCGGGTTGTTGCTCGGCGGCTTCGTGGTGATCGCGCTGATCGTGCGCCGCCGTCGGGTCCAGCGCACGGCCGCCCCGGACACGCTTTCCGTCGAAGAGCGCCAGCGCCTCGACCAACTGTTGGATAACACCAAGCATGATTGATTTCTGGCTCGCCGCAGGTCTGCTTCTTCTGATTGCCCTGAGTTTTCTGTTGATCCCGGTATTGCGGGTTCGTCGCGCCCAGCGGGAGGAGGACCGTACCGCGCTCAATGTGGCGCTGTATCAGGAGCGGGTCGCCGAGCTGCAGGCCGAACAGGCCGAGGGCGTGCTCAATGCCGCGCAACTGGACACCGGTCGCGCAGAAGCCGCCCGGGAACTGCTCGCCGATACCGAGGGCGCCGCAGCGCCGCGGGAGTCGCGCATGGGCAAACCGCTGCCGTTGCTCGCCGCCGTGTTGGTGCCGGTGCTGGGCCTGGGCTTGTACCTGCATTTCGGCGCCAGCGACAAGGTCGAGCTGACCCGCGAATTTGCCCAGGCGCCGCAGTCGATGGAAGAAATGACCCAGCGCCTGGAAAGGGCGGTGGCGGCACAACCGGATTCCGCCGAGGGTTTGTATTTTCTCGGTCGTACCTACATGGCCCAGGATCGGCCGGCGGATGCGGCGAAGATCTACGAGCGCACCGTGGCGGTGGCGGGTCGGCAGCCCGAGCTGCTGGGGCAGTGGGCCCAGGCGCAGTATTTTGCCGATGGCAAGAAATGGTCGGACAAGGTCCAGGCCCTGACCGACGAAGCACTGAAGCTCGATCCCAAGGAAGTCACCAGCCTGGGCCTGCTGGGCATCGCCGCGTTTGAAGGTGAGCGCTATCAGGACGCGATTGATTACTGGGGGCGTCTGCTGGCGCAACTGCCGGAGGGCGACAAATCCCGCGAGGCGTTGCAAGGCGGCATTGCCCGCGCCACCGAGAGGCTCCAGGCCGCTGGCGGCAAGGTTGCCCAGGCGCCGGCAGCGAAGACGGCAGCGGTGCTCAAGGTGCGTGTCGACCTGGCGCCGGCCCTCAAGGCCCAGGTCCAGCCGGGTGACAGCGTATTCATCTTTGCCCGCGCCGTTTCCGGCCCGCCGGCGCCGCTGGCGGCCAAGCGCCTGACCGTCGCCGATCTGCCGGTCAGTGTCGAGCTGGGGGACGCGGACGCGATGATGCCGCAACTGAAACTGTCGAACTTCCCTGAAGTCCAACTGGTGGCGCGTATTTCCCGCGCCGGTCAACCGACCTCCGGCGAATGGATCGGCCGCAGCCAGCCCCTGGCGAGCAGCACCACGACGCCGCAACAACTGACCATCGACAGCCCGGACCAATGACAGGAATTCGCACCATGACCGCCATCGCCCGTATCACTTTGCTGACGCTCGTCCTGGGCCTGAGCGCTTGTGCGGTTCATCGTCCGCCGGAGCCCTCGACGCCGCTGCCACCCATTCCGCCCTCGGGGCCGACCACCAAACCGGTGCCGTCCACCGTGCCGGGCAAACCGGTGACCCCGAACAAACCGGCCAAGCCGCTGCCGCGCACGTCCGCCAGTTTCGCTCCGCCACCGGGGGGCAACAGCCACTGGGATGCCAAGCTTGGGGTCTATGTGCTGGATAACCAGCCCAACACCTTCTACCGCCAGCGCACCTACTACCGCTGGAACAACGGCTGGAGCCGCTCCGTCAGCCCGAACGGGCCTTGGGAAGACACCACCATCGAAGGCGTACCGGGGGGCTTGGGGCGTCAGTTTCACTGAAGAACGCTTGCTCCTCTGAGCTGTAGGAGCTGCCAAAGGCTGCGATCTCTTGATCCTGGTCTTTCACTCTGGACTCAATTACCAGGGGAAAGATCGCAGCCTCGCTTCGCTCGACAGCTCCTACATCTCTCCTGCAAGGTTCGACCTGTCATCCCCATCGTCGTAGAATGCGCGCCTTTGTGAGCTATCGGAGCACCTGACCATGACGACCACCCCGGCCGGCGACTACCTGGAAACCCTCTACGAAGGCTACGGCCAGCGTTTCCGGATGGACAAGCTGTTGCACGAAGTGCGCACCGAACACCAGCACCTGGTGATCTTCGAGAACCCGCGCATGGGTCGGGTGATGGCCCTCGATGGCGTGATCCAGACCACCGAAGCCGATGAGTTCATCTACCACGAGATGCTGACCCACGTGCCGATCCTCGCCCACGGCAAGGCCAAGCGTGTGCTGATCATCGGCGGCGGCGATGGCGGCATGTTGCGGGAAGTGACCAAGCACCTGGGCGTCGAGCACATCACCATGGTGGAAATCGACGGCACCGTGGTGGACATGTGCAAGGAATTCCTGCCCAACCATTCCAAGGGCGCCTACGACGACCCGCGACTGAACCTGGTGATCGACGATGGCATGCGCTTCGTCTCCACCACCCAGGAGAAGTTCGACGTGATCATTTCCGACTCCACCGACCCGATCGGCCCGGGCGAAGTATTGTTCTCGGAGAACTTCTACCAGGCTTGCCATCGCTGCCTGAACGACGGCGGCATCCTGGTGACCCAGAACGGCACGCCGTTCATGCAACTGGCTGAAGTGCAGACCACCGCCGGGCGCCTGCGAGGCCTGTTTGCCGACTGGCACTTCTACCAGGCTGCCGTGCCGACCTACATCGGTGGCGCCATGACCTTCGCCTGGGGCTCGACCGACAGCGCTTATCGCAAACTGTCCCGTGAAACCCTGCACGAGCGGTTCATCGGCAGTGGCATCGTCACCCGCTACTACAACCCTGAGATTCATCTCGGTGCGTTTGCCATGCCACAGTATGTATTGCGGGCGATCAACAAGCCGAGTAACGACTGATTTGGCTGAGGGGGCTTTTTGTGGCGAGGGGATTTAGCGAGACGTCGCACCGCCCCGCTGGGCTGCACAGCAGCCCCATTCCAAACAACTCAATCAACCTGACACACCGAGTTGCAATTGGTGGGGGCTGCTGCGCAGCCCAGCGGGGATGAATCCCCTCGCCACAACAGGGTTCGGCCTGATATTGGGTTTGGCCCCGGCATTTTGTGTTTCCAGATATTCATTGCACGAAATTTTCACAAAATCTTGCGGACAATCCCCCGCGCTTTTATTGCCGCCGGTTATTTAATGGCAATGCCGTAGCCGTTCGTGCAACATCTGCGCTCTTGCGCAAACCCCCGGCCAGGTCTTGGTCAGCAGAGGGTGCGCCGTTGTTCTTTTTGTCACTCCAACTCCAATAGGGTCCTCAAACGACATGGCAATCCCGGACGCCCTGAGTCAGCAGCGAAGCACTCATCGCTTGCTGCAACCGACCGTCAAATCGCACCTGGCCTACACATTGCTCTGCGCCCTGGTGATGATGGTGATGTTCAGCCTGCTGCGCGTGGCGCTGCTGGTCTATAACCGCCAGATGATCCTCGACACCCCGGCCTCGACCTTTGTCGAAGCCTTCGCCAATGGCCTGCGTTTCGACCTGCGCCTGGTGGTCTACCTCAGCATTCCGCTGCTGCTGGCGCTGTTCAGCGCCCGGGCCATGGCGGCCCGTGGCTTCTTCCGTTTCTGGCTGACCGTCACCTCCAGCATTGCGCTGTTCCTGGGTCTGATGGAGATGGACTTCTACCGTGAATTCCACCAGCGCCTCAACGGCCTGGTCTTCCAGTATGTGAAGGAAGATCCGAAAACCGTGATGAGCATGCTCTGGTACGGTTTCCCGGTAGTGCGCTACCTGCTGGCCTGGGCCGGCGGCACTATCATCCTGAGCCTGGCGTTCAAGGGCGCCGACCGTGCGACCCGGCCGCGCGGCCCGTTCAGCGGCGGCAGCATCGGCACGCGCCAGATCGCTCCGTGGTACGGCCGTGTGGCGGTGTTCATCGTCTGCCTGCTGGTGGCCGTGGTCGCGGCCCGTGGCACCCTGCGCCAGGGGCCTCCGCTGCGTTGGGGTGACGTCTATACCACCGATTCGAACTTCGCCAACCAGTTGGGCCTCAACGGCACGCTGTCGCTGGTGGCGGCGGCCAAGAGCCGGATGTCCGAAGACCGTGACAACATCTGGAAAGCCACCCTCGAGCAACCACTGGCACAGCAGACCGTGCGTGACATGCTGGTGTTGCCCGACGACAAGCTGGTGGATACCACCACCGCTGCCGTGCGCCGCGATTACACACCGCCGGCCGACAAGACCCTGCCGATCAAGAACGTGGTCGTGATTCTCATGGAAAGCATGGCCGGTCACTCGGTAGGCGCCCTGGGCGCACCGGGCAACATCACGCCGTACCTGGACAAGTTGTCCAAGGAAGGCCTGTTGTTCGACCGCTTCTTCTCCAACGGCACCCATACCCACCAGGGTATGTTCGCCACCATGGCGTGCTTCCCGAACCTGCCGGGCTTCGAATACCTGATGCAGACGCCGGAAGGCAGCCACAAGTTGTCGGGCCTGCCACAACTGCTCAGCGCCCGTGACTACGACGATGTGTATGTCTACAACGGCGATTTCGCCTGGGATAACCAGTCGGGGTTCTTCAGCAACCAGGGCATGACCAACTTCATCGGACGTAACGACTTCGTCAACCCGGTGTTCTCCGATCCGACCTGGGGCGTGTCCGACCAGGACATGTTCGACCGTGGCCTGATCGAGCTCAAGGCGCGGGAAAACGGCAAGCCGTTCTATGCCCTGCTGCAGACCCTGTCCAACCACACGCCGTATGCGCTGCCGACGCCGTTGCCGGTGGAGCGGGTCACCGACCGCGGCAGCCTGAACGAACACCTGACCGCCATGCGCTACGCCGACTGGGCGCTGGGTCAGTTCTTCGAGAAGGCGCGCAAGGAGCCTTACTTCAAGGAGACGCTGTTCGTCGTGGTCGGCGACCATGGTTTCGGTAACGAGCGCCAGATCACCGAGATGGACCTGGGCCGCTTCAACGTGCCGATGCTGTTGATCGGTCCGGGCATCCAGGAAAAATTCGGCCAGCGCAACCACACCGTGGGCACCCAGGTCGACATCGTCCCCACCATCATGGGGCGGATCGGCGGGGAGGTGCGCAACCAGTGCTGGGGCCGCGACCTGTTGAACCTGCCCGAAGGCGACACGGGGTTTGGTGTCATCAAGCCGTCAGGCAGTGATCAGACTACTGCGATTATCCAAGGCGACCGTATTCTGGTACTGCCAAAGGAAAAAGAAATGGGACCGAAGATGTTCCGCTACGAACTAGGGGCCAGTCCGCATGCCGAAGTCATCACGGATGCACCGGACACCTCTCAAATGAAGCTCAGGCTTGAATCGTTCCTGCAAACCGCCACCAAGAGCCTGCTGGATAACACCGCTGGCGTGGTGGACGGAAAGCCGGACTGATAACAACGATGCATAAAAAAGAGGCCTTTGAAAAAAGGCCTCTTTTTTTTGCTATTGATTTATATCTTGCCCAGTAACAGCAGGATCAACAGCACCACTAACACTACGCCGATGATACCGGACGGGCCGTAACCCCAACTTCTGGAGTGCGGGAAGACCGGCAGGCCGCCGATCAGCAGGAGGATCAGGATAATGATGAGTATCGTGCCCATTGTTGATTTCCTTATTGGTCAGTTATGGAGTGATACAACTTTCAACTGCCAGCGCGCTGCATAAATCCGGGCGGCTTAATAAGTCCGACCATAACGTCCTGTAAAAAATTCAAAGTTTTTGAGTACCAGTCGGGTATACGGAAAACCCTGGGGCAGGAACCACTGCCACAGGCCTCCACAACCTATTACGGTTTGCCCCCGCCATTCAGCAATCTGATGGAGCGTGGGTCCGGCGGGGTCCTTCGCTACACTCGGCCCATCTCTCCCGGAACAACAAGGCTGTTTCCTATGCAAAATCGCATGATGATCACCGGTGCCGGCTCGGGCCTGGGCCGCGAAATCGCGCTGCGCTGGGCCCGCGAAGGCTGGCGCCTGGCCTTGTCGGATGTCAGTGAGCCAGGTCTTCAGGAAACCCTCAGGCTGGTACGCGATGCTGGCGGCGACGGCTTCGTCCAACGCTGCGATGTGCGCGATTACAGTCAGCTGACGGCGTTCGCCCAGGCCTGCGAAGAGAAATTCGGCGGTATCGACATCATCGTCAACAACGCCGGCGTGGCCTCGGGTGGATTTTTCAGTGAATTGTCCCTGGAAGACTGGGATTGGCAGATCGCGATCAACCTGATGGGGGTGGTCAAGGGCTGCAAGGCGTTCCTGCCGTTGCTGGAAAAAAGCCAGGGCAAGATCATCAACATCGCCTCCATGGCAGCCCTGATGCAGGGACCGGCCATGAGTAACTACAACGTGGCCAAGGCTGGCGTGCTGGCGTTGTCGGAAAGCCTGCTGGTGGAACTGGCGCAGCAGGAAATCGGCGTGCACGTGGTCTGTCCGTCGTTCTTCCAGACCAACCTGCTGGACTCTTTCCGTGGCCCGACCCCGGCCATGAAGGCCCAGGTGGGCAAGTTGCTGGAAAGTTCGCCCATCACCGCCGCTGACATTGCTGACTACATCTTTGAGCAAGTGGCCCAGGGTGAGTTCATGATCCTGCCCCACGAACAGGGACGCATGGCCTGGGCGATGAAGCAGAAGAACCCGCAACTGCTGTACGACGAAATGACCGTCATGGCCGACAAGATGCGCGCCAAGGCCAGACAGAACCCAACTTGACCTGGCTATGCAGTGTCCTCAGGATGGCGCCATTCCGGCCTTCCTGATGGACATCTGCATGCTCAATTATGTGTGGTTCTTTCTCGCCGCGTTGTTCGAAATCGCCGGCTGCTACGGGTTCTGGATGTGGCTGCGCCAGGGCAAGAGCGCCTGGTGGATCGCACCGGCGTTGCTCTGCCTTACGGTGTTCGCCTTGTTGCTGACCCGTGTTGAAGCGACCTATGCCGGTCGTGCCTACGCCGCCTATGGCGGTATCTACATCATCGCCTCTATCGCCTGGCTGGCTGTGGTGGAGCGAGTCCGACCACTGGGTTCCGACTGGATCGGCGTGGCGCTCTGCGTGCTGGGCGCCAGTGTGATCCTGTTCGGCCCGCGTTTCTCGGCCCCTTGAAGAATTGCGGTCCGACAAGTTTTTGCAGGACGTTTCCTTCAGTTTTCGGAGCCTTGTTTGTAGGGGGTTACTGAATTCTTGCCGGTGTCTTGTGAACAGCAAACAGGCCGGGCATGGTCAAGGTCCAGATATTCTTAAGGACAAGAACCATGCTCGTACTCAGCCGTGCTGTGGGTGAACTGATTTCCATCGGTGATGATATTTCCGTTCGTGTGCTGTCGGTCAGCGGCACCACCGTGCGGTTTGGCGTGGAAGCGCCGCGGCACATCGAGGTTCATCGCTTCGAAATATACGAAAAGATCCAGAGAAAGAAGAATCAGGTCGCCCGCAAGGCCTGTTCAGTCAAATAGGTGTTTGGGCACATCGTGCTTGAGCATCAGCTGACATTGCTCGCTCTCCGGGTCGAAGACGATCATTGCCTGGCCCTTGGTCAAGGCTTGCCTGACGCGCAGTACACGGGTTTCCAGGGGCGTGTCGTCGCCGTTGTCGGTGCCGTCGCGGGTCACGAAGTCTTCGATCAGGCGGGTGAGCGTGTCGACTTCGAGTTGGTCGTAGGGGATCAGCATGGGGTACCTCGGCTGGACAATGTCGCGATGCTACGGCCAATGGGGCTTTGCGGCTAGCCTTGGGTTCTGTTGTGCCTGTTCTGGCCTCATCGCGAGCAAGCTCGCTCCCACAGGGGGCGTGGCGCAGGGCCATTGTGGGAGCGAGCTTGCTCGCGATGGCAATCTTCCAGGCAGTGAAAATCCTCTATCAGTTATCCGAGCGCTGCCCCACCAGGCTGTCCACCGAAGGCACCCGGGTATCGCTTTCCATCTGCGCATCGTGTTCGAGCTGGTGGCTGAAGCGGTCCAGGGAGCCCTGGGCCGGTTGCGCATCGCTGGCAAACACCGGTGGGCTGAGGATGTAGGCACCGAGCAGGCGGCTGAGGGCGGCCAGGCTGTCGATGTGGGTGCGCTCGTAGCCATGGGTGGCGTCGCAGCCGAAGGCGAGCAGGGCGGTGCGGATGTCATGGCCGGCAGTGACGGCCGAATGGGCGTCGCTGAAGTAGTAGCGGAACAGGTCACGGCGTGCTGGCAGCTCGTTCTCCTTGGCCAGCTTCAACAGAT
Organism: Pseudomonas sp. B21-056; assembly: GCF_026016325.1. Lineage (NCBI taxonomy): Bacteria > Pseudomonadati > Pseudomonadota > Gammaproteobacteria > Pseudomonadales > Pseudomonadaceae > Pseudomonas > Pseudomonas sp. B21-056. The sequence continues at coordinate 1,779,045 of NZ_CP087203.1, forward strand.
GGCGTGACAGGTGATAGTCGTAGGGGCCACCGGAGTCCTGCATCGCCACGCTCACGGCGTGTTCGCTGGAATGCTGGCCGGGGGCGACCGGGGCGATGTCGATGCCGACGAATTCGCTGACATCCCAAGGCAGCGCGGCGGCCGCGCCACTGCCGGTTTCCTCGGTGATGGTGAACAGCGGGTGACAGTCGATCAGCAGCTCTTCGCCGCTGTCGACAATCGCCTTGAGCGCCGCCAGCAACGCCGCGACCCCGGCCTTGTCGTCCAGGTGGCGGGCACTGATGTGGCCGCTCTCGGTGAATTCCGGCAGGGGATCGAAGGCGACGTAATCGCCGACGCCGACCCCCAGGGTTTCGCAATCGGCGCGGGTGGCGCAGTACGCGTCCAGGCGCAACTCGATGTGATCCCAACTGATGGGCATTTCATCCACGGCGGTGTTGAAGGCGTGCCCGGACGCCATCAAGGGCAGCACGCTGCCACGGATCACGCCGGTGTCGGTGAACAGGCTGACCCGGCTGCCTTCGGCAAACCGGCTGGACCAGCAACCCACTGGCGCCAGGGTCAGGCGACCGTTGTCCTTGATGGCCCGCACCGTGGCGCCGATGGTGTCCAGGTGGGCTGAAACCGCGCGGTCGGGGCTGTTCTTGCGACCCTTGAGGGTGGCGCGGATCGTACCGCGGCGGGTCATTTCAAAATCAATACCCAACTCTTCCAGGCGTTCGGCCACATAGCGCACGATGGTGTCGGTAAAGCCGGTCGGACTGGGGATGGCGAGCATTTCCAGCAGGACTTTCTGCAGGTATTCGAGATTCGGTTCGGGGATTTTGCTGATCATGGAAACTCCTGAACGGTTGAGTATCCGATCGTTCCCACGCTCTGCGTGGGAATGCAGCCGCTGACGCTCTGCGTCATCTGGACGCGGAGCGTCCCTTGAGGCATTCCCACGCGGAGCGTGGGAACGATCAGTCACTACTGAGGGGCGTCAGACCACCCCCTGGCTATGGGGAAACAACAGGTCCACAAAGCGTTCGGCAGTGGGTTGTGGTTCGTGGTTGGCCAGGCCGGCGCGCTCGTTGGCTTCGATGAACACGTATTCGGCTTGATCGGCAGCCGGCACCAGCAGGTCCAGGCCGACCATGGGGATGTCCAGGGCGCGTGCCGCACGTACCGCCGCATCGGCCAAGGTCGGATGAAGGATACCGGTGACGTCTTCCAGGACGCCGCCTGTATGAAGGTTCGCCGTGCGTCGTACGAACAAGTGCTCGCCGGCCGGCAGCACGCTGTCGTAGTCATACCCTGCGGCATTCAGCGTGCGCTGGGTTTCGGCGTCCATCGGAATCTTGCTTTCACCCCCGGTGGCCGCCTGCCGTCGACGGCTCTGGGCTTCGATCAAGGCACCGATGGTGTGCTGGCCGTCGCCGATGACTTCCGCCGGACGCCGGATCGCCGCCGCCACCACTTCAAAGTTGATCGCCAGGATGCGCAGGTCCAGCCCTTCGTGAAAGCTTTCCAGCAGCACCCGGCTATCGAACTGCCGGGCGGCTTCGATGGCGCTCTGCACTTCTTCGATGGTGCGCAGGTCTACCGCCACGCCCTGGCCCTGCTCACCGTCCAGCGGCTTGACCACCACCCGCTCGTGTTCATCGAGAAATGCCAGGTTGTCGTCGGCATTGCCGGCCAATTGTTGCGCCGGGAGGTTGAGTCCGGCGTTCTTCAGCATTTTATGGGTCAGGCTTTTGTTCTGGCACAAGGTCATGCTGATGGCGCTGGTCAGGTCGCTCAGGGATTCGCGGCAACGGACCCGGCGACTGCCGTGGATCAAGGTAAACAACCCACCTTCGACGTCGTCCACCTGCACTTCGATGCCCCGGCGGTGCGCCTCCTCGACAATGATCCGTGCATAGGGATTGAACTGCGCTTCGGGCCCAGGCCCCAGGAACAGTGGCTGGTTGATGCCATTCTTGCGCTTGATGGCGAAGGTCGACAGGTTGCGAAAGCCGAGCTTGGCGTAAAGGTTCTTGGCCAGGCGATTGTCATGCAGCACCGACAGGTCGAGGTAACTCAAGCCGCGGCTCATGAAATGCTCGATGAGATGACGCACCAGCACTTCGCCGACCCCCGGCCGTGAACACTGCGGGTCCACGGCCAGGCACCAGAGGCTGCTGCCGTTTTCCGGGTCGTTGAAGGCTTTCTGGTGATTGAGGCCCATGACGCTGCCGATCACCGCGCCGGTGTCCTCGTCTTCGGCCAGCCAGTAGACCGGCCCGCCCTGATGCCGCGGGGTCAAGCGCAGGGGATCGACCGGCAGCATGCCGCGAGCCTGGTAGAGCTGGTTGATGGCCTGCCAATCGGTGTCGTTCTGGGCCCGGCGAATCCGGAAACCGCGAAACACCCGGGTGGCTTGCCGGTAGTCGCTGAACCACAGGCGCAGCGTGTCGGAAGGGTCGAGGAACAACTGCGCCGGCTCCAGCCCCAGCACTTGCTGCGGGGCAGCGACATACAGGGCAATGTCACGTTCGCCGGGTTGTTCGTTGAGCAGTTCCCGGCCCAGGGTCGCCGGGTCCGGGAAGGTGTGGCCGATCAGCAGTCGGCCCCAGCCGCAATGCACCGCAATCGGGTCGGCGCCCAATTCACTGCCGTCTACGGCCAGCCGCGCCTGCAAGCGTTCGTAGGAAGGCGCCTGGCCACGCAGCAGCCGTTGATTGTGAAGCGTTGTGTGGGGTTTCATCGATCAGATTCCTTGCTCGCTGAGCCACAGGTTCAGCGCCGCCAGTTGCCACAGGCGGGAGCCGCGCAGCGGGGTCAACTGACCGTTGGGGTCGGTGAGCAGGCGGTCGAGCATGGCCGGGTTGAACAGGCCGCGATCCTGGCTCGGGTCCAGCAGCAGTTCGCGGACCCAGGCCAGGGTATTACCCTCCAGGTGCTTGAGGCCCGGCACCGGGAAATAGCCTTTCTTGCGATCGATCACTTCACCGGGAATCACCCGCCGGGCGGCTTCCTTGAGCACCTGCTTGCCGCCGTCTGGCAACTTGAATTTCGCTGGAACCCGTGCCGAGAGTTCCACCAGCCGGTAATCGAGGAACGGTGTGCGCGCTTCCAGGCCCCAGGCCATGGTCATGTTGTCGACCCGCTTGACCGGGTCGTCCACCAGCATCACGGTGCTGTCCAGGCGCAGGGCCTTGTCGACGGCGGCATCGGCGCCCGGTTGAGCGAAATGCTCCTTGACGAAGTCGCCGGCGGCGTCGTTGGCGGTCAGCCATTTCGGCTGCACGGTGGCGGCGTATTCCTCGTAGCTGCGGTCGAAGAACGCGGCGCGATAGGCCGCATAGGGATCGCTGGCGCCATCCACCTGTGGATACCAGTGGTAACCGGCAAACAGTTCGTCGGCGCCCTGGCCGCTTTGCACCACTTTGCAATGCTTGGCCACTTCCCGCGACAGCAGGTAAAAGGCGATGCAGTCGTGGCTGACCATCGGTTCGCTCATGGCACGAAAGGCCGCTGGCAGTTGTTCGATGATTTCTTTTTCGTCGATGCGCAGTTGGTGATGGCGAGTGCCGTAGTGCCTGGCGATCAGGTCCGAATACTGGAACTCGTCACCGCGTTCACCGCCGGCATCCTGGAAACCGATGGAGAACGTGGACAGGTCTTCCACGCCGACTTCCCGCAGAAGCCCCACCAGCATGCTCGAGTCCACACCACCGGAAAGCAGCACGCCTACGTCCACGGCGGCCCGCTGGCGGATGGCAACGGCTTCTCGGGTGCTGTCGAGCACGCGGTCGATCCAGTCTTCCAGGTTCAGGTCCTGCTCATCGGGCCGCGGGCCGTAGGGCAAGGTCCACCAGGTTCTCTGCTCGATGCTGCCATCGGCTTCAACCCGCATCCAGGTGGCTGGCGGCAGTTTTTCAATGCCCGCCAGCAGGGTGCGGGGCGCCGGGACCACGGCATGGAAATTCAGATAGTGATTGAGGGCGACCGGGTCGAGCATCGGGCTGATGTCGCCGCCCTTGAGCAGCGCCGGCAACGCCGAGGCAAAGCGCAGGCGCTGGCCGGTGCGGGAGAGATACAAAGGCTTGACGCCGAGACGGTCGCGGGCGATGAACAGGCGCTTGGCGTCGCGTTCCCAGATGGCGAAGGCGAACATGCCGTTGAGCTTGGGCAGCAGCGCTTCGCCCCAGGCGTGGTAGCCCTTGAGCAACACTTCGGTGTCGCCACCCGAATGAAAGGCGTAGCCCAGTGCTTCCAGCTCGGCTCGCAGTTCCGGGTAGTTGTAGATCGCGCCGTTGAAGGCCAGGGACAGGCCGAGTTGATTGTCGATCATCGGCTGGGCCGAAGCGTCGGACAAGTCCATGATCTTCAGGCGCCGATGGCCCAGGGCAATCGGGCCCTGGCTATGAAAACCCCATGCGTCGGGGCCACGAGGGGCCAGGTGATGGGTCATTCGCTCTACGGCCGCAAGGTCCGCAGGTTGTTGATCGAAACGTAACTCTCCAGCTAATCCGCACATAAGTCCTTACCGGTTTTTCCGTTGGGGAGGGGGGGCGCCGAAATGGCGGGCACTCTGAAACTGACCGGTGGGATTGCCGTGAGTTTTAGATCGATGCGTTATAAGCCGACCGGCGGGCGCGGCTTGGCAAGGATGGCAGGGCCCTTTGTGGGAGCGAGCCTGCTCGCGATGGCGGCGGCACGGATAACATGGATGCAAGCTGATCCACCGCTATCGCGAGCAGGCTCGCTCCCACAGGGTTGGCGGTGGGTGTTTAAGCTGCGTCAGGCCTTGCCGCGAATCAATGCCCGCAAGGCAAACCGGTTCGGATGGCAGGCTTCGGCCACGCTCCGGGGCAGTGGCAGGGGTTCGTTGTCCAGCCAGGCGGCGATCAGTTCGCCGGACAGCGGCGCGGTGATCAGGCCGCGAGAGCCGTGGCCGCTGTTGATGTACAGGCCATCGAGCCAGGGGCAGGGGCTGTCCGGGACCTGGCGGGCATCTTTGCCCAGGGCGTGATACGTCTCGGTAAACGCCCGGCTGTCCGCCAACGGCCCGACAATCGGCAGGTAGTCCGGGCTGGTGCAGCGGAAGGCGGCGCGGCCTTCGAGCTGGCCTGGATCCAGGATGTCGGCGTTCAGGCGATCCTTCAGGTCCAGGGAAATTTCTTCCAGCATCTGCAGGTTGCCCACGTGTTCGGCGGCGGTGGGGGTCAGGTCATCGTTCTTGAAGTCGAAACTCGCGCCCAGGGTGTGTTCGCCCATTCGCGGCGGGGCCACATAGCCCTCGGCGCAGACCACCGTGCGCAGGACCTGGCTGCGGTCGGTCTGCGGCAGACGGGTGATTTGCCCGCGTATGCGCTTGAGCGGCAGGTCGGAGGCCGCTTCGAAACGCTTGATCTCGGCGGCGCTGGCAAGGATCGCCACCGGCGCGCTGGCCAGGCATCGTTCGCCATCCCAGGCTTGCCACTGGCCATCGACGCGGCGCAGATCCAGCACTTCATGATGAGGCAACACCTCGATTGACGAGCCCGACGCCTGCCAGCGGCACAGCGCCGGCGGATGGACCCAACCCCCTTCGGGATAGAACAGACCGCCACAGGCCAGGCCGACTCCGGACAGCGCCTCGGCTTCAGTCTGCCCGAGGGTATGCAGCAGATCAGCCGGGAACGCTGCGGCCAGTTGCGCCTGGCGCTCGGCTTCCTTGGGGTTGAATGCCAGTTGCAGGACACCGCAGTCGTCCCAGTCCACACCCCGTTGCAGATGTTCCAACAAGCGTCGGGTGTAGCCGAAACCGCTGAGGATCATCTGTGACAACGCCGTGCCGTGGGCTGAAAGCTTGAGGTACAACACCCCTTGAGGGTTGCCGGAGGCTTCCTCGGCCAACCCGGCATGCCGTTCCAACAACGTCACCTGCCAGCCACGGGCCGCGAGGCTCGCCGCGCTGGCGCAACCGGCCAGGCCGCCGCCGATCACCAGGGCGCGACGCTCGCCGGTGAGTGGAGCGGGGCGGGTGTACCAGGGTTTTGCCTGGCTGGGCGCGGCCTGCTCCTGTGATTCCGGCCAGCCGAGGAACACGCCACGCAGGATCTCCCATTTATGCCCGATGCCCGGCGTGCGCTTCATCTTGAAGCCCGCCGCGTTGAGCAATCGGCGCACCCAGCCGGTGCTGGTGAAGGTGCTCAGGGTGGCGCCGGGCGCCGCCAGCCGGGCCAGTTCGGCGAACAGCTCGGCGGTCCACATGTCGGGGTTCTTGGCCGGTGCAAAACCATCCAGGAACCACGCGTCGATCTGTCCATCCAATTGCGGCAACTGCTCCAGGGCATCTCCGATCATCAACGTCAGCGTCACCCGTCCGCCCGCCAGCGTCAGGCGCTGGAAACCTTGATGGATCGCCACGTACTGCCCCAGCAACTGATCGGCCTGAAGCTTGAGGGACGGCCACAGGGCCAGGGCCCGATGCAGGTCTTGGGGGCTCAGGGGGTATTTTTCGACACTGACAAAGTGCAGGCGAGCGCCGGCGGGTGCGCACTGCTCGAACAACTGCCAGGCACACAGGAAATTCAACCCGGTGCCGAATCCGGTCTCACCGATCACCAGCCGTCCCTGGTCCGGCAACGCGGCGAAGCGCTCGGCCAGGTTGTTCTGTTCAAGGAACACATAGCGGGTTTCCTCCAGCCCCGACTGGTCGGAGAAGTACACATCGTCGAACACCCGCGAACGGGGCAGACCCTGGTCATCCCAGTCGAGTTGGGCGTGGTGTTGTACGGGTGTCATGGCGGGCTCGGTGAAATCGGGGACGCTATTCTAGACCGAGGCCGGGTAACTGCGTAGGAGCTGTCATATCCAAACACGGTCATATCCAATCCGTTAGTCTTGCCCCATTCCCTGGAAGGAGCTGCCTATGTTCGAATCCGCCGAAATCGGTCACGCCATCGATAAAGACACCTTTGAGGCCGAAGTGCCGGCATTGCGTGAAGCATTGCTCGAAGCCCAGTTTGAGTTGCATCAGCAGCGCCGCTTTCCGGTCATCGTGCTGATCAACGGTATCGAGGGCGCGGGCAAGGGCGAGACGGTGAAGTTGCTCAACGAGTGGATGGACCCGCGGCTGATCGAAGTGCGCACGTTCGATCAGCAGACCGACGAAGAACTGGCGCGGCCACCCGCCTGGCGTTACTGGCGGATGCTGCCGGCCAAGGGGCGCATGGGGATATTCTTCGGCAACTGGTACAGCCAGATGCTCCAGGGCCGGGTCCACGGCGAGTTCAAGGACCCTCGGCTCGACCAGGCGATCAACGCCGCCGAGCGCCTGGAAAAGATGCTTTGCGATGAAGGCGCGCTGATCTTCAAGTTCTGGTTCCATCTGTCCAAGAAACAGATGAAAGCCCGGCTCAAGGGACTCAAGGATGATCCGTTGCACAGCTGGCGCATCAGCCCGCTGGACTGGCAGCAATCCCAGACCTACGACAAGTTCGTCAAATACGGCGAGCGGGTGCTGCGCCGGACCAGTCGCGATTACGCGCCATGGCATGTGATCGAAGGCGTGGACACCTATTACCGTAGCCTCACGGTAGGCAGGCTCCTGCTCGAAGGCATGCGCCAGGCGCTGGACCGTCCGAGGATCAAGCCGGAAAAGGTCAGCGCGGCACCGCTACCGGCACTGGATGATCAGGTGACCCTGATCGACAGCCTGGACATGACCCTGCGCCTGGACAAGGACGACTACGAGGAACAACTGATCACCGAGCAGGCCCGGTTTGCCGGCTTGCTGCGGGACAAACGCATGCGCCGGCACGCTCTGGTGGCCGTGTTCGAAGGCAACGATGCGGCGGGCAAGGGTGGCGCGATCCGGCGGGTCGCGGCGGCACTCGATCCGCGCCAGTACAGCATCGTGCCGATTGCCGCACCCACCGAGGAAGAGCGCGCCCATCCCTACATGTGGCGGTTCTGGCGGCATATTCCGGCGCGGGGCAAGTTCACTGTATTCGACCGTTCCTGGTATGGCCGGGTACTGGTGGAGCGGGTCGAAGGCTTTTGCAGTCGGGCCGACTGGCTGCGGGCCTATGGTGAAATCAATGATTTCGAAGAGCAGATTGCCGACGCCGGCGTGGTGGTGGTCAAGTTCTGGCTCGCCATCGACAAGGAGACTCAGCTCGAGCGCTTCCAGGAACGCGAGGAAATCCCTTTCAAACGCTTCAAGATCACCGAAGACGACTGGCGCAACCGTGACAAGTGGGACGCTTACCGGGCGGCGGTGTGTGACATGGTCGACCGCACCAGTACCGAAATATCACCCTGGACCCTGGTAGAGGCCAATGACAAGCGCTGGGCCCGGGTCAAGGTGTTGCGCACCCTCAACGAGGCGCTGGAAGCGGCTTTCAAACGCAGCGGGAAACAGACTCGCAAGAAGTAGCAGGCCATGAGGTCGCATATGCGGGGTGAATGATTGTCGCAGTCGGTTATGGGGTGGATTTATGCTCGATCCATTCTTGACCGCCTACAACAATGAGGAACAGCCATGCGTGAAGTAGTGATCGTCGACAGCGTACGGACCGGCCTGGCCAAGTCGTTTCGCGGCAAGTTCAACATGACTCGTCCGGACGACATGGCGGCCCATTGCGTCAATGCGCTGTTGACGCGCAATGACATCGACCCGGCCAGCGTTGAAGATTGCATCGTCGGTGCCGGCTCCAACGAGGGCGCCCAGGGCTATAACATCGGCCGTAACGTGGCGGTGCTCTCCCACCTGGGCATCGGCACCGGCGGCATGACCCTCAACCGTTTCTGTTCCTCGGGCCTGCAAGCCATCGCCATTGCCGCGAACCAGATCGCCTCCGGCTGCAGCGAGATCATCGTCGCCGGTGGCGTGGAGTCCATCAGCCTGACGATGAAAAGCGTCAACACCGACAACCTGATCAACCCGTTGCTCAAGGAACAGGTGCCGGGGATTTATTTCCCCATGGGCCAGACCGCCGAGATCGTCGCCCGCCGTTACCAGGTCAGCCGCGAAGCACAGGACCGCTACGCCTTGCAGAGCCAGCAACGTACTGCCCAGGCCCAGGCGGCCGGGCTGTTCCATGACGAAATCGTGCCGATGGCGGTCAAGTACAAGGTGGAGGATAAGAACACCGGTGCGGTGCAGATTCTTGACGGCGTGGTCGACCACGACGATTGCAATCGCCCGGACACCACTTACGAAAGCCTGGCCGGGCTGAAGCCGGTGTTCGCCGAAGACGGTTCGGTGACGGCGGGCAACTCGTCGCAGCTGTCCGACGGTGCCTCGATGACCCTGGTGATGAGCCTGGAAAAAGCCCTGGCGCTGGGGCTCAAGCCCAAGGCGTTTTTCCGCGGCTTCACCGTGGCTGGCTGCGCGCCGGACGAAATGGGTATTGGCCCAGTGTTCTCGGTGCCGAAACTGCTCAAGGCCAAGGGGCTGCGGATCGCCGACATCGACTTGTGGGAGCTCAACGAGGCGTTCGCGTCCCAGTGCCTGTACAGCCGTGATCGCCTGGAAATCGACAATGAAAGATACAACGTCAACGGCGGCTCGATCGCCATCGGCCATCCGTTCGGCATGACTGGCTCACGGCAGGTCGGGCATCTGGTGCGTGAGTTGCAACGGCGCAGTCTGCGTTACGGCATCGTGACCATGTGCGTGGGCGGCGGGATGGGGGCGACGGGGTTGTTCGAGGCGGTCAGATGACCTGAGGGCTTCTGTGGCGAGGGGATTTATCCCCGCTGGGCTGCGTAGCAGCCCCACCGCCGTTGACTCAAGCAATCTGATCCAACGAGTTGCCTGGTTTTGGGGGCGCTTCGCGCCCCAGCGGGGATAAATCCCCTCGCCACAGGTTTGCGGATCCTTGTCAGCTGGCAATCTCAAGCGCTTTCTGCATCCGCTCGATATACGCCGCTACCTCTTGTTCGGCTGCCTCACGATTGGCAAATGGACCTTCCTGGGTGCCTTCCCGGGTACTGAAATAGAATTCACCGTTTATCCGGCAGATCCGGTCACTGGGAAAGACCATCGCCGGGGCGAGGTCCTGGGCGCGTTTGCCAAGCATGGGGGGGCTCCAAGAGGTGTAGAAATCGGTTGAGTGAAGTTTATTCGTTGGCGCCAGCTGGCGCTTGGCCAGCCGATAGGCGGCAATGTGCCATCCCTCTTCCTGTGAACAAATCCTTGAACTGTTAGTGCCCAACTGTCCCTGTGTCGCCAAGCCATCTCCCACTAGAATAGTCGCTCTTTTCTTGAGCCTCGGGGATTGCATGCACATTTCGTCCGGTCGCTGGGTCTATGGCCTGTTCCTCGCCTTGTTGACCGCCCTGTTGTGGGGAATCCTGCCGATCAAGCTCAAGCAGGTGTTGCAGGTGATGGATCCGGTCACCGTGACCTGGTTTCGCTTGCTGGTGTCCGGCGGCTTGCTGTTCATTTATCTGGCGGCCACCCGACGCCTGCCCAGCCGCAAGGTGCTGGGTCCGCGTGGCGGCTGGTTGGTGGTGATGGCGGTGCTGGGGCTGGTGGGTAATTATGTGCTGTACCTGATGGGGCTGAATCGCTTGAGCCCCGGCACGGCGCAACTGGTGGTGCAGATGGGACCGATCCTGCTGCTGATCGCCAGCCTGTTTGTATTCAAGGAACGTTTCAGCCTGGGGCAGGGGATTGGCCTGCTGGTGCTGCTGGTCGGCTTCGCGCTGTTTTTCAACCAGCGCCTCGCCGAATTGCTGACCTCCCTGAGCGAATACACCGCCGGGGTCTTGATGGTGTTGCTGGCGTCGGCGGTCTGGACGTTCTACGCCCTGGGCCAGAAGCAATTGTTGACGGTATGGAATTCGTTGCAGGTGATGATGGTGATCTACCTGTTCTGCGCGTTGCTGCTCACGCCGTGGGTACATCCGCTGGAAGCGCTGCAGCTGGGCCCTCTGCAAGGCTGGCTATTGTTTGCCTGCTGCCTCAATACGCTGATTGCCTACGGCGCATTTGCCGAGGCCCTGGCGCACTGGGAGGCTTCACGGGTCAGCGCAACCCTGGCGATCACGCCGTTGGTGACCTTTGCCGCGGTGGCCGTGGCCGCCTGGTGGTGGCCCGATTATGTGCATGCCGAGCAGATCAATCTGTTGGGGTATGGCGGGGCGGTACTGGTGGTGTTGGGGTCGGCGCTGGTGGCGTTGGGGCCTTCGCTGATTGCCGGGCTGAGGGCCCGGCGGGAGCGGTTGGCGGTAGGGCGATAGATCACATGTGGGAGCGAGCTTGCTCGCGATAGCGGTCTGGCAGGCGATGGTGATGTTGAGCCGACCGGCCTCATCGCGAGCAAGCTCGCTCCCACAATGGAATTTCAATTCAGCCCTGGCTACCGGCCTCCAGCATATTCTCCGGCCGCACCCAGGCATCGAACTCCTCATCCGTCAGGTAGCCCAGTTGCAACGCTGCCTCGCGCAGGGTCAGTCCTTCGCTGTAGGCTTTCTTGGCGATCTCGGCGGATTTGTCGTAGCCGATGTGCGGGTTCAGCGCCGTCACCAGCATCAATCCACGTTCCAGGTGTGCCGCCATCTGCTCGCCATCGGGCTCGAGCCCGGCGATGCAGTGTTGCTGGAAGTTGCTGCAGCCGTCGGCCAGCAGGCGGATCGATTGCAGCAGGTTGTGGATGATCACCGGCTTGAACACGTTCAGTTGCAAATGGCCCTGGCTGGCGGCAAAACCGATGGTCACGTCGTTGCCCATGACCTGGCAGGCCAGCATCGACAAGGCTTCGCACTGGGTCGGGTTGACCTTGCCGGGCATGATGGAACTGCCCGGTTCGTTGGCCGGCAATTTCACTTCGGCGAAGCCGGCCCGAGGCCCGGAGCCCAGCAGGCGCAGGTCGTTGGCGATTTTCATCAGGGTCACGGCCAGGGTTTTCAGCGCGCCGGAAAGCGTGGTCAGGGGCTCGTGCCCGGCCAAGGCCGCGAACTTGTTCGGCGCGGTGACGAACGGCAAGCCGGACAGCGCCGCCAGTTCAGCGGCAATCGCTTCGCCGAAACCGTGGGGCGAATTGAGCCCGGTGCCTACCGCCGTGCCGCCCTGGGCCAGTTCGCAGACCGCCGGCAGCGCGGCACGGATTGCCCGTTCGGCATAGTCGAGCTGAGCAATGAAGGCCGACAGTTCCTGGCCGAAGGTGATCGGCGTGGCATCCATCATGTGGGTGCGGCCGGTCTTGACCAGTTTCATGTGGCGGGCCGCCAGTTCTGCCAGCCCACCGGATAATTCGCCGATGGCCGGCAATAATTGCTGATGAACGGCCTGGGCGGCAGCGATGTGCATGGCCGTGGGGAAGCAGTCGTTGGAGCTCTGGGAGCGGTTGACGTGATCGTTGGGATGCACCGGGGTCTTGCCGCCACGGGGGTTGCCCGCCAGTTCGTTGGCGCGCCCGGCGATCACCTCGTTGGCGTTCATGTTGCTCTGGGTGCCGCTGCCGGTCTGCCAGACGACCAGCGGGAATTGATCGTCGTGCTGGCCGGCCAGTACTTCATCGGCGGCCTGTTCGATCAGCCGGGCGATGTCGGCGGGCAAGTCGCCGTTGCGGTCGTTGACCCGCGCGGCGGCTTTCTTGATCAGCGCCAGGGCGTGCAGCACCGACAGCGGCATGCGTTCGTTACCGATGGCGAAGTTGATCATGGAACGCTGTGTCTGGGCGCCCCAATAGGCGTCCTCCGGGACTTCAACCTGGCCAAGGCTGTCGGTTTCGATACGGCTCATTGGGTCAAACTCCTGATAGGTCTGAATGCGCAGTTTAGGCCCTGTCGGGCGGCACCGGTTCCGTCAATCTAGGGGCGGTCGGTTCGGTCCGTCAATCGGAGCCGGCAAGCGTCGGGGTTGAGGCCCGGCGTTTTTTAGGCGCAGAATGGTCGCCCTTGGGGTTTTACCTCGCCAGTTAGATTAAGGAAACTCGATGACCCGTCTTCGCGCCATCTGTACCGCAGTTGCTCTGGTGTGTGCCAGCGGCCCTGTTCTCGCCGATACCGCCAGCCACAACGCCAGTGCCGAAGCGTTCCTGACCCTGGCGCACGCTGACAAACTCGGCACCCCGGTGTACATGCAAGTGCAGCAGATGTTTGCCCAGCGCTTCGAACAGACCAAGGCCCCCGAGTCGAAAAAAGCCACCCTGGAAACCTACCAGGCCAAGGCCAACGCCGCGCTGGACCAGGCCATCGGCTGGAACAAGCTCAAGCCGGACATGGTCAAGCTCTACACCACCAACTTCAGCGAGTCGGAGCTCAAGGACCTGGTCGCCTTCTACCAGTCGCCGCTGGGCAAGAAAGTCTTGGAAAAAATGCCCCAGCTGACCCAGCAGTCGGCCCAACTGACCCAGGCCAAGCTTGAAAGCGCGGTGCCGGTGGTCAACAAGCTGCTAGCAGACATGACCGCCGAGCTTGAGCCGAAAGCGGCTGCGCCTGCCCCAGCCAAGAAAAAGCCGTAAGCGGAGCCCGGTATGAGCATGCAACAACGCATCGAATCGACACTCGGCCTCCTGCAGCCCGAGCACTTGCAAGTGCTGGATGAAAGCCACATGCACAGCCGTGGGCTACAGACCCATTTCAAGGCGGTGGTGGTGAGCCGGCAGTTCGAGGGGCTCAATCGGGTCAAGCGCCATCAGAAGGTCTACGGCACCCTGGGCGAGCTGATGGGCGAATTCCATGCGTTGGCGCTGCACACCTACACCCCTGAAGAATGGGCACAGATCGACGCTGCCCCGGCTTCGCCAACCTGTGCCGGTGGTAGCAAGCACTGATTGACGGGAGTCGTGTGCTTTTGTGGCGAGGGGATTCATCCCCGCTGGGTTGCGAAGCGACCCTAAAAACCAGGCAACCGAATGTGTCAGACTGATCGAGTCCATTGGAATGGGGTCGCTTCGCAACCCAGCGGGGATAAATCCCCTCGCCACAGGGATTTGCGTAAAGCCTCGGTTTCGTAGTCCTGCAACCCATAAGTTTTTTGCTAGAATCCGCAACGCGCCGCTGACCCGGCGCGTTTTTTTTCGCATCCGGTTCACCCCTTACGAGGGTAGCCACCTGGAGAAATACCCATGACACAAGCCATTGTCGTGGCGGCACTGTATAAGTTCGTCACCCTGCAGGATTACGTCGAGCTGCGTGAGCCCTTGCTCAATGCGATGCTCGACAACGGCATCAAGGGCACCCTGCTGATCGCCGAAGAAGGCATCAACGGCACGGTTTCCGGCACCCGCGAAGGGATCGACGGTTTGCTGGCCTGGCTCAGGAACGACCCGCGCATGATCGACATCGATCACAAGGAATCGTACTGCGACGAGCAGCCGTTCTATCGCACCAAGGTCAAGCTCAAGAAAGAAATCGTCACCCTCGGCGTCGAGGGCGTGGACCCGAACAAGCAGGTCGGCACCTATGTCGAACCCCAGGACTGGAACGCGCTGATCAGTGATCCGCAAGTGCTGCTGATCGACACCCGTAACGATTACGAAGTGTCCATCGGCACCTTTGAGGGCGCCATCGACCCCAAGACCACCAGCTTTCGCGAGTTTCCCGACTACATCAAGGCCAACTTCGACCCGTCCAGGCACAAGAAAGTCGCGATGTTCTGCACCGGTGGCATCCGTTGTGAGAAAGCCTCCAGCTACATGCTCAGCCAGGGTTTCGACGAAGTCTTCCACCTCAAGGGCGGCATCCTGAAATACCTCGAAGAGGTGCCCCAGGAAGAAACCAAGTGGCGCGGCGACTGCTTCGTGTTCGATAACCGCGTGACCGTTCGCCACGATCTCAGCGAAGGCGACTACGATCAATGTCATGCCTGCCGTACACCGGTGAGCCTGGAAGATCGCGCTTCGGAGCACTACGTGCCTGGCATCAGTTGTCCGCATTGCTGGGACAAACTGAGCGAGAAGACCCGTCGCAGCGCCATCGACCGGCAAAAGCAGATCGAATTGGCCAAGGCTCGCAACATGCCGCATCCAATCGGCTACAACTACAAGCAAACATCCTCCGAGGCTTGAACCATGCCGCCACGCCTGCTGTATGTCATGGACCCGATGTGTTCCTGGTGCTGGGGCTTCGCTCCGGTGGCCGAAGCATTGGTCGAGCAGGCGCAGGCCCAGGGCGTGGAACTGCACCTGGTGGTGGGCGGTTTGCGCACGGGCAGCGGTTCGGCCCTGGAGCCCACCACCCGGCGTTACATCCTTGAGCACTGGCAGGCGGTCACCCAGGCCACCGACCAGCCGTTCAGGCTGGAAGGCGCGTTGCCGGACGGTTTCGTCTATGACACCGAGCCGGCCTGCCGCGCCTTGGTGACGGCTCGTAGCCTGGCGCCGGATTTGGCCTGGAAGCTGCTGAAGCTGATCCAGCAGGCTTTTTACGTGCAAGGCCGCGACGTGACCCATGCCAGCGTCCTGGTGGAACTGGCCGAACAGGCCGGGCTGCCACGCATCGAGTTTGCCGCGGCGTTCGACAGCGCCGAACAACAGGCGGCCACTGCCGCGGATTTCACCTGGGTGCAGGACCTCGGTATTGCCGGCTTCCCCACGTTGCTGGCCGAGCGCGACGGCCAACTGGCTCTGCTCACCAACGGTTACCAGCCCCTCAGCCAGCTGTCTCCATTGCTTGGCCGCTGGTTGGAGCGTGCGGCCTGTGCCTGACCTGCCGGATGGCGCCTCGGAGCCACAGCGCGTCGACCGATTGAGCTGGGCGGAAATCCGGCGCCTGGCCCTCAAACACAAGAAAGCCCTGTGGATTGCCAACGGTGTGGCCGTGCTGGCGACGCTGTGCAGCGTGCCGATCCCGTTGCTGTTGCCGTTGTTGGTGGACGAAGTACTGCTGGGGCGTGGCGACGCCGCCTTGAAGGTGATGAACCACGCCTTGCCGACGGGTTGGCAAACTGCGGCCGGCTACATCGGATTGATGCTGCTGGCGACTCTGGCGCTGCGCTGTGGCGCGTTGCTGTTCAACGTGTTGCAGGCACGCTTGTTCGCCAGGCTTGCCAAGGACATCGTCTATCGCATCCGTATCCGCCTGATCGAGCGCCTCAAGCGTATTTCCCTGGGTGAGTACGAAAGCCTGGGCAGCGGCACCGTGGCCGCTCACCTGGTCATCGACCTGGACACCCTCGATAAATTCGTCGGCGAAACCCTCAGCCGTTTCCTGGTGGCGATGCTGACGCTGGTGGGCACCGCCGGCATCCTGATGTGGATGCACTGGAAACTGGCGCTGCTGATCCTGTTGTTCAATCCGCTGGTGATCTATGCCACGGTGCAGTTGGGCAAGCGGGTCAAGCACCTCAAGAAGCTGGAGAACGACAGCACCTCGCGCTTCACCCAGGCCTTGACCGAAACCCTGGACGCGATCCAGGAGGTGCGCGCCGGTAACCGCCAGGGTTTTTTCCTCGGGCGCCTGGGCCAGCGCGCCCGGGAGGTGCGCGATTATGCGGTCAATTCCCAGTGGAAAAGCGATGCGTCGGGCCGCGCCAGTGGCTTGCTGTTCCAGTTCGGCATCGACATTTTCCGTGCGGCGGCGATGCTCACCGTGCTGTTTTCCGACCTGTCCATCGGCCAGATGCTGGCGGTGTTCAGCTACCTCTGGTTCATGATCGGTCCGGTGGAACAGCTATTGAACCTGCAATATGCCTATTACGCGGCCGGCGGGGCCCTGAGTCGGATCAACGAACTCCTGGCCCGGGCCGACGAGCCGCAGTACAACGGCGGTGTCGACCCGTTCAAGGGCCGCGATACCGTGGGCATCGACATCCAGGGTTTGAGCTTCGGTTATGGCGAGGAGCTGGTGCTCGACCAGTTGAACCTGTCCATCTCGCCCGGCGAAAAGGTCGCCATCGTTGGCGCCAGCGGTGGCGGCAAGAGCACCTTGGTGCAGCTGTTGTTGGGCCTGTATACGCCACAGTCGGGCAGCATCCGGTTTGGCGGCGCCACGCAGCAGGAGATCGGCCTGGAAACCATCCGGGAAAATGTCGCGGTGGTGTTGCAGCATCCTGCCTTGTTCAATGACACGGTACGGGCCAATCTCTCCATGGGCCGCGACTGTAGTGACGAGGCCTGCTGGCGGGCGCTGGAAATTGCGCAGTTGCACAGTACGATCCGGGAATTGCCCAATGGGCTGGACAGCATCGTCGGGCGTTCCGGTGTGCGCCTGTCCGGGGGGCAGCGTCAGCGCCTGGCAATTGCGCGCATGGTGCTGGCCGATCCCAAGGTGGTGATTCTTGACGAGGCGACGTCCGCCCTGGACGCCGCCACCGAATACAACCTGCACCAAGCGCTGACCCGGTTCCTGAGCAACCGTACCACCTTGATCATTGCTCACCGGTTGTCGGCCGTAAAACAGGCCGATCGGGTGCTGGTGTTCGACGGCGGCCGGATCGCCGAGGACGGCGACCACCAGCAGTTGATGGCTGATGGCGGCCTCTACGCCAGACTCTACGGTCACCTGCAACAGCACTGACAGCCTGGGTTCAATCCGAATCGGTTGACGTACTTATCTCAGCGGCCGGACGCTTTCGTCGCTGTCCCCAGAGGACGTTCAGCGCATCGGCGCCGCGCTCATGGCCAAACTCCTTCATGACAATCGAGCAGGATTCACAAGGCGGCAAGGTAGTAGCCACGGTGATTGACTTGATGTCTTTGGGATCTGGATATTTTTCACTGAGGTAGCCAATCAACTTGCTTTCACTGTCCCCGGAAGTGATCCGACTCAACCTGTCCAAGCTGCCAGGAGTATCCATGAGGTGGGGGATTGCCAGCAGCTTGCCGTCGGGGCTCAGGCTAAGGGCGGCCGGGTCGATGGGGTTTCTGAGCCCGTCGACATTAAAGTAAGTGACATCACCCACTGAAATCTCGGTCAGTCCGCTATTGGACTTGAACAGTGGCAGATGCCGGGTGTAGTCCTCGATGCCGGAGACACTGACGTAAATTTCCTTGTGCCCCGACGTGGTGGTGACGCTGGCGAACGCAATGTTCTTCTGATTCTGGGTTGGGAGGATTTTTTGCAACTCCAGCATGGCGTCATGGATGGTGACTGCTCGAGCGGTCGATCGCGAGGAAGCGCCGCCGGACGGAGTTGTAAAAAGCGCATTGAAAATGTCCGCTGTTGACGTTTGCAGTGCTTCGGGCGCCTGCCTGGAGGGCTTCCATACGGCGGCGCCGTTAGGCAAGTCAGAGACAATCATTCGAGTTCTGCGATCAAACAGCACTGCTTCGGCGGGGTAGGTATTGACCTTCACCCACTTCATGTTTGAAGGCGGGTGGTCCGGTGCGCCGATGGGGATTGAAATTTCATCGATCTTGTCCAGCGCCAGTTCGACCTGCTCTCTTCCGTAAATCCTCGCGGCGTTGTTTGCATTCAGTGAGCCGATGTACACCCGATGCAGTTCCTCACCCACAGAGCCTGGCACCAGGTCGTCGGGGCCCAGCTTCTTCAGCGTGAGCGGGGACTCGATGCTGTCTGTGGACGACAACTTCGTCATGTAGTAGTCGTCGAAATTCAATCGCGTGAAAACGTACGTATGTTTTTCATCGATAGAGCGGATGATAAGCGCGCCCGTCTCGTGTATATCGTCGATTTTTTCTGCTGTGCCGGTGACTTTGATTCCCCCATACAGACCGGTCTGGAATTCCACTGTCGCGGAGATCGTTTCCCTGGGGACGGGGATTTTGCTCTTCAGGCCAATCCATTCGGGTCGACCTTTGTAGGTGTTGAGCTTACCGTCCTTGAGTTCATAGATTTTTCCCTCAAACGCCAGCAGGGCACGCTCGTCGGCAGTTTTCGGCACGGAAGGATAGAGCGTCGTATCGCCAAACCAGGGGGCCCAGCTCAGTTCGGTTTCGAACTCCCCGGCAGGCGGTCGTTTGGCCGGCTTGCCCGGCAATACATATTGAGTCTTGCACACCTCACCGGGTGCGCGGCGTACCCGGCATGGGAGTTTCTTGAGTTTTTCACTGGCATCCAGGTGGCTGGCGCGGCGCAGGACTCCCTCGTTCAACCGGTAAGGAACATCATCCAGGTAAAAAGTGCGGGTGCCATCGATTTCAAGCCGTTCACGCACGCGCGTTGTTTCAGATACTTCGACGATGACATCGGTGTCGGTCCTGGCCAGCGGGTTGTAGTAGGAGCGTCCTAACGACAGTTCGACCGAGTCGTCGGTCAATGATGGGCCGTAAGGTCTGGACGAAAGCGGGTCAATCAAGCGGTAGTCGGCCTTATCCGAGGAGCCGATATTGCGTACCGGAACATCATCAACCCCCCGTACTGCACCGAGCTGGTCATTTGGCAGCAAAGGTCGCCATCGCCCCGGATCAGTGACTTGGCTCATGCCCTTTACAAAGTCATAGTGTCCCGCTCTGCCGGTCAAGGTCTTGAGATTCAGATAACCGATCTTACCGAGCCGGTACGCGCTTTGGCTACCAGCACGTAACAAGCCTGGAATGCCATCGAGGGGGTTCAGGGTGGCATTGAGCAAGGCGCCCGTGAGTTTCGCGAAGGCGGGAAGTGTTTCGCGGATGGTCCATTTGCCTACTGTCTTGACCAGCTTCAGTGAGCCTGAGGCAAACTTTCCGATGGGAAGGACGAAGGAGGCGAAATCAATGAACAGACCAAACGCACCCCTGGCCAGTCGCTCACGACTTCCTGAACTCAGGTCTTCGATGCTGCTCCAGAAAGGCACAACCATCTTCGTCACTTCGAGGACTTTTTTGCGTCTGGCTTCTTCACGATCGAATTCAGTCTCCCCATAGCAGCTGTCGTGCAGTGCTTTCTCATCCAGGAACAGCAGATGCTGGGCGATATGCCGGGTGATTTTTTGGGTGGTCTTCGATTCCAATGTGTACGGCAGGGCTTTGATGTCGCTCCTATCAACCGGCTCAAGTGTGTCGCCTAATTGGTCCATGATGGCGAGGCATTCTGCGTCAGCGCGGGGAGCGGTTCCTTTCTCATGGGCATCCCAGTCGAAAGGGAGGTTTTTATGACCTGCCACGGTCACGGTCACGGACGAACCGTGACTGATTCTCCACCTCTCTGTCTTTGGTTCTCCGCCAATATGCTGGGGGGTGATATCTGTTCGGCATCGAATGATTCCCGCCTTGGGCAGGAGTTCAAAGTAGGAGGTTTCATTGTCCCGGGTCGCTGCCAGGATGAAACCATTACGCGCCCGCAGGGGGAGCGTGTTGTCTTGCGTTTCGTTCGCCGCCTCAATGCCCGTAGTTGCCTTTCTTAACGTATAGACCTTGACCGACCCATATTCCAAGGGGTGGCGACCAGCCAAGGGGAGGGACGCGAGTAGATGAGTGATCAGCGTTCTATAGGCGCTCCTGATCCAATTGATGTGGATCTTGAAGTGAGTCGTAAACGTTTGCTCGATATCTGGCAATGTTCTGCGCTCAAGAGGGATTGCAGATAACTCCGGCCACGACAGATTCGTCTGTACGGTTCGATTACTGTCGATTTTCAACCAGAGATCGGTTGGAGATTTCCCATCCGGGCCAGTAAAAAACCATTTTTTTCATAGAGCTGCCCGGAGGCATAGACATCCACGAACGAATAGGCGTCAGGTGCACGTTTGCCAATAGGGGCCATGAGGCGTAACTGTGTACCGATGTAAGCGGCATCTGCTTCCTTGAGTAGCTTCATACCGTCCGACACGAAACGGCCTTCACCAAAAAGTCGGGCCATTCTGAGTTTGGCAATGTTCAGTCTTTCGGGCGGGGGACTATCGAGCCAGCGGATAGCGCTGTTCAGGCTGTCGATTTCAGCGTCGAGCTTCTGCGCGGCGTCCTGCATGTCTTGCGTCGTATAGTTGGCGTCGGCTTTGTAGGCAAGCACGCCATTTGTCACCGCCCATTCCTGCATCGGTTTCAATCGGGTCAGCGTGATCAGCTTCAAATCTTCAGCCGTTGCTTCTGCGGCCTGCCTGATAGGGAGATCGACCAATTGTTGAAAATTCAGTCGTTGCAGCAACAGCGGATCAATGGCCTTGGCGAGATGAACCCCGTGGACAAAATTCACCCAGACGGTGGAGCTTCGGTAGGGCAGTTGCGGCGGTATATCGCGAACCTGGAACTCTGCCGGGAACAACGGTTGGAAAAGGCCTGCAATCAGAACGGATTCATTCGCGGACGCGGCGCGTTTTGACGTGACCAGGTGGGCTTCGAACGCGGTCAGGATCTGCTGGTAGCTTTTCCCCCAATTGGACGACTTTTGCCAGCGGTAGCCGGCTATGCCGTCCGGGTTTTCGGTTCCTGTCGAGGTGATCCACAGGCGAAGGGTCTTGATCAGCAACTGGTAGCGTATTCCCGGAGCGGTTTCTTCGCCGGCCTGGCCGCCGTACCAACCCAGGGCTTGCAGCAGTTTGTTTGCCAACGCCTGGGCTTTTGCAGATCGCAGGATCGTTTCGAGGTACATCGACGGTTTCGCGCGGACTTTTGTCGCTGACAGGTTGCCGATATCGACGGGGTCGAGGTAGGCCAGCAAGGACGTCTGCGATGGGGGCAGGAATTGGCGCACCGTGCCAATGATCTGACTGTCGACCAGGGCCTGCGCGGCCGTTGGCTCTTGGCTCGGCTCGTCGAGATTTATGCCATGCCACAGTCCCAGCGAATGGCGAGCACGTTGTTCCTCCAACGCATCGATCGTGGCTTCGCGTTGTGCGGCGTCTTGCGGATCCCAAGGGGCGATCCCATAGAATCGGGTCATTCCGATCAGTGAGAACTGGCCGTCGAAGCGGATCTTTCCACCCAGTCTCAGGACGGATTTCTCAATGTCTGCCAATAACTCACGCCAGCCAGGATTCTTGTCGAGTTCAAGCTGGACAATGTCTGGGCCGTTCTTCTGGCGTGTCGAGTAAAAGACTTTGCCCTCTTTCAGCGTGACCGTCAGTGTGTCGTATAACGCATTCAGCGTGCCGCACAGTGCTTGATAAGCCTTGTTTTCCATCAGCGCCCGTAATGCACGCTGCCCGATCTCATTTTCCAGGGCCATGGGAGCGTAAGGTCTGGGTTTGACCAGCCTGTCGACGAACTTGTCCGAGGGTGTTTCGTTGTTTCGAATCAACGCCAGCAGTACATCGTATTCATCGAGAAGACCCTGATGCGCTTGGGTATGGGAAGGCCGTGGGGCCTGTGAAGGATGAGCTGAAAGGTCAAGAGTGGATAAAGACGGCATGGTGAGGTTCTCTGGTAATTGAGGAACGTGCTCTATCCGCTTCAAAAAGTGCGCGGAAGACGATCCGTATCCAATCACTCCAGGGAAAGTCGGGGGCGGTAGATATGTATGGCATTCAGGAGAGTTGTAGCTTTTCTGGCAATTGTCGTGGCTTGTCGTCGGTGAAGCTTCAGGTGGGGCGGGTAAGGGGAGCGTTAAATAGTGGCCTACCTCTTGCGAGGAATTGCTGCTGCTCCTAGTCTTGCTGGAATGATCGGTCTGAAGGCTGGTCGACGAGCCTATACAGGGACCTCATGAATCAAACGCGGACTCTCGGAACCCCCCGGTTGTTGGGCATCGTGTGGCCTTTTATCGCCGTCGTCCTGTTTCAGGCATTGTTGGGAGGCGTCAGCCTTTACGTACTGTCGGCGGTTCGCGGTTATGTCGCGGGAGAAAGCCTCTGGTCCAAGGGGCAGAAGGACGCCATTTATTACCTCAATCTCTACACCGACAGCCGCGATGAGGCCATTTTCCGCAAATACCAGCAAGCCATTGCCGTGCCCGAGGGCGGTCATGATCTGCGGGTAGCGCTGGATCGCCAGCCGCCTGACCTGGAGGCGGCACGGGCCGGCATCCTCCAAGGGGGAAACCATCCGGACGACGTGTCCAGCCTGATCTGGCTCTACCTGAATTTCCGTCACTTCAGTTACCTGGAAGAAGCCATCGATCTCTGGACGGTGGGCGACGGTTATCTGATCGAACTGGATAACGTCGCCCGACAGATGCACGACAGTATTTCCGAAGGGACGGCCTCAGAGACTGATATTCGCAGCTGGAAGGCGCGGATCTTTGCCATCAACGACTCCGTCACCCCGGCGGCCAAGGCTTTCAGCGACGCGCTGGGTGAGGGCTCGCGGTTTATCCTGCGGCTGTTGCTGGTGACCAATTTCGCCACTGCGCTGGGGCTGATCGTCCTGGCCTTGTTGCGTACCCACAAACTGCTGGCCCAGCGGCAGGTGTTCGCCAATGCCCTGCAACTGGAGAAGGAGCGGGCGCAGATCACCTTGCAGTCCATCGGCGACGGGGTCATCACCACCGACGTCGAAGGCGCCATTGCCTATATGAATCCGGCTGCGGAGGCGATGACCCACTGGAAGGCCGAGCATGCCATCGGACTGCCCCTGGCCGCGCTGTTCAATCTGCTTGACGACAATGCCCAGACCGAAGGCCTGACGTTGATCGAACACATCCTCAGCGGCCGACTCGGTGGCGGCAGTGAACATTCCAAGCTGATCCAGCGCCTGGACGGCAGCACGGTGTCGGTGACCCTGGTGGGCGCGCCGATCCGCCACGCCGGCAAGGTCAGCGGTGCCGTACTGGTACTGCATGACATGACCCAGGAGCGCCAGTACATTGCCAACCTGTCATGGCAGGCCACCCATGATGCGCTGACCGGCCTGGCGAACCGCCGGGAGTTCGAATACCGGCTCGAGCAGGCCTTGCATAACCTGACGCGCCAGGCCGGACGCCATGCCCTGATGTTCCTCGACCTGGACCAGTTCAAGCTGGTCAACGATACCTGCGGCCACGCGGCGGGTGATGAGCTGTTGCGGCATATCTGCGCGTTGCTGCAATCGGGCCTGCGGGAGAACGACACCCTGGCCCGATTGGGTGGGGATGAGTTCGGTATCTTGTTGGAGAACTGTTCGCCGGAGGCGGCGGAGAAGATCGCCGAAGGGCTGCGCCAGACCGTGCAGAACCTGCACTTTGTCTGGAAGGGCCGGCCGTTCGTGACCACCGTGAGCATCGGTTTGGTGCACATCGCCCAGAATCCGACGACCCTGGAGGCATCCCTGCGCGCCGCCGACATGGCCTGCTACATGGCCAAGGAGAAAGGTCGCAACCGGGTCCAGGTCTATCATGCCGACGATTCGGAGTTATCCCTGCGTTTCGGCGAAATGGCCTGGGTTCAGCGCTTGCACATGGCCCTGGAGGAAAACCGCTTCTGCCTCTATGCCCAGGAAATTGCCGCCCTGGGGCCGGGTGACCATGGGGGTGGGCACATTGAAATCCTGTTGCGCCTGCATGATGAAGCCGGGCGGATGATCCTGCCGGACAGTTTCATTCCTGCGGCGGAGCGCTATGGCCTGATGACGTCGCTGGACCGCTGGGTGGTGGAGAATGTCTTCAAGATCATCCGCCAGTGCCTGAACGAGTCGCGACAGGGCCCGCTGGCCATGTGTGCGATCAATCTGTCAGGCACGACTATCGGAGACCAGGCATTCCTCGACTTCCTGCGTAAACAGTTCGCGGCGTATTCGATTCCGCCGGAAATGATTTGTTTTGAAATTACAGAAACCAGCGCTATTTCGAATCTGGGCAGCGCCATTCGCTTTATCAATGAACTCAAGAGCTTGGGTTGTTATTTCTCGCTGGATGACTTTTGCGCCGGAATGTCTTCATTCGCTTACCTGAAACATTTACCTGTAGACTTCCTGAAGATCGACGGGAGTTTCGTAAAGGATATGCTGGACGACCCGATTAACCGTGCAATGGTCGAAGTGATCAACCACATCGGCCACGTCATGGGTAAGCGCACCATTGCCGAGTTTGTGGAAACTGCCCAGATCGAGCAGGCATTGCTGGAGATTGGAGTGGATTACGCTCAGGGGTATGTCATCGAGCGCCCGCAATTGTTTACCTGTGACACGTTGCAATGCAGGCCGGCCCGGCCCCAGCCGTTGTTATTCAAGGCCCCCGGCACGTTCCGCTGAACCTCTTGTTGATCCGAAAAAAATCACAATCAAAAGGAGCCCGACAGTGATCGACACATTCAACCGAACAGGCCCGCTCATGGACGCCACAAGCTATCCGCAATGGGCACAACAGCTCATTGCCGACTGTGGCGAGAGCAAGCGCCGGGTTGTCGAACACGAGCTGTATCAACGCATGCGCGACAACAAGCTCAGCGCCAAGACCATGCGCCACTACCTCATTGGTGGTTGGCCGGTCGTTGAACAGTTCGCCTTATACATGGCACAGAACCTCACCAAGACCCGCTTTGCCCGCCATCCCGGCGAGGACATGGCCCGTCGCTGGCTGATGCGCAACATTCGTGTCGAACTCAATCACGCCGACTACTGGGTGAACTGGAGCGCCGCCCATGGGGTGACGCTGGAGGATCTGCAGGCGCAGCAGGTACCGCCCGAACTCCACGCATTGAGCCATTGGTGCTGGCATACCAGCTCTTCGGACTCGTTGATCGTGGCAATCGCGGCGACCAACTATGCCATTGAAGGCGCGACCGGGGAGTGGTCGGCGGTGGTGTGTTCCAGCGGCATCTACGCAGCGGCCTTCGCTGAGGAAGATCGCAAGCGCGCCATGAAATGGCTGAAGATGCATGCCCAGTACGACGACGCCCACCCGTGGGAAGCGCTGGAAATCATCTGCACGCTGGCGGGCATGAATCCGAGCAAGGCCTTGCAGGCCGAACTGCGCCAGGCCGTGTGCAAGAGCTACGACTACATGTACCTGTTCCTGGAGCGCTGCATGCAACTGGAACAATCGGAGTCTGCCGGAAAGTCAGTATCCCCCCGTGAGCGCCTGGCGCTGGCCGGGAGCTGATGCCTAGCTGACTGATGTGGGAGCGAGTCTGCTCCGCGAAGTGCTCGGACCGTCAACGGGGAGGTTGGCTGTCGGATCGCTATCGCGAGCAGGCTCGCTCCCACATTTGGTTTGAGTGACTACTCAACTCTGATCCGCCTCAAATCCCCTGTGGGAGCGAGCCTGCTCGCGATAGCGTCGGTACATCCAGCATCAATGCAAGCTGACCCTCCGCTATCGCGAGCAAGCTCGCTCCCACAGAAGGGCGGTTAATATCCGATTGCGCTCACCTTCTTTCAACCCGCCATCGCCAACCGGTTCCGCCCTTCGCGCTTGGCCACATACAGTGCGCTGTCGACCCTTCGCAGCAGGCTTTCCATCGATTCACCCGGCAGCAGCGTTGCGCAGCCGAGGCTGACCGTCAGTTCAATCCTGACGCCGGCAGCGAAATAATCCTGCAGTTGGGCGGCATAGCGCAGTCGCTCGCCGATCGTGGCAGCGGCTTCCCGGCTGGTATTGGAAAGCAGGATCAGAAACTCCTCGCCGCCGAACCTGAACACCATGTCCACATTGCGCAGTTGCTCCTTGACCGACTCGGCAACGGTCTTGAGCACCTCGTCGCCGGCGCCATGGCCGTAGGTGTCGTTGATGCGCTTGAAGTGATCGATATCGAGCATCAGCAGCGATAATGGCTGCATATGACGCCGGGCCATGTCGATTTCCCGCTCCATCACCTGGTCCATGGCGATGCGGTTGCCGGTTCCGGTCAGCGGATCGCGCAGGGCGCTCTGGGTGGCGGCGCGGTAGAGCAGGGCGTTGCGCAGTGGAAACAGCAGGGTGGACATCACTGACTCGAGATCGCTCTGCTCGGCGTCGTTGAAGCGCTGGTTGCGGCGGAACACCAATTCGCCCAGCTGTTCGCCTTCATGGCTGAGGCTGTAGCTGAGCAGATGATGCCCGCGTTGACCGAACTCCAGCCGCAGATCGCTGGGCTTGTGCTGATAGGCCAGCGCATCCAGCGGTACCAGTCGCTGAACTTCACGGAAAAACAGGCCCAGAATCCGCTGCGGCTCCAGGCTGGTCTGCAATTGCTGACCCAGTTGCTGACGCAATTGCGAAAGATTGACGGACCGTGCCACGAGCGGTGACGGTTGACCGAAGCCCAGGCGCTGCAATTTGGCGCTGTCGAAATCAATCGCGTTGGTCTGGATGGGCGTTTTCATTTGGCGTAGGCCCCTAGGCAGAATCTGTCCTGGCAGGCTGGGTGAGATGGCTTGGGCTACGTGTCGTACTGGCCCATCAGTCCCGTAGGACGCTGATTTGAGTCTAGTCTGCTTTCCTTGGCTGACGCAGGCTCGTATCAACCTCCGTTACCCGCCAGACATGGCGTGTTTGACAAGGTCAGAGCGAAACTCGTGCCAGTCCGTTCACTTCAGGAAAATTCATTGCAAATCAATGCGGTGAAATAATGTGGCGAACATCACGCCTGGGTTGCGTGACATGGCTTTGGCGGTTCGCCTGGCTTGGTATCGACGGATTCCAGCGTTGCGACGGTAAACCGTCGCAACGTGGGGGGGGGCGAGCGCTTACTGTGCGTTGAAGGCCTGGCCATTGACGTCTTTGCTGTCCGGCCCCATCAGGTACAGATAGACCGGCATGATCGCTTCCGGCGTCGGGTTGTTGAGCGGGTTTTCCCCCGGATAGGCCTGGGCGCGCATGCTGGTACGGGTTGCGCCGGGGTTGATGCTGTTGGAGCGTACCGGCGCAACGGTATCGACTTCGTCGGCGAGGGTCTGCATCAGCCCTTCGGTGGCAAACTTGGACACGCCATAAGCGCCCCAGTACGCCCGGCCCTTGCGGCCGACGCTGCTGGAGGTGAACACCACGGACGCATCCGTGGACAGCTTGAGCAGGGGCAGCAAGGTACTGGTGAGCATGAACATGGCGTTGACGTTCACGTGCATCACCCGCATGAAGTTTTCGCCGGACAATTGTTCCAGCGGCGTGCGCGGGCCGATGATCGAGGCGTTGTGCAACAGGCCGTCCAGGTGACCGAACTCGGTTTCGATCATGGCCGCCAGTTCGTCGTACTGATGGGGCAGGGCGGTTTCGAGATTGAACGGAATCACCGCCGGCTGTGGATGGCCGGCCGCTTCGATCTCATCGTAGACCTGGGTCAGGTTGGCTTCGGTCTTGCCCAGCAGCAGCACGGTGGCACCGTGGGCGGCGTAAGCCTTGGCGGCAGCGGCGCCGATGCCACGACCGGCGCCGGTCACCAGGATGACCCGGCCAGCGAGCAGGTCGGGGCGGGCGGAATAATCAAACATAAAAACCTCACGAAACATAACGATGCGTGGTGATGCACGGTGTGGCGACGGGACTTATCTGTGGCGAGGGGATTTATCCCCGCTGGGTCGCGAAGCGACCCCCTGCGTATTACTTGATACACCGCGGTGATGGATATTTCGTGGAGGCGCTTCGCACCTCAGCGGGGATAAATCCCCTCGCCACAAAAAATCTACTTATATTGCCTTACCACACGGAGTAGTCAGCTCAGCAACTGCACAACGCGTTATCCAGCACTTCGCGCAGCGCCAACGGGTGATCGATCACCACGTCCGCCCCCCAATGCTTGGGATTGTCGTCCGGGTGGATGTAGCCGTAGGTCACCGCGCAGGTCTTGGTGCCGGCGCTGCGTCCGGACTCGATGTCCCGCAGGTCGTCGCCCACGAACAGTACGCTGGCCGGGTCCAGGTCGAGCATCTTGCACGCCAGGGTCAGCGGCTCCGGATCCGGCTTGCTGTTTTTCACATGGTCCGGACAGATCAGCACTTTCGAGCGTTCGGCCAGGCCCAGTTGCTGCATGATCGGCTCGGCGAAGCGCACCGGTTTGTTGGTGACCACGCCCCAGATCAGGTTGGCGGCTTCAATGTCGGCCAGCACCTCGGCCATGCCGTCGAACAGATGGCTATGGACGGCGCAACCCTTGAGGTAGCGATCGAGGAATTCCTGGCGCAGCTCCTCGAACCCTGGAGATTCCGGGTCCATGGAAAAGGTCACCGCGACCATCGCGCGGGCGCCGCCGGAAATTTCGTCACGAATGTACTGCGTGTTGATCGGTGGCAAGCCGCGGTCGGCACGCATGGCCTGGCAGATGGCGATGAAGTCCGGCGCGGTGTCGAGCAGCGTGCCGTCCATGTCGAAGAGAACCGCTTTGAGACGCATCGCTTTACTCCTCGCGCAGGGTCTGGATCATGTAGTTGACGTCAACGTCGGCGGCCAGCTTGTAGTGCTTGGTCAGCGGGTTGTAGGTCAGGCCGATGATGTCCTTGACGGTCAGCCCGGCCATGCGGCTCCAGGCGCCCAGCTCAGAAGGACGGATGAACTTCTTGAAGTCGTGGGTGCCGCGGGGCAGCAGCTTCATGATGTATTCCGCGCCGATGATGGCGAACAGGTACGCCTTCGGGTTGCGGTTGATGGTGGAGAAGAACACCTGGCCGCCGGGCTTGACCATGCGGAAGCAGGCGCGGATGACCGAGGACGGGTCCGGCACGTGCTCGAGCATTTCCAGGCAGGTGACCACGTCGAACTGAGCGGGCATTTCCTCGGCCAGGGCTTCGGCGGTGATCTGCCGGTATTCCACACTGACGCCGGACTCCAGCTGGTGCAGTTGCGCCACCGCCAGCGGCGCTTCGCCCATGTCGATGCCCATCACCGTTGCGCCGCGTTGGGCCATGGCTTCGCTGAGGATGCCGCCGCCACAGCCGACGTCGAGCACCTTCTTGCCGGCCAGGTTGACCCGCTCGTCGATCCAGTTGACCCGCAGTGGGTTGATATCGTGCAGCGGTTTGAATTCGCTTTCGCGGTCCCACCAGCGGTGAGCCAGGGCTTCGAATTTGGCGATTTCGGCGTGGTCGACGTTGCTCATATGCAGATCCTCGAAAAACTTGAAAAAATCAGTGGCCCCGAGCCGTGGCTCCAGAGGCATGCTTATTCGTCGTGACCGCTGATGCGGCGACCCCAGGCCTGGGCCGTGGCGGTCAGTTGTTGTTCGTCCAGGCGGGTCAGCCGGCCGTCTTCAAGCAACGGTTTGCCGGCCACCCACAGGTGTTTCACGCAATCGCGGCCGGTGGCGTAGATCAGTTGCGACACCGGGTCGTAGATCGGTTGCTGCGCCAGCCCCGACAGGTCGAAGGCCACCAGGTCGGCAGCCTTGCCGACTTCCAGCGAGCCAACCGTTGCCTCGATGCCCAGCGCCCGGGCGCCATTGAGCGTGGCCATGCGTAACGCCCGATGGGCATCCAGGGCCGTGGCCGAACCGGCGACAGCCTTGGCCAGCAGCGCTGCGGTGCGGGTTTCCCCCAGCAGGTCCAGGTCGTTGTTGCTGGCCGCGCCGTCGGTGCCGACCGCCACGTTGACGCCGGCCTGCCACAAGCGCTCCACCGGGCAGAAACCACTGGCCAGCTTCAGGTTCGATTCCGGGCAATGGATCACGCTGCAGTTGCTTTCTACCAGCAAGGCCAGGTCTTCATCGCTGATCTGAGTCATGTGCACGGCCTGGAAACGTGGCCCCAGAAGGCCAAGTCGCCCCAGGCGAGCCATCGGCCGCTCGGCGGTGTTATCCACAGCCTGCTGCACTTCAAAGGCGGTTTCGTGAACATGCATATGAATGGCCGCGTCCAGCTCTTCGGCAATCACGCGGATTTTCTCCAGGTTCTCGTCGCCCACGGTGTAAGGCGCATGCGGGCCGAATGCGACTTTGATCCGCGGATGGTGCTTGAGGTCGCCAAACAATTCGATGCCCTGACGAATGGCATCGTCGGCGCTGGCGGCGCCTGGGATCGGGAAATCGAGGATCGGAATGGCGATTTGCGCACGGATGCCGCTGTTATGGACGCGTTCGCTGGCAACCTTGGGGTAGAAGTACATGTCAGAGAAACAGGTGATGCCGCCCTTGATCTGCTCGGCGATCGCCAGGTCGGTGCCATCGCGCACGAAGTCTTCATCGACCCATTTGCCCTCGGCCGGCCAGATGTGCCGTTCGAGCCAGGTCATCAGGGGCAGGTCGTCGGCCAGGCCGCGGAACAGCGTCATCGCCGCGTGGCCGTGGGCGTTGACCAGCCCCGGGCTGAGCAGCATGCCCGGCAGTTCGCGGACCTGGGCGGCTTCGCATTCCAGGGCTTCGGCCCGCGGGCCGATGAACACGATGCAGCCGTCGCGAATGCCCAGGCCATGATCCTTGAGTACCACGCCGGCGGGTTCGACAGGCACCAACCAGGTCGGCAGCAATAGTAAGTCGAGCGCAACGACAGGCTTGGGCATCGTGGATCGGTTCCATGGGTTATAAAGGATGGCGAAGTATACCCGAGCGTCATCACGCTGGGATCGCTATAATCGGCGGCTTTGTTCAAGAGTGCGGAGTGTGGGATGCGCGATCAACTGTTGGCTGCGGAGAAGGTGAAGGCCATCGATTGGCGGGATGGCGCCCTGTACCTGCTGGATCAGCGTGTCTTGCCGTTCGAGGAAAACTGGATTGCCTACACCAGCGCGGCCGGCGTGGCCGAAGCCATTCGGGCGATGGTGGTGCGTGGCGCGCCGGCCATCGGCATCAGTGCGGCTTACGGCGTGGTGTTGGCCGCGCGGACGCGGATGGCCGAGGGCGGCGACTGGGAAGCGGCGCTGGAAGCCGATTTCGCTTTGTTGGCCGAGTCCCGGCCGACGGCAGTGAACCTGTTCTGGGCCCTGGATCGGATGCGCGACCGGCTGGCGCGCTTGAAGAAGCATGCCGAGCCGTTGGCCGCCCTCGAGGCCGAGGCCGTCGCCATTCATGAAAGCGATCGTGAAGCCAACCTGACCATGGCCCAGCTCGGCGTCGACCTGATCCGCAAGCATCAGGGCAATGCCCAGGCCATCCTGACCCATTGCAATACCGGCGCCCTGGCCACCGGCGGCTTCGGCACGGCCCTGGGGGTGATTCGTGGTGCATTCATCGAGGGGATGGTCGAGCGGGTCTACGCCGACGAAACCCGTCCATGGCTGCAGGGTTCGCGCCTGACGGCCTGGGAGCTGGCCAACGAGGGCATTCCTGTGACCCTCAACGCCGACTCCGCTGCCGCCCATATCATGAAGGCCAAGGGTGTGACCTGGGTGATCGTTGGCGCCGACCGCATCACCGCCAACGGTGACGTGGCGAACAAGATCGGCACCTATCAACTGGCAGTCTGCGCCATGCACCACGGTGTACGCTTCATGGTGGTGGCGCCGAGTTCGACCATCGACATGAACCTGGCCAGCGGCGAAGACATCCCGATCGAAGAGCGCGACGGGCGCGAACTGCTGGAAGTCGGCGGCAAGCGGGTCGGCGCGGATGTGGAGGCGTTCAACCCGGTGTTCGACGTCACCCCGGCGGACCTGATCGACGCCATCGTCACTGAGAAGGGTATCGTCGAGCGTCCGGATACCGCGAAGATGGCGCAGTTGATGTGTCGCAAGCGGTTGCATTGAGGTTTTTTGACGCTTGATCAGTCGCCATCGCGAGCAGGCTCGCTCCCACATTGGATCGTGTTGTATCCAGGATCTCAGGCATACAGAGATCCCTGTGGGAGCGAGCCCGCTCGCGATGAGGCCCTTGAAACCTATAAATCTTCTTGCATTCGAGCGCAAATTCTTCGGTCGCAGCGCCTCTAAGCCCCTCTCGTCCCCTACCAGCCTGTCACCGGTCAACTAACTATGCTCCATGCGCATCTGGGGGATAGGTGCGTGGCGGCTCTTGTGATAACATCCGGCGGTTTCCAGGGCCGCTTCACCAAGCGGTCTTTACTGCGCAGATCCATGGCATAACTCGTTGATTTGTCGTAAGTCGCTGCACGGCTCTTGTCCTGCAGCGGCGAGCTTCGTTCGTCCCGTCTGGATGTGACGAGGTTTCACCAGAAAAAGGAATCAGGCTTCTCATGGGCGAACTGGCCAAAGAAATCCTCCCGGTCAATATCGAAGACGAGCTGAAACAGTCCTACCTCGACTACGCAATGAGCGTGATCGTCGGGCGGGCGCTGCCGGATGCGCGCGATGGCTTGAAGCCCGTGCACCGGCGCGTGTTGTTCGCGATGAGCGAGCTGGGCAACGACTTCAACAAGCCGTACAAGAAATCCGCCCGTGTCGTCGGTGACGTGATCGGTAAGTATCACCCTCACGGTGACACTGCGGTGTACGACACCATCGTCCGGATGGCGCAGCCATTTTCCCTGCGCTACCTGCTGGTAGACGGCCAGGGCAACTTCGGTTCCGTGGACGGCGACAACGCCGCGGCCATGCGATACACCGAAGTGCGCATGACCAAGCTGGCCCACGAGCTGCTGGCCGACCTGCACAAGGAAACCGTGGATTGGGTGCCGAACTACGACGGCACCGAAATGATCCCGGCGGTCATGCCGACCCGTATCCCGAACCTGCTGGTCAACGGCTCCAGCGGTATCGCCGTGGGCATGGCGACCAACATCCCGCCGCACAACCTCGGTGAAGTCATCGACGGTTGCCTGGCCCTCATCGACAACCCCGAGCTGACTGTCGATGAGCTGATGCAATACATCCCGGGTCCCGATTTTCCGACTGCGGCGATCATCAACGGTCGCGCCGGCATCATCGAGGCCTATCGCACCGGTCGCGGCCGTATCTACATGCGCGCCCGCTCGACGGTCGAGGACATCGACAAGGTCGGTGGCCGCCAGCAGATCGTCATCACCGAACTCCCGTACCAGTTGAACAAGGCCCGCCTGATCGAGAAGATCGCCGAGCTGGTGAAGGAGAAGAAGCTCGAAGGCATTACCGAGCTGCGGGACGAGTCCGACAAGGACGGCATGCGCGTCGTGATCGAGCTGCGTCGTGGCGAAGTGCCTGAGGTGATCCTCAACAACCTCTATGCCCAGACCCAACTGCAAAGCGTGTTCGGTATCAACATCGTCGCGCTGATCGACGGCCGTCCGCGGATCCTGAACCTCAAGGACCTGCTGGAAGCCTTCGTGCGTCACCGTCGCGAAGTGGTCACCCGCCGCACCGTGTTCGAACTGCGCAAGGCCCGCGAGCGTGGTCATATCCTTGAAGGTCAGGCCGTTGCTCTGTCGAACATCGACCCGGTCATCGCCCTGATCAAGGCCTCGCCGACGCCGTCGGAAGCCAAGGAAGCGCTGGTCAGCACGCCTTGGGAATCCAGTGCGGTGATGACCATGGTCGAGCGCGCCGGCGCCGACTCCTGCCGCCCGGAGAACCTCGACCCGCAATACGGTCTGCGCGACGGCAAGTACTTCCTGTCCCCGGAACAGGCGCAAGCCATCCTGGAACTGCGCCTGCACCGCCTGACCGGCCTGGAGCACGAGAAGCTGCTGGCCGAGTACCAGGAGATCCTCAACCAGATCGGCGAGCTGATCCGCATCCTCAACAGCGCCACGCGCCTGATGGAAGTGATCCGCGAAGAGCTGGAAGTGATCCGCGCCGAATACGGCGACGTGCGCCGCACCGAGATCCTCGATGCGCGCCTGGACCTGACCCTGGGTGACATGATCCCGGAAGAAGACCGCGTGGTGACTATCTCCCACGGCGGCTACGCCAAGACCCAGCCGCTGGCCGCCTACCAGGCCCAGCGTCGCGGCGGCAAAGGCAAGTCGGCCACCGGCGTCAAGGACGAGGACTACATCGCCCACCTGCTGGTTGCCAACAGCCACACCACGCTGCTGCTGTTCTCCAGCAAGGGTAAGGTGTACTGGCTCAAGACCTACGAAATCCCCGAAGCATCCCGCGCTGCCCGTGGTCGTCCGCTGGTCAACCTGCTGCCGCTGGACGATGGTGAGTACATCACCACCATGCTGCCGGTCGAGGAATACACCGAAGGCCACTACATCTTCATGGCAACCGCCAACGGCACTGTCAAGAAGACTCCGCTGGAATCCTTCAGCCGCCAGCGCAGCGTGGGCCTGATCGCCCTGGAGCTGGATGAAGGCGACGTGCTGATTTCCGCCGCCATCACCGACGGCGAGCGTGAGGTCATGCTGTTCTCCGACGGTGGCAAGGTCACCCGCTTCAAGGAATCCGACGTTCGCGCCATGGGCCGTACCGCCCGCGGTGTGCGCGGCATGCGTCTGCCGGAAGGCCAGAAGCTGATTTCCATGCTGATCCCCGAAGAAGGCAGCCAGATCCTTACCGCTTCGGCGCGTGGTTATGGCAAACGTACCGCCATCAGCGAATTCCCCGAGTACAAGCGCGGCGGCCAGGGCGTGATCGCCATGGTCAGCAACGAGCGTAACGGCCGTCTGGTCGGTGCGGTCCAGGTGCTCGATGGCGAAGAGATCATGCTGATCTCCGACCAGGGCACCCTGGTGCGTACCCGGGTCGACGAAGTGTCGAGCCTGGGCCGTAACACCCAGGGCGTGACGCTGATCAAGCTGGCCAGCGATGAAACGCTGGTGGGGCTTGAGCGGGTCCAGGAGCCGTCGGAAGTCGAAGGCGAGGAGCTGGAAGGCGAGGAGCTGGAAGGCGAGGAAGACGTGGCGTTCGACGGTACCCTGGGTGCCGATGTCGACGACATGACTGGCGACGATCAATCGCTCGACGCTGCCGCAGACGAAGAAGAACCGCAGGAATAAGCGGACACGCAGGGGGCGGATGAAGATTCGCCCCCTTGTTGTTTGTCCCTTTTGAAAATTTGCGACACTGCACATAACCCCTGTGGGAGCGAGCCTGCTCGCGATGACGGACTGACATTCAACATCAATGCTGACTGTTTCATCGCTATCGCGAGCAGGCTCGCTCCCACATTGGGTATGTGCAGAGCACAAGATTTATGTGACCACCAGATCAGAGCGAGATTGGATGTGAGCAAGAGAGCCTATAACTTCTGTGCCGGCCCGGCGGCGCTTCCTGAAGCGGTCCTGAAGCGCGCCCAGGGTGAACTTCTCGACTGGCATGGCAAGGGCCTGTCCGTCATGGAAATGAGCCATCGCAGCGATGAGTTCGTGTCCATTGCCACCAAGGCCGAGCAGGATCTGCGCGATCTGCTGAACATCCCGTCCAACTACAAGGTGCTGTTCCTGCAGGGGGGCGCGAGCCAGCAGTTCGCCCAGATTCCATTGAACCTGCTGCCGGAAAACGGCAAGGCCGACTACATCGACACCGGCATCTGGTCGCAGAAAGCCATTGAAGAAGCCTCGCGCTACGGCCACGTCAACGTTGCCGCCACCGCCAAGCCCTACGACTATTTCGCCATTCCCGGCCAGAACGAGTGGAACCTGTCCAAGGACGCGGCCTACGTTCATTACGCGCCGAACGAGACCATTGGTGGCCTGGAATTCAACTGGATCCCGGAAACTGGCGACGTGCCATTGGTGGCCGACATGTCTTCGGACATCCTGTCGCGCCCTGTGGATATCTCCCGTTTCGGCATGATCTACGCCGGCGCCCAGAAGAACATCGGCCCGAGCGGTATCCTGGTCAGCATCATCCGTGAAGACCTGTTGGGTCATGCCCGTTCCCTGTGCCCGACCATGCTCAACTACAAGGTCGCGGCCGACAACGGTTCGATGTACAACACGCCGCCGACACTGGCCTGGTACCTGTCCGGCCTGGTGTTCGAGTGGCTGAAAGAGCAGGGCGGTGTCGAAGCCATCGGCAAGCTCAACGAAGTGAAGCAGCGCACGCTCTACGACTTCATCGACGCCAGCGGCCTTTACAGCAACCCGATCAACAGGACCGACCGCTCCTGGATGAACGTACCGTTCCGCCTGGCCGACGACCGTCTCGACAAGCCGTTCCTGGCGGGCGCTGACGAGCGCGGGCTGTTGAACCTCAAGGGCCATCGCTCGGTCGGTGGCATGCGCGCCTCCATCTACAACGCCGTGGACATCAATGCCGTCAACGCACTGATCGCCTACATGGCAGAGTTCGAGAAGGAACACGGCTGATGTCAGAGCAAGAACTCAAGGCGCTGCGCCTGCGCATCGATGCCCTGGACGAAAAGGTCCTGGAGCTGATCAGCGAGCGCGCGCGCTGCGCCCAGGAAGTTGCCCGGGTGAAAATGGCTTCCCTGGCTGAAGGTGAAGTGCCGGTGTTCTATCGCCCCGAGCGTGAGGCTCAGGTGCTCAAGCGCGTCATGGAGCGCAACAAGGGCCCGCTGAGCAACGAAGAAATGGCGCGGCTGTTCCGCGAAGTCATGTCGTCGTGCCTGGCCCTCGAGCAGCCGCTGAAAGTGGCGTACCTGGGCCCTGAAGGCACCTTCACCCAGGCCGCAGCCATGAAGCATTTCGGGCACGCGGTGATCAGCAAGCCGATGGCGGCCATCGACGAAGTCTTCCGCGAAGTCGCGGCCGGAGCGGTGAATTTCGGCGTGGTCCCGGTGGAAAACTCCACCGAAGGCGCAGTCAACCACACGCTGGATAGCTTCCTCGAGCATGACATGGTGATCTGTGGCGAAGTCGAGCTGCGCATCCACCATCACCTGCTGGTGGGCGAGAACACCAAGACCGACAGCATCAGCCGGATCTATTCCCACGCCCAGTCCCTGGCCCAGTGCCGCAAGTGGCTGGACGCCCACTATCCGAATGTCGAGCGCGTGGCGGTATCGAGCAACGCCGAGGCGGCCAAGCGGGTCAAGGGCGAGTGGAACTCGGCGGCGATTGCCGGCGACATGGCGGCCGGCCTCTACGGGCTGACCCGCCTGGCCGAGAAAATCGAGGATCGTCCGGACAACTCCACGCGATTCCTGATGATCGGCAACCAGGAAGTGCCACCGACCGGCGACGACAAGACCTCGATCATCGTTTCCATGAGCAACAAGCCCGGTGCGCTCCATGAACTGCTGGTGCCGTTCCACGACAACGGTATCGACCTGACCCGGATCGAGACCCGTCCGTCGCGCAGCGGTAAATGGACCTACGTGTTCTTCATCGATTTCGTCGGCCACCACCGCGACCCACTGGTAAAAGGTGTGCTGGAGAAAATCAGTCAGGAAGCGGTGGCACTCAAGGTGCTGGGTTCCTACCCCAAGGCAGTTCTTTAAGGGCGGATAGCAAAATGAGTAGCAACTTCCTCGCCCTGGCACAGCCAGGCGTGCAACAACTTTCGCCTTACGTTCCGGGCAAGCCTGTGGACGAATTGGCTCGCGAGCTGGATCTGGACCCGGCCAGCATCGTCAAGCTGGCCAGTAACGAGAACCCGCTGGGTGCCGGTCCCAAGGCGCTGGCGGCGATCCGTGACGAGCTGGCCGAACTGACCCGCTATCCCGACGGTAACGGTTTTTCGCTCAAGAGCCTGCTGGCCGAGCGCTGTGGCGTGGAACTGAACCAGGTGACCCTGGGCAACGGTTCCAACGACATCCTTGAGCTGGTGGCGCGTGCCTACCTGGCGCCGGGCCTCAACGCGGTATTCAGCGAGCACGCGTTCGCGGTCTACCCGATTGCCACCCAGGCCGTAGGTGCCGACGCCCACGTGGTTCCGGCCAAGGAGTGGGGACACGACCTGCCGGCCATGTTGGCGGCCATCGATGCCAATACCCGTGTCGTCTTCATCGCCAACCCGAACAACCCGACCGGCACCTGGTTCGACGCCCAGGCCCTGGACGACTTCCTGCAGGACGTCCCGGAGCACGTGCTGGTGGTGCTGGACGAGGCCTACATCGAATACGCCGAAGGCAGCGACCTGCCCGATGGCCTGGACTTCCTCGCGGCCTACCCGAACCTGCTGGTGTCGCGCACGTTCTCCAAGGCCTATGGCCTGGCGTCGCTGCGGGTCGGCTACGGCCTGTCCACCGCCGTGGTGGCCGACGTACTGAACCGCGTGCGCCAGCCGTTCAACGTCAACAGCTTCGCCCTGGCCGCCGCCTGCGCTGCGCTGCAGGATGAGGAATACCTGGCGCAGAGCCGCCAGTTGAACGAGGCCGGTATGCAACAGCTGGAGGCGGGTTTCCGCGAACTGGGCCTGGGCTGGATTCCGTCAAAAGGCAACTTCATCTGCGTCGACCTGGGTCGCGTTGCGGCACCGGTGTTCCAGGGGCTGTTGCGTGAAGGTGTGATCGTACGTCCGGTGGCCAATTACGGCATGCCGAACCACCTGCGCATCACCGTTGGCCTGCAAGCGGAAAACAGCCGTTTCCTCGAGGCGTTGAGCAAGGTCCTGGCTCGTGGTTGATGTCACTTCACTGCAACCTGCCGCACCTATGATCGGTCGCCTGGTAGTGGTCGGCCTGGGGCTGATCGGCGGTTCGTTTGCCAAGGGACTGCGCGAAAGTGGCCTGTGCCGCGAAGTCGTCGGCGTGGATCTGGATCCGCAGTCGCGCAAGCTGGCCGTGGAGTTGGGCGTGGTGGACCGCTGCGAAGATGACCTGGCTGCTGCGTGTCAGGGGGCTGACGTGATCCAGTTGGCGGTGCCGATCCTGGCCATGGAAAAACTGCTGGCACGACTGGCGACCATGGATCTGGGCCAGGCGATCCTGACCGATGTCGGCAGCGCCAAGGGCAACGTCGTGCGCGCGGCCACCTTGGCGTTTGGCGGGATGCCGGCGCGTTTCGTACCCGGTCATCCGATTGCCGGTTCTGAGCAGAGTGGGGTGGAAGCGTCCAACGCTGAACTGTTCCGCCGCCACAAGGTGATCCTGACGCCGTTGGAGCAGACCGATCCGGCCTCTCTGGCAGTGGTGGATCTCCTGTGGTGCGAGCTGGGCGCCGACGTCGAGCACATGCAGGTCGAGCGTCACGATGAAGTATTGGCCGCCACCAGCCATTTGCCGCACCTGTTGGCGTTCGGTCTGGTGGATTCATTGGCCAAACGCAATGAAAATCTCGAGATCTTCCGTTACGCTGCCGGCGGTTTCCGCGATTTCACGAGAATCGCCGGTAGCGACCCGGTCATGTGGCACGACATCTTCCTCGCCAACCGCGAAGCTGTCCTGCGCACACTCGATACATTTCGCAGCGACCTCGACGCCTTGCGCGACGCGGTCGATGCAGGGGACGGGCACCAATTGCTGGGCGTTTTCACACGCGCCAGGGTGGCCCGCGAGCATTTCAGTAAAA
Source organism: Pseudomonas sp. B21-056 (assembly GCF_026016325.1). Lineage (NCBI taxonomy): Bacteria > Pseudomonadati > Pseudomonadota > Gammaproteobacteria > Pseudomonadales > Pseudomonadaceae > Pseudomonas > Pseudomonas sp. B21-056. Next base: position 1,818,815 of record NZ_CP087203.1, read on the forward strand.
TCCTGGCCCGTCGGGCCTATGTGGACGCTATGAATTCCAACGATCTGATTTTCCTGGCACAACCTGGTGGCTCCCTGAGCGGGCGTATTCGTGTACCGGGCGATAAATCGATTTCCCACCGCTCGATCATGCTCGGCTCCCTGGCCGAAGGCGTGACCGAGGTGGAAGGTTTCCTCGAGGGCGAAGATGCCCTGGCGACGCTGCAGGCGTTTCGCGACATGGGCGTGGTCATCGAAGGGCCGCACCACGGTCGCGTGACGATCCACGGTGTCGGCCTGCACGGCCTCAAGCCTGCGCCAGGCCCGATCTACCTGGGTAACTCCGGCACTTCGATGCGCCTGTTGTCCGGCCTGCTGGCCGCACAGGATTTCGATAGCACCCTCACCGGCGACGCGTCGCTGTCCAAGCGGCCGATGAACCGCGTCGCCAACCCGCTGCGGGAAATGGGCGCGGTCATCGAGACGGCCGCCGAAGGTCGTCCGCCGATGACCATTCGCGGTGGCAACAAGCTCAAGGGCCTGACCTACACCATGCCAATGGCCAGTGCCCAGGTGAAATCCTGCCTGCTGCTGGCCGGCCTCTATGCTGAAGGCAAGACCACCGTTACCGAGCCGGCACCGACCCGCGACCACACCGAGCGCATGCTGCGCGGCTTCGGCTATCCGGTCACGGTCAATGGGGCCACGGCCTCCGTCGAGTCCGGCAACAAATTGACCGCGACCCACATCGAAGTACCGGGCGATATCTCCTCGTCGGCGTTCTTCCTGGTGGCAGCGTCTATTGCCGAAGGTTCCGACCTGGTGCTCGAGCACGTCGGCATCAACCCGACCCGTACCGGTGTGATCGATATCCTGCGCCTGATGGGCGCCGACATCACCCTGGAGAACCAGCGTGAAGTGGGCGGCGAGCCAGTCGCAGATCTTCGCGTAAGAGCAGCTAAACTCAAGGGTATCGAGATTCCCGAGGCGCTGGTTCCGCTGGCGATCGACGAGTTCCCGGTGCTGTTCGTGGCCGCGGCCTGCGCAGAAGGGCGGACCGTACTGACCGGCGCCGAAGAGCTGCGGGTCAAGGAATCGGACCGTATCCAGGTGATGGCGGATGGCTTGCTGGCCTTGGGCGTCAAATGCGAGCCGACGCCGGACGGTATCATCATCGACGGCGGCCAGATCGGTGGCGGCGAAGTCCATGGCCACGGCGACCATCGCATCGCCATGGCCTTCAGTGTTGCGTCCCTGCGTGCGAGCGCACCGATCCGCATCCATGACTGCGCCAACGTCGCGACGTCGTTCCCGAACTTCCTGGCGCTGTGCGCGCAGGTTGGCATTCGAGTGGCACAAGAGGCACAGTCGTGAACATCAAGGCACCGGTCATCACCATCGATGGCCCAAGCGGCTCGGGCAAGGGCACCGTCGCCGGGATCCTGGCCAGGCAACTGGGCTGGAACCTACTCGATTCGGGGGCCCTGTACCGCCTGCTGGCATTTGCGGCCGGTAACCATGGCGTGGACCTGACCAACGAAGAGTTGCTCAAGGCCCTGGCGGCGCACCTGGATGTGCAGTTCATTGCAGCGACCGACGGTCAACTGCAGCGGATCATCCTGGAAGGCGACGAAGTCAGCGATGTCATCCGTACCGAAGCCGTTGGGGCCGGGGCTTCCCAGGTCGCGGCGCTGCCGGCGGTGCGTGAGGCGTTGTTGCAGCGTCAGCGCGCATTCCTGGAGCAGCCGGGGCTGGTGGCCGATGGTCGCGACATGGGCACGGTGGTATTTCCGGACGCACCATTGAAGATTTTCCTCACCGCCAGCGCGGAGGAGCGGGCTCGTCGCCGATATTTGCAGTTGAAGGGCAAAGGCGAGGATGTTAGTCTGTCGAGTCTGCTAGATGAGATCCGTGCACGCGACGAGCGTGACACCCAGCGCGCAGTAGCCCCGCTCAAGCCGGCGGCTGACGCGATACAACTGGATTCCACGGAGTTGTCCATCGACCAGGTGTTGCAACGCATCATGAGCGAGATCGCCATTCGCGATATCGCCGGGTGACCAGGAAGCTCCGCAGGGGACCAGTCATAGTCCTGCGGTGCTTCTTCTATATGAAACCAACCCACACCGTCTGGGGTGTGGAGCCGGGCGTATCCTTCGCCCCAATCAACAGGAATTAAAATGAGCGAAAGCTTTGCGGAACTCTTTGAAGAAAGCCTGAAAACCCTGAACCTTCAGGCAGGCTCCATCATCACCGGTGTTATCGTTGATATCGATTACCAGGCTCGCTGGGTAACCGTTCACGCTGGTCTGAAGTCTGAAGCACTCATCCCGCTTGAGCAGTTCTACAACGATGCTGGCGAGCTGAACATCAACGTCGGTGACGAAGTTCACGTTGCTCTGGACTCGGTTGAAGATGGCTTTGGTGAAACCAAGCTGTCCCGTGAAAAAGCCAAGCGCGCTGAATGCTGGATCGTTCTGGAAGCGGCTTTCGCAGCTGAGGAAGTGGTCAAGGGCGTTATCAACGGTAAGGTTAAAGGCGGCTTCACTGTCGACGTTAACGGCATCCGTGCGTTCCTGCCAGGTTCCCTGGTTGACGTCCGTCCAGTGCGTGACACCACGCACCTGGAAGGCAAAGAGCTGGAATTCAAGGTCATCAAGCTGGACCAGAAGCGCAACAACGTTGTTGTTTCCCGTCGCAGTGTCCTGGAAGCCGAAAACTCCGCCGAGCGCGAAGCTCTGCTGGAATCGCTGCAGGAAGGCCAACAGGTCAAGGGTATCGTCAAGAACCTCACCGATTACGGCGCATTCGTCGATCTGGGTGGCGTCGATGGCCTGCTGCACATCACCGACATGGCCTGGAAGCGTATCAAGCATCCTTCGGAAATCGTCAATGTTGGTGACGAGATCGATGTCAAGGTTCTGAAGTACGATCGCGAGCGCAACCGTGTTTCCCTGGGCCTCAAGCAACTGGGCGAAGATCCATGGGTCGCTATCAAAGCCCGTTACCCAGAAAGCACTCGCGTCACCGCTCGTGTTACCAACCTCACCGACTACGGCTGCTTCGCTGAGCTGGAAGAAGGCGTTGAAGGTCTGGTGCACGTTTCCGAAATGGACTGGACCAACAAGAACATCCACCCTTCGAAAGTCGTACAAGTCGGCGACGAAGTGGAAGTCATGGTTCTGGACATCGACGAAGAGCGTCGTCGTATCTCCCTGGGCATCAAGCAGTGCAAGTCCAACCCATGGGAAGACTTCTCTGGCCAGTTCAACAAGGGCGACAAGATCTCCGGCACCATCAAGTCGATCACCGATTTCGGTATCTTCATTGGTCTGGACGGCGGCATCGACGGCCTGGTTCACCTGTCCGACATCTCCTGGAACGAAGTGGGCGAAGAAGCCGTACGCCGCTTCAAGAAGGGCGACGAGCTGGATACCGTTATCCTGTCGGTTGACCCAGAGCGCGAGCGCATCTCCCTGGGTATCAAGCAACTGGAAAGCGATCCGTTCTCCGAGTACGTCCAAGAGAACGACAAAGGCGCAATCGTTAAGGGCATCGTGAAAGAAGTTGACGCCAAAGGCGCCATCATCACCCTGGCCGACGATATCGAAGCGACTCTGAAAGCCTCCGAAATCAGCCGTGACCGCGTTGAAGACGCACGTAACGTTCTGAAAGAAGGCGAAGAAGTAGAAGCCAAGATCATCAGCGTTGATCGCAAGAGCCGCGTAATCCAGCTCTCGATCAAGTCGAAAGACGTTGAAGACGAGAAAGAAGCTATCCAGAGCCTGCGCGACAAGCCAGTTGCTTCGGATGCTCCAGTAGCCACCACCCTGGGTGACCTGCTGCGTGCTGCACAAGCGGAAAAACAGAACTAAGTTCTGACTTTCTGTAAAAAAGGGCGACTTCGGTCGCCCTTTTTTGTGGCTGCGATTCCGATTATTTTTCAAGTCCTGCGTGAGGCCCGTCAGCGTTCTTGCGCATTGCTGCGATGAAACCAACTCTTTGATAGAGATGTCTCTTTTATTAAGCGGATCAGCCATCTGTATAGCGCCCAGAGGCTGTTTCGATTTTGGATGGGCCTCATGCCTTAGGACTTGAATGAACAAACTCTTTCTTGTGTTAGTGCTCTTGATGCTCGCAGGTTGCTCCACAAGCGCCAGGACCCACGCAGTGCACGGTGTCAGTGGCATCGAGATCGATTGCTCAGGGCTGGGCTCCGGCTGGGAGAAGTGCCACAAGCGGGCTGCCAGGGAGTGCAAAGGGGTCGGTTATAAGGTGATTACCCGATCCGACGACGCAAAGGATGAAAGCCCGTATCCCTTCGGTTTCAATCCGGCAGGTTATGTGACCCGGACGATGTTGGTGATGTGTCGTTAGCCCGGAAGGTTTCTGCGGCTTGCCCCGAAAAGGAGCGCGGAAGATTTGTCAATATGTGGGCTGTTCAAATTCCTCAGAGCATGCTAAAACCTTTCGAAGCACTGATCTAGCTGCTTGAAAAAGAAGGGAAAAATATGACGAAGTCGGAGTTGATCGAACGAATTGTCACCCATCAAGGGCTGCTCTCATCCAAGGATGTGGAGCTGGCCATCAAGACTATGCTTGAACAAATGTCTCAATGCCTGGCGACCGGAGATCGTATCGAGATCCGTGGCTTTGGCAGCTTTTCCCTGCACTACCGTGCTCCGCGGGTAGGGCGTAATCCCAAGACCGGTCAGTCCGTGAGTCTGGATGGCAAATTCGTACCTCATTTCAAACCGGGCAAAGAGCTCAGGGATCGGGTAAATGAGGAGGAGGGTGACGAGTTTTGACAACGCATCAAAAATAAGGGGTATTCATGGGGAACTTTAAGCGTCTGGCGCTTGTCGTATTAGCGCTGCTCGTTGCCGCAGCCATCGTTCTGTTCGTGCTCGAAAATAATCAGCCTGTCGCCCTGCTGTTTCTGGGTTGGTCGGCCCCGCAGCTTCCGGTTTCGGTTTTCGTGCTGCTGGCGTTGCTGACGGGTATGATCTTTGGTCCGTTGCTGACGTGGTTCATTGGGGTGCGGCGACGATTGAAATAACGGAGTGTGTGAGCCTGGTAGTCTTGGAGTAAGGATCGCTGCCAACAATTTTTATGACTACAGGTATTTTAGTTTGTGCTTAATTTAAATCAGTTTGCTTCAATATCTCCTGGGGCTTTGCCTGCTGTCCTGCCTCTTAATGCGTTCTGTTTGTTTGCAAGCGTGATGTCAAACAAAGGAGGCGAGGCCCTACATGCAAAATGATCGTGCTGAAGTGCGTGGTTCTGATGAAATTGATCTGATAGAGCTAGTGCGTGGGCTTTGGGCTCAGAAGTGGTTGATCATAGGTGTGACGTTGTTGGTCACTATTGGTGCGGCAGCCTACGCATTTCTTAGTAAGCCAGTTTATGAAGCGAAACTTTTTATTATGCCGCCAACTCAGAATGGAATTGCCGAGTTGAATTATGGGCGGGCGAAGAGCACTGAGCTGGATGCGTATTCCATCAAGCATGTTTACGATGTGTTTGCTCGGAATCTTCAGGCTGAGTCTATTCGTCAAAAATTCTTCAACGAAGTCTATCTTCCTTCGCTTGATGAATCCCAGCGAAAGGGAGCGCTTGATCGTGTGTATGAGCGTTTCTCTCGAGAGCTGGTCGTCAGGGGGCCAGGTAAAGACACTCCTGATCGGTTCTCGGTAACTGTTCAAGGTGGCGACCCTGTCCGGGCGACAGAGTGGGCCAAAGCCTATGTGCAACGTGCCAGTGAAGCTGCTGAGTCGGAGCTTATCAAGAACGTTACGACTGAGGCTTCTGTAAGAGCACGTAATATCGAGCAGCGGATCGTAAGCTTGCGTGAAACCGCACAGAGGTTGCGCGAGGATCGGATTCAACAGCTGCGTGAGGCGCTGAAGATCGCTGAGGCGATCGGCTTGACGACTCCGACTATAAACTCTTCTGCTTCGGTTGATATAACTGTAGATACGGGTAACAAAATGGATTACCAGCGAGGCAGCAAGGCGCTGGCGGCGGAAGTCAATGTGCTGGAGTCGAGGGCCTCTGATGATGCATTTATTTCAGGTCTTCGGGCGTTGCAGATGCGCTACAACTTTTATCGTAAGTTGAATATTGATTCTGAGCGTATTTCCGTTTATCGGCAGGATGGCAGTGTCGAGGTGCCGGAGAGTCCGATTAAGCCAAGAAAAATGTTGGCTTTATTGTTGGGTGTCATTGCAGGTGGATTGTTAGGTGGTTTCATGGCCTTGATTCGAGTTGTTATAAACCGAAACAAAGAGCAACGAGGCGCAGGCATAGGGTGATTAGTAACGATTAGATATTCCTGTTGCGCCGATCGTCGTCGAATAGCTGTGTTTAAGCCCGTCTTTATGAAGGTTATCTTTGTAAAGATGGGCTTTTTGTTGATAGAAGAAACTAACCCTATCGGAGCGAGGATGAGGTTATTGCTCCGCCAACGATAGTTGAGTGATATTAGAGTTATCATGCAGACCGCTAGGGTGGGGGCGGGTGGTTGCTTGATGCACTGGCGCTCAGTGATTGATGTTATAGTGATGGCAAAAAACAAAGCTAGCTAATGAAAAAACCAGCGAAAGCAAGTGGGACGCTCATGAAGGTACAATCCGAGAAAGCCATTTTTTTACGTAGCGGGCATAATGGCGGTCTGTGATGACTTGGTGAGCATGTGCTAGCGGTTGTCAGCGACAAACCGTGCGGCGTTGGGGGAGCATTAGGCTTGGTCGTGGGCGTCGTGCCATTTGCGAGGTCTGGAACGAGAAAGGAATGAAATGACAGCGCTCAGCGTCAGTCTCGTAGGTAGGGAAGGGCTTTAGCTGCCGCTATGGTAGAGGCTGGGCCTGGATCAGACCTCTAACAATTAGATGATTTTGACAAGTTAAATGGAGAGTTGGATGTCGAGCATAAAGCAGGCGAGCGTCGCCAAATTCAAAGAAAAAAAGGCCGTTATCGGTATCGTCGGTCTTGGATACGTCGGCCTGCCTTTGATGCTACGCTACAATGCGATTGGGTTTAAAGTGATTGGACTCGACATCGATAGTTCAAAAGTCAGTCTATTGAACTCAGGTAAGAGCTACATTGAGCACATTCCAGGTGAAAAAATTGAGGTCGCTTGCCAAAGTGGGTTTGAAGCGACTACCGATTTTACTCGGGTGCCTGAATGTGATGCACTGATTCTCTGTGTGCCTACGCCGTTAAATAAGTATCGCGAGCCGGATATGAGTTTCGTGATAAATACTACTGATGCAATTAAACCTTACCTAAGAGCGGGGCAGGTCGTTTCTCTTGAAAGCACCACTTATCCTGGCACGACAGAAGAAGAGCTGCTGCCACGTATGCAGGAAGGTGACTTGGTAGTCGGTGAGAACATCTTCCTGGTCTACTCGCCAGAGCGCGAAGACCCGGGCAATCCGAACTTCGAAACCCGTACCATTCCAAAGGTCATCGGTGGTCACACGCCAAAATGCCTGGAGGTCGGTGTTGCCCTGTACGAGCAAGCCATTGACCAGGTTGTACAGGTCAGCTCCACCAAAGCTGCCGAGATGACCAAGCTGCTGGAAAACATCCATCGAGCGGTGAACATCGGCCTGGTCAACGAAATGAAGATCGTCGCTGATCGCATGGGTATCGACATCTTCGAAGTGGTCGATGCCGCGGCAACCAAGCCGTTCGGTTTTACCCCTTACTACCCTGGCCCTGGCCTGGGCGGCCACTGCATTCCAATCGATCCCTTTTACCTGACTTGGAAGGCGCGCGAATATGGCCTGCACACCCGCTTTATCGAACTCTCCGGTGAAGTCAACCAGGCGATGCCTGAGTACGTGTTGAACAAGCTGATGGATGGCCTGAACGAATCGGGCAAGGCGCTCAAGGGCAGCCGGATCCTGATATTGGGCATTGCCTACAAGAAAAACGTCGACGACATGCGTGAATCGCCCTCCGTGGAGATCATGGAACTCATCGAGGCCAAGGGCGGTGTCGTCGCGTACAGCGACCCACATGTGCCGCAATTCCCGAAAATGCGCGAGCATCACTTCGAACTGGACAGCGAGCCGCTGACTGCCGAGAACCTGGCAAGCTTCGATGCAGTCGTCCTGGCGACCGACCATGACAAGTTCGACTATGCGTTGATCGAGTCCAAGGCCAAGCTGATCATTGACAGCCGTGGTAAATACCGCACCCCGGCCACGCACATCGTCAAAGCCTGATCAGCATCGCTCTCCCGTCGATCCGCCTGTGCCCCAAGGCCAGGCGGATTCCTTCGTTTTCAAAGGAAGCCCCATGAAAAACTTCGCTCTCATCGGTGCCGCAGGCTATATCGCCCCTCGGCATATGCGCGCCATTAAAGATACCGGCAACCGCCTAATCTCTGCCTACGATATCAATGACTCGGTAGGCATCATCGACAGCATTTCGCCGCAAAGCGAATTCTTCACCGAGTTCGAATTCTTCCTTGATCACGCCCACGGCCTCAAGCGCGACCCAGCGACCGCCTTGGATTACGTGTCGATCTGTTCGCCCAACTACCTGCACCACCCGCACATTGCCGCCGGCCTGCGCCTGGGCTGTGACGTGATCTGCGAAAAACCGCTCGTACCGACACCGCAGCAACTGGACCAATTGGTCCTGATCGAGCAGGAAACCGGCAAGCGCCTGTTCAACATCCTGCAACTGCGCCATCACCAGGCAATCATTTCCTTGAAGGACAAGGTTGCCCGCGAGAACAACCCGCACAAGTACGAAGTCGACCTGACCTACATTACCTCCCGCGGCAAGTGGTATCTGCAAAGTTGGAAAGGGGACCCGCGCAAGTCGTTCGGCGTAGCCACCAACATCGGCGTGCACTTCTACGACATGCTGCATTTCATCTTCGGCAAGCTGCAGCGTAACGTTGTGCACTTCACTTCCGAACACAAGGCGGCTGGTTACCTGGAGTACGAGAAAGCACGCGTACGCTGGTTCCTGTCGGTCGACGCCAATGACCTGCCGGAATCGGTGAAGGGCAAGAAGCCGACTTACCGTTCGATTACCGTCAACGGCGAGGAAATGGAGTTCTCCGAAGGCTTCACTGACCTGCACACCACCAGCTACGAGGAAGTCCTGGCTGGTCGTGGCTATGGCATCGAGGATGCTCGCCATTGCGTGGAGACTGTCAATACCATTCGCAGTGCGGCCATCGTCGTGGCAGCGGACAACGAAGCGCATCCGTTCGTCCAAGCTCTTTCTCGCTGACAGGGCGAGGCAGCACGGGTGGCCTTGCGCCACCTGTTTTCATACTTCCCAAGCAGGATCTCGAACCAGCGTGTCGAACGATAATTTCAACAAGCCAAACGAAGCGGGTGCGATGCGCCACGCGCGCAGCATTCGTTTCGATATTCAGGGCTTGCGTGCAATCGCAGTTCTGGCGGTCATGCTTTATCACGCCAATAGTGGCTGGCTGAAAGCCGGCTATGTTGGCGTCGATATTTTTTTTGTTATCTCTGGCTTCATCATAACGGCATTGTTGACCGAGCGAAGCGATAAGATCGATCTCGTTTCATTCTATGCCAGCCGTATCAAACGTATTCTGCCGGCGTATTTCGTCATGCTGGTGGTGGTATGTGCAGTATCCGCGATTTTGTTTCTGCCTAATGACTTCGCATTCTTTCTCGCCAGCCTGAAATCCTCGGCGCTGTTTACCAGCAACCAGTACTTCGCTGACTTCGGTAGCTATTTCGCGCCGCGGGCCGATGAGCTGCCGCTTCTGCATACCTGGTCCTTGGCCATCGAGATGCAGTTCTACCTGTTCTTCCCAGTACTGGTCATTTGCTTGCCAAAGCAATGGCGTCTCATGGCATTTGCCTTGCTAGCCGTCAGCCTGTTTGCCTGGAGCGGCTACCGTGTACTGGGTGAATCGCAAGAAGGGTTGTACTTTGCCCTGTCGGCACGGATTCCCGAGTTCATGGTCGGTGCCATCGTTGCCTTGCTGATGCGCCAGCGCGAGCTATCCATGTTACTTGCAAGCGTATTCGGTGGGCTGGGCGCAACCCTGCTGGCTTGGGCAGTGCTGGCTATCGATAAGCAACACTTCCCAGGCTTCTGGTCCAGCCTGCCTTGTGTCGGGGCAGGGCTGCTCATCGCCGCCCGGCGTGGTCCGGTCAGCGCGTTGCTGGCCACTCGGCCGATGGTCTGGCTCGGCGGCATTTCCTATTCGTTATATCTGTGGCACTGGCCGGTGCTGGCGTTCATTCGCTATTACACAGGGCAGTACGAGCTGACGGACGCTTGGTTACCGGTTTTCGTGGTCAGCTCTGTACTGCTGGCATGGCTTTCCTATCGCTTGGTCGAAACACCCGCCAGAAACGCTTCCGGTATGATGCGCCAGGTGCCCAAGTGGGCTGTAGGCGGTGCTGTGGTCGTGCTGGTGGTGTGGGGGGGGCAACGTGTGAACGCCTCGCTGGTCGCTCCGTTGCCTGTGGAGCTCACCCGTTATGCTGCTCCAGAACTGATTTGCCATGGCACCCAGGTGGGCGCGTGCAAGCGAGGCAAGGCAGATGCCGAAGTGTCCGTCCTGGTAATTGGCGATAGTCATGCTGCCCAGTTGAACTACTTCTTCGACCGGGTGGGAGAAGAGAAGGGCGTCGCTTACCGTGTGCTCACCGCCAGCAGTTGCGTGCCTATTCCCGGCTTCGACTTTGAACGCCTGCCAGCCTGGGCGCAAAAACCTTGCCGCGCGCAGATTGAGGCCGTCGTCCGTGAGTTGCCTAAGGTGGAGCGGGTGATCATCGCAGGCATGTGGCAGTACCAGATGCAGAGCCAAGCATTCGCCAAGGCGTTTGCTGAGTTTCTCGTCGATGCTGCAGGAGCCCATAAACACATCGTGGTGCTTGCCCAGATACCAATGTTTGAAACAGATGTACAGCGAGCAAGGCGCTTTACCGAGATTGGCCTGCCGGCACCATTGACATTCAATAGCGAGTGGCAGGTTGCCAACCAGCAAGTTCAGGCCATTGTCGACCGTACGCCTGGCGTGCGCTTCCTGGACTTTTCCAACAGCAGCTTCTTTGCCGCTGCGCCTTATCAGCAAGGCTTGCTCATCTACCGTGACAGCCACCACCTCAACGAGGTAGGTGCAAGTCGTTATGGGCACTATGCTGCCGAGCAATTGCAACGTGCTTTCGATCAACCTCAGTCCAATGTGAGTCTGAAGCAATGAATTACTATCAGCACCCAAGCGCGATTGTCGATGAGGGCGCACAGATCGGTGAAAACTCCCGTGTCTGGCACTTTGTCCATGTTTGCGGGGGGGCCCGGATCGGTGCCGGCGTTTCGCTCGGCCAGAATGTGTTTGTAGGCAACAAGGTTGTGATCGGCGACCGCTGCAAGGTCCAGAACAATGTATCAGTCTACGATAATGTCACGCTGGAAGAGGGCGTGTTCTGTGGCCCCAGCATGGTCTTCACCAATGTCTATAACCCTCGTTCGCTGATCGAGCGCAAGGACCAGTACCTCGATACGCTGGTAAAGAAGGGCGCGACGCTTGGCGCCAATTGCACCATCGTTTGCGGCGTTACCATTGGTGAATATGCCTTCGTCGGTGCTGGCGCGGTCATCAACAAGGATGTACCGGCCTATGCATTGATGGTGGGCGTACCCGCACGGCAGATTGGCTGGATGAGCGAATTTGGCGAGCAACTGCAGTTGAACGAGCAGGGCGAGGCCTTCTGCTCGCATACGGGGGCGCGTTATGTGCTGAACGGAAAATTTTTGAACAAGATGGATGCCTGAGCATGATTGAATTCATTGACCTGAAGAGCCAGCAAGCACGTATCAAGGACAAGATAGATGCCGGCATCCAGCGTGTCTTGAGCCACGGCCAGTACATTCTTGGCCCGGAAGTACAGGAACTGGAGGAGCGCCTCGCCGCCTTCGCCGGCACCAAGTTCTGCATCAGTTGCGCCAACGGCACCGATGCTCTGCAGATCGTACAGATGGCCCTGGGCATTGGCCCAGGCGACGAGGTGATCACTCCGGGCTTCACCTACATTGCTACTGCCGAAACAGTCGCTCTGCTGGGGGCCAAGCCTGTATATGTGGACATCGACCCACGTACCTACAACCTTGATCCGCAGTTGCTCGAAGCGGCGATTACGCCGCGTACGAAGGCGATTATTCCAGTATCACTATACGGGCAATGCGCTGACTTTGATGCGATCAACGCTATTGCTGCCAAATACGGCATTCCTGTGATCGAGGACGCGGCGCAGAGCTTTGGCGCTTCGTACAAAGGCAAGCGCTCGTGCAACCTTACAACAGTTTCCTGCACCAGCTTCTTTCCTAGCAAGCCGTTGGGTTGCTATGGCGATGGTGGCGCGATCTTTACCAATGATGAAGCGTTGGCCACCGTTATTCGCCAGATTGCCCGGCATGGTCAGGACCGCCGTTATCATCACATCCGGGTTGGGGTGAATAGCCGGCTGGATACCCTGCAAGCAGCTATTCTACTGCCCAAGCTTGAAATCTTCGAAGAGGAGATTGCGCTGCGTCAGCAAGTGGCTAAATGGTATGACGTTGCGTTGAGTACGGCAGGATTAAACAGCATTCCATACATCGCTGAGCAGAATGTGAGTGCTTACGCTCAATACACGGTTCGCGTGCAAGATCGCGACATTGTTCAGGAAAAATTGAAAGCAGCAGGTATTCCAAGTGTAGTTCACTATCCAATCCCGCTCAACAAACAACCCGCAGTAGCTGATTCTTCGGTATCCCTGCCGGTTGGTGATGAAGTCGCGACGCAAGTGATGAGCCTGCCTATGCATCCTTATTTGGATGAGACGTCTGTAATGAAAATTGCCGCGGCTATCGCGGGATAATATTATGTATTTATCAGCTCGTCTCGATAGGTCGGTATTGTTGAATGCTTTGCTGTTTTTCGCCTATTTCCTGACTTTAGTATGGGTGAACAATAGCTATGTTTATATACTTCATGAGTACATGGGGGCGGCAGCAAAGCATATCGATTTCGGGCTGATAGTTTACCTGGCGGTTCTGGCTTCGATTTGTGCGTTGCTGTGTGGGGGGCGCGTGGAAAGGCCTGGAGATCTTATTGTCTGTCTACTTTTTCTCGTGGTAGTACCCCATGCTCTTGTTCTAAATGCCGCAAACAACTTTTCACCCGATACGAAGCCATGGGAAGGGGTGTCACTGGGTGTAATGTTTGGGGTGGTGATAATCGCTTTAGCGAATAAAATTAGATTTTACGAAAGTCAAAGTAGGCAAAGTGATGCACTGAGTCGAAAATGTTTGGCGATTCTAGCGTTTGCCAATATTTTGGTGCTTTTTTTATTTTTTTTAAAAGCGCAAGTTATTTTTCTTTTAGTTTTCCTGATCAGTACGTACGAAGAGCCTTGGCGCGCGATGTATTCCAAGCTGGCTCGGGGGGTGGCTATCTCGCATCCATAGGCACGCAGGCATTTTTCCCTGTGCTTTTTGCTTGGGGTGTCTACCGGAAATCGCATATATATATACTACTAGGTTTGGCAAATGCCTTTGTGTTGTGGGGGGCGTTTGGCCAGAAATATCCTTTTATGGTACTACTGCTTATCTATTTTCTGATGCAGTACTTTAGGCGCTACGGAAATGTAAAAATTTCTTGGTTGTTATCTGGTGCAGTCGTTTTTTTGTTGGCGGGGGCGCTTGAGTTTGAGCTGTTTGGCTATTCATATCTTAATGACTATTTCGTGCGTCGTGCTTTCATCGTCCCCTCAACGTTGTTAGGGGCTGTGGATAATTTTGTTTTATTGTTTGGTTATAATTTCTATAGTGATACCTTGCTTAGTTCTATAATGGGTGTGGCGAAGTCGGAACCATTGACTTTTCGAATTGGCCAAGAAATTTTCGATAATCCGAACTTGAATGCCAACGTAAATTTTTTCGCTATCGCTTATTTGCAGGCTAAGTATGTCGGGGTCGCCGTTGAGTCCCTGTTCGTGAGTGGGGTTGTGCTGTTGTTGAATTTGTTGTACATGCGCTATGTCGCCTTCCTCACTATCCCTGTTGCGCTTCTCTTTGCGACAAAAATCCTGGAACAGTCACTTTTGACTGTGTTGATGGGTTCTGGTGTTTTCTTGATGCTAGGGTTCATTGTACTTGTCTCCGTGCCCTTTACCTTCGGGGGAAGTAAATTCAATGAGCGCTAGTTTCTTGGGGCGTATCGCTCGTGTCTTAATGGGCACTATCGGAGCTCAGCTCATCACAATGGGGGTCATGCTCCTTCTTGTTCGCCTGTACACCCCGGCCGATCTCGGTGAATTTAGTGTCTGGCTATCATTTGCGACAATAGCCGCAGTTGCTATTACAGGTCGTTATGAAATGGCGATTTTTAATTGCAATGGAGCGCATGATATTCAGGCTATACTCAAACTTATCTTCATTATTGGAGTATTGACCTCATTGGGGATCGTCGGTGCCGCGATGTTGTGGGATGGCGTTTTCTATAACTTGCCACCTGTGATTTCTATGTTCTGGGTGTCGCTTGTTGCTGTGATTTTTGGCATAGGGATGAATAAGGTCGTATTGTCGTTGCTGACCTATCAGCAAGCATTCAATAAGCTTGGCATATCTCGAATCAGTCTTGCGGCGTGTATTGCGGTCGCGCAAGTTATTGCTGCCTACTTTTCTCAGGGCGTTTCGGGTCTAATTCACGGCCAAGTAATCGGAGTTATTACAGCGACGGGCCTTTCGTTGCTCTGGATTAACAGTACTTGGCTAAGGGGGAGTATTAGCTCGAGTTGGTTGTCTGTGAAGGAGATGGCATGTCGGCATAAGAACTTTCCAAAATTCTCGCTTACTGCTGATCTTTTGAACACAGCAGCGAGTCAGCTTCCGGTTATATTTATTGCTGCTCGGTTTGGAAGCGAGGCCGCGGGTTGGTTTGCGTTGACTTTAAAAATGATGGGCGCGCCTATTTCCTTATTGGCAGCTTCGGTGCTTGATGTTTTCAAAGAACAGGCAGCACGTGATTTTAGAGTGCAAGGGAATTGTTATCGAATATTCTTGAAGACGTTCTTCGTGTTAGCATCACTCGCTATAGTTCCGTTTGGAATTTTTGCACTAGTGGGCGAATGGGTTTTTGGTTTGCTCTTTGGTCAGGAGTGGGTAGAGTCAGGGCGTTACGCGGTACTACTGATTCCTCTATTTTTCATGAGGTTTGTCGTAAGTCCGCTAAGTTATACAATTTATATTGCGCAAAAGCAGAAGCTGGACTTGTTATGGCAGATATGTCTGCTTTTGTTCACTTGGCTATGCTTCACGTTCTCCCAGGAAATTGATTCGGCTCTGTGGTCCTATTCAATCGGATATGCGGTGATGTATATGATATATTTTTGGATATCCTATCGTGCGGCGAAAGGAGAATCGCAATGATCGTCGTTGTTGATTACGGTGTCGGTAATATTGCTTCTGTACTCAATATGCTCAAAAAAGTTGGCGCCAAAGCCAAAGCATCAAATTTGCCGAGTGATTTGGAAAAAGCGGATAAACTAATCCTTCCTGGTGTGGGGGCGTTCGATGCCGGAATGCGCTGTCTACGTGAAAGTGGTTTGATCGATGTACTGAATGAACAAGCGTTAACCGTTCGCAAACCTGTCATGGGCATCTGCTTGGGCTCGCAAATGCTGGGATGCGGTTCCGAGGAAGGTCAGGAGAAAGGTTTGGGTTGGATTGATATGGATATCGTGCGCTTCGAAAAGCGAGAAGGGCGCAAGGTTCCACACATGGGTTGGAATGAGGTTCAGCCCAGAGCCGATCATCCCATTTTGAATGGGCTGAACGAGCAGAGTCGATTCTATTTTGTCCATAGCTATTACATGCAGCCCAAGGTCGAAAGCGATACTTTATTGATTGCTAACTATGGCCAGGAGTTTACCGCTGGAGTAATGAGGGAAAATATATTCGGGTTTCAATTTCATCCCGAAAAGAGCCACAAGTTTGGTATGCAGCTATTCAAAAATTTTGTAGGTCTCGAGCAATGATTAGGAAACGTGTTATTCCTTGTTTGCTTTTGCAGGATCGTGGGTTGGTTAAGACGGTAAAATTCAAGGATCCGAAATATGTTGGAGATCCTATTAATGCAATTAGGATCTTCAACGAAAAAGAGGTTGATGAATTAGTTCTTCTGGATATAAGCGCTACGAAGGCGAAGCGTGATCCGGACTTTGAGCTTGTGGCGGAGATCGCGAGTGAGTGCTTTATGCCAATTTGTTATGGTGGAGGTATCACCAAGCTAGAGCACGCACAAAAGCTTTTTGCCTTGGGTGTTGAAAAAGTTGCTATAAATTCGGCTTCAGCAGATGGTCTGTCTCTGATCAGCAGCATTGCAGCGCAATATGGTTCGCAGAGCGTAGTAGGTTCAATCGACTGCAAAAAGGGACTTTTGGGTGGGTATTCAGTGTGCACTCACAACGGATCTCGGGATATCAAGAAGTCTCCCGTGGAATGGGCGAAAGCTTTAGAGCAGGCTGGGGTAGGAGAGATATTCCTGAATTCCATTGACCGCGACGGAACGCAAAAGGGTTACGATCTCTCGCTGATTTCAAATGTGGTTAATAGTGTACATGTACCTGTCGTGGCCTGCGGTGGTGCCGGGTCTACAGATGATTTGCTTGCTGTATTCAACAATTGCGAAGTTTCTGCTGTATCGGCAGGTAGTCTTTTTGTATTTCACGGAAAACACAGGGCAGTCTTGATTAGCTATCCAGATATTAACAAGGACAGTAAGTGAAATATATTTTGTTAGTATTGGTTTTTTAGTGGCGCTTTTGGTGCGTAGCGTTTGAGAAGATTCTTGAAGCATCATATTATCGGGTCACTTTCGATTAAGCGATCTCCGTGATTAATGAATTCTATTGAGGTGTGCAGTGACTCAGGTATGCTCCCGGTGTGTAATGGATACGTCAGACTCCCAGATCGTCTTTGATGATCATGGCGTTTGCAATCACTGTCGTAAGTTTGATGAGGTTCAGAGTCAGCAGCTATTTTCCGACGGTTCGGGCGCTCAACGGCTTGAGAATATCGTTGCGCAGATAAAAAAAGACGGTGCCGGTAAAGAGTATGATTGTATTATTGGCTTGAGTGGTGGTGTTGATAGCTCCTATTTGGCTCTTAAAGTCAAAGACTATGGCTTGCGTCCGCTTGTAGTACATGTCGATGCTGGATGGAATAGCGAGCTCGCGGTTAGTAATATCGAAAAGATAATAAAATATTGCGGTTATGATTTGCATACCCATGTTATGAACTGGGAAGAGGTTCGGGATCTGCAGTTAGCGTACATGCGTGCAGCTGTCGCGAATCAGGATGTACCTCAAGATCATGCCTTCTTTTCAAGTATGTATCATTTTGCAGTTAAGAATAATATTAAATATATTCTTAGCGGCGGAAATCTGGCGACCGAGGCGGTTTTCCCAGAAACATGGCACGGTAGCGCTATGGATGCTATTAATTTGCGCGCAATACATAAAACTTATGGAGAGCGCGCGTTGAATGATTACAAGACCATTAGCTTTTTTGAATATTATTTTTGGTATCCCTTCGTGAAGGGAATGCGGACTGTTCGTCCGTTGAATTATATGAATTATAATAAGGCCGAGGCGGAAGTTTATTTGCGAGATACAATAGGATATCGCTCCTACGCTCGTAAACATGGCGAATCTATTTTTACTAAGCTCTTCCAAAATTATTATCTACCAACCAGGTTTGGCTACGATAAACGAAAAATTCATTACTCCAGTATGATTTTATCAGGTCAATTGACTCGTGAAACTGCTCTGATAAAGCTTGCTGAGCCACTCTACGACCCTGAGGAGTTAGAAGCCGATATCGAATACTTCTGCAAGAAGATCAGGATCTCGCGGTCTCAATTCGACGAGCTGATGAATGTGCCAATACACGACTACTCCGACTTCAAAAACTGGGATGGTTTGCAACGTTTTGCCAAACGTGCGCAAGGATTGCTCCAGAGGCTGATGGGTAGAAAGCTTCGAATCTATTCCTGAGAGCCATTTGCATAGGTTTATATGATGAAAGTAGTTCACTTGACGTCGGTGCATTCTCGATACGATATTCGAATTTTTCAAAAAGAATGTCGTACGCTTGCAAGTGCTGGTTATGATGTCACGTTGATCGTTGCAGATGGTAAAGGTGATGAGCAGGTAAACGGGATCCAGATATTGGATGTCGGTAAGCCTAAAGGCAGGTTGCAACGGATATTCAAAATTACGGGTGATGTTTTTACTACAGCACTGTCGCTTGATGCGGATATATATCAGTTTCATGACCCAGAGTTGCTTCCAGTGGGTGTGAAATTAAAAAAGGCAGGGAAGGTTGTCGTTTTTGATTCTCATGAGGATGTTCCTAAGCAACTTTTAAGTAAGCCTTATTTGCACCCGTTTCTTATGAGGTGTATATCTGTTGCTTTTTTTGTGTATGAGCGCTTTGCGTGTCGTAATTTGGATTTTATCTTTGCGGCGACGCCTTTTATTCGCGATAAATTTTTACGTATCAATTCGGCTAGTATCGATATAAATAACTTCCCAATGATTGGCGAGTTGGACGCAGCTGTTTCTTGGGAAGAGAAGAAAAAAGAAGTATGTTATGTGGGTGGTATCGCAAATATTCGTGGTATCTCACAAGTCGTTGATGCCTTCAGCCACGTTTCAGAGGGCGTGCGTCTCAATCTGGTCGGGCGCTTCAGCGAGTCTCATGTCGAACAACGGGTGCAGGAACTCGAAGGTTGGGCTTCCGTTAATCAGCTAGGCCAGCTCGAGCGATCGCATGTAAGAGATGTTCTGTCTCGATCTTTGGCTGGTCTGGTAACCTTTCATCCGTTACCCAATCACATTGATGCCCAGCCTAATAAAATGTTCGAGTATATGTCTGCGGGGATACCTGTAATTGCGTCGGACTTTCCTCTATGGCGTCAGATAATAGATGGCAGTAATTGCGGCATATTGGTTGATCCAATGGATCCGCGCTCAATTGCGCATGCCATTGATGCTTTGGCCAAAGACCCAGAGCGCGCACGTCTTCTTGGTGAGAATGGTCGGAAAGCAGTAAGCGTACAGTACAATTGGGATATCGAGTCAAAAAAACTTTTGGCTTGTTATGAACAACTTTCGAAAAAGGTAAAAAAATGAAGATCTTAACAGTTTTGGGTGCTCGTCCTCAGTTTATTAAGGCGAGTGTTGTGTCCCACTTCATTTCCACTTTGCCAGCGGTCCAGGAGGTCGTTGTTCATACAGGACAGCATTTCGATTCGAATATGTCCGATGTTTTCTTCGATGAGTTAGGCATGAAAACGCCAGCTTATCAGTTGGATATCCACGGTGGCGGCCATGGCGACATGACCGGCAGGATGTTGATTGAAGTAGAGAAGGTTCTATTGCAAGAGCGCCCTGACGTAGTATTGGTATATGGCGATACTAACTCCACGTTGGCTGGTGCATTAGCTGCGGTCAAATTGCATATACCGGTTGCCCATGTTGAAGCAGGACTGCGCTCTTTTAACATGGCGATGCCTGAGGAAGTAAATCGGATTCTGACCGACAGGGTTTCACGTTGGATGTTTACTCCAACTGCAACCGCTGCGAAGCATCTGAAAGAAGAGGGCGTGGGGGCCGCCAGTATCATTCCCGTCGGAGACGTCATGTACGACGTCGCAAAATTCCATGGCGGGCGTGTTGACTCCAGCGGGCGCGTAATGGCCAAGCTTGGCCTCAAGGAAGCTGACTTTGTACTTGCAACAGTTCATCGCGCTGAGAACACCGATGACCCTTCACGACTTACCGCGATTGTCGAGGCCTTCCGCGACTTATCTACCGATTTGCCGATCGTATGGCCCGTGCATCCGCGGACGAGAGCGGTTCTGCAGAAGCGCGGGCAACTGGATGATATGCCAGAGAACCTGCACCTTATTGATCCAGTCGGTTATCTGGATATGGTACAGCTTGAGAAGCACGCCGCGCTCATCGCCACTGATTCGGGGGGCGTGCAGAAAGAGGCATTCTTTTACGGCGTTCCATGTGTCACGTTACGAGATGAAACCGAGTGGGTTGAATTGGTCGAAGCTGGATGGAATCGATTGGTTTCGCCGAAGTCTTCGCAAGAAGTGGCGACAGCCGTTCGTCAAGCCTTGGGTAGCAAAGGTGAGACAGTGCAGCCATATGGTCAAGGCAACGCGGCCGAGCTGATCATATGCCGCCTTGTCGAGGACCTCGCTGAATGAAGAACGTCTGGATCCTCAACCACTACGCGCAGGAGCCAGGAGGGGCTGGCGGTACTCGTCATTACCAGTTGGCGAAAAATTTGCCTGCGCATGGTTGGAAGGCTTCGATTGTCGCGGCCAGTGTAGAGCACCAGTCTGGTCGGCAACGTCTTGCGGTTTCGGAGTCCGCCAGGCTTGATCAATATGACGGCGTTCCCTTCCTGTGGTTGAAAACATCGGAGTATGAGGGGAATGGTACTGCGCGTATGCGTAATATGCTGGAGTACACCTGGCAGGTTGTTAAGCCCGGTAAGCTTACTGCATTGAAGAAGCCCGACGTCATCATTGGCTCGAGTGTTCATCCGTTTGCGGCAGCCGCTGGGGCGGTGCTTGCGTGGCGATATAGAGTGCCTTTCGTTTTCGAAGTGCGGGATCTGTGGCCGGAAACGCTGATCGATATGGGGCGGTTGGAACGCAACAGCATGATCGCTCGGACGCTTCGTGTTTTGGAGAAGTGGCTTTATAAGCGCGCGAAGCGGATTGTTGTGCTGCTGCCCAAGGCGCATGAATACATAGTGCCTATGGGCATTGATGCGCAGAGGATCGCCTGGATTCCGAACGGCGTCGATCTCCAGGATTTTCCTCGTCCAGAGGATAAGGTGGCCGGAGATGAGTTCACGCTTATGTATTTCGGGGCTCATGGTCCAGCCAATGGATTGGATAATGTTCTACGTGCGCAACATATCATCGAAGAAAATCCCGAAATGTCGCATGTCCAGCTACGGATTATTGGCAATGGCCCGTGCAAGGCCGAATTGATTGCCTTGGCTGGAGAGCTGGGCCTCAAACGCGTCAGTTTTGAAGACCCTGTTCCCAAGCGCGAGATACCGGCGTTGGCCGCGCAGGCGGACGCGTTTGTTTTCAACCTGATTAACGCTCCAGTGTTCAAATACGGAATCAGTTCAAACAAATTGTTTGACTTCATGGCTGGCCAGCGTCCGGTTCTGTTCTGCTGTGATGCGGGCAACAACCCCATCGAAGATTCTGGTTCCGGATTTACGGTCGAGCCAGGCAACCCCAAGGCGCTAGCCGACGCGGTCGCCAGGTTGTCGAGCCTGACGAGCGCCGAGCGAGCGGCCATGGGGAATGCGGGAAGGCACTACGTAGAAGTCGAGCATGGTTTCGACAAGCTTGCAGGAAGTTTGGCGCGTTGTTTGAATGAAGCTTGTGAGACCAGCAGATGAAGAGAGTCGTTGATTTTGCCGGAGCCCTTATGGGCTTGATCATTTTGTCACCGGTTATAGTAGTCGTGGCAATATTGATAAAGCACAAGCTGGGAGGGCCCGTGTTATTCCGGCAGGTTCGCCCCGGACGTGAGGGTAAGCCTTTTGAGATGATCAAATTCCGCACCATGCGTGATGCTTACGACCACAATAATGTTCCGCTGCCCGATGCACAGCGTATGACCCCGTTCGGTAGTTTCCTACGTTCCAGCAGTCTGGACGAATTGCCGGAGCTGTGGAACGTACTTAAAGGCGACATGAGCCTCGTAGGACCTAGACCGCTGTTGATGGAGTATCTTCCGCTCTATAACGAGCGACAATACCTTCGGCATAGGGTAAGGCCAGGCGTTACCGGTTGGGCACAGATCAATGGGCGAAACGCTTTAAGCTGGCCGGAGAAGTTCGAACTGGATGTCTGGTATGTGGAAAATCGTTCTTTTTGGCTAGATCTGCAAATCATCGCGTTGACGGTTAAGAAAGTTATGAAGAAGGATGGTATTAGCGCTAGTGGAGAGGCCACTATGTCAAAGTTCACGGGCAATAAGTAATGAAAAAACTTGCAATCCTTGGTGCAAGTGGGCATGGGAAAGTGGTCGCCGATACCGCTGAATATTGCGGGTGGGAAGATATTACTTTCTTCGATGATGCATGGCCTTCCGTCACTAGTATTGGCGTTTGGGCTGTGATTGGTACTTGCAACCAGTTACTTGAGCGGGTCCGTGAGTTTGACGGGATAATCGTAGCTATTGGTAATAATGCTGTTCGCCAGACCAAGCAGGCTGCGCTCACTCAGCGTGGCGCTATGTTACTGACGCTGATCCATCCTTCCGCTTATGTCAGCTGCCACGCGACGGTAGGGGCGGGTACCGTGATATTTGCTGGAGCTGTTCTCAATGCCGGTGCCAGAGTGGGGCTGGGTGGGATTCTGAATACAGGGTGTAGTGTCGATCACGACTGCGTTCTAGGTGATTTCGTTCATATCAGCCCTGGTGCCAGGCTCGCCGGTGGGGTCGTGGCAGGAGATCGCAGCTGGGTAGGCATAGGCGCGTGCGTAAAGCAAATGCTGACCATCGGTGCCGCCGGGGTAGTGGGGGCCGGGGCTGCTGTCGTGGCAGATGTGGCAGAAGGTATTACAGTGGTTGGCGTTCCGGCGCGGGTTCTAAAATAATTCCACCAATTTTGGCCATGCGACGGTAGACTTTGTAGCCATATGCATTCTCGCCAGTTTGATGAATCAGGATTAGTTCAATGTTGAATACCCCCTTTTCTCCATGGCCATCTTTCTCTGAAGAAGAGGCAAACTGTGCTCGCGATATCATTCTGTCCAACAAGGTAAATTATTGGACCGGGGAGGAGTGCCGCCAATTTGAGCGAGAGTTTGCCGATTGGGCCGAGACTGATTATGCGGTCGCAGTGGCCAATGGTACGGTAGCGCTCGACTTGGCCCTACAGGCGCTGGGTATTGGCGCTGGTGATGAAGTAATTGTGACTTCCCGAACCTTTTTGGCCTCTGTTTCCAGCATCGTTAACGTCGGTGCCATACCTGTGTTCGCGGATGTAAATGCGGATTCGCAGAATATTGATGCGTCAACCATCAAGGCAGTCCTGTCTCCTCGTACCAAAGCCATCATCTGCGTTCACCTTGCCGGATGGCCTTGTGATATGGACCCCATCATGGCCTTGGCGACTGAGCACAGGATCCGAGTAATTGAGGACTGTGCACAGGCGCATGGTGCCCGATACAAAGGCAGGGCGATCGGGTCGATAGGCCATATTGGTGCTTGGTCGTTCTGTCAGGACAAGATCATGACTACTGCCGGTGAAGGTGGCATGGTTACGACGAATGATCGTGAACTTTGGGCCAGGATGTGGTCGTTCAAGGATCATGGAAAGAGCTGGGAAGCTGTGTACGAGCGACAGCATGCCCCAGGATTCCGTTGGCTGCACGAGAGCTTTGGCACCAACTGGAGAATGCTGGAGGTACAAGGCGGAATTGGCAGGATTCAGCTGAAACGGATGCCGCAATGGCACCAGTCGCGGGTGGCTAACGCTCGCCGTATCTGGGATTGCGCCAAGGCTTTGCATGGCTTGCGTGTTCCCGAGACTCCCAGTGACAGCGTGCATGCAGCGTATAAGTGTTATGTCTTCGTAG